>DATHRY010000025.1:0-8879 GCA_035464715.1 Longimicrobiales bacterium
CGCGACCCGCGCGACCCCCAGCGTGCGGAGCTCCCGGACCACGGACGCCGAGGCGGCCGCCGTCAGGTCGAAGGTCCGGTAGACGTCCCGTACGAAGCGGCGCGCCGTCATCCGCAGGCCCACGCGCAGCCAGGCCAGCCATCGGTGCTGGGTGTAGGGCTCCGCGAAGGTCCGGACCAGGTCCGCGTGATAGAAGCCCAGCGTCGGAATGCGGGGCTCCCCGAGGGCCCGCTGCACGAGCCACGGGACGAAGAACGGGCTCCCCACCTCGATGACGTCGGGGCGCTCCGTCGCGATGACCCTCCGAACCGCCTCCGTGGAGAGGAGGGTCCGGTACCCCGTGGACAGGGGCACCCGGGGACCCCGGATCCGGTGGAAGCGTGTCCTCCCCACCCACGTCTCTCCGGACGACGCCCCGGGGACGACGACGGAGTGGACGAGGCCCGCTTCGGCCAGGTGGTCGATCTTGGCCTGCAGGTAGGTCTTCACCCCACCGCTGGCCTCGTCGGACCAGAAGTCGGTGATGTCCAGGACCCGCAAGGGGCGGGAAGGGGCCGCGGCTCGGCGCAGGACCGTAGGGGTCGGGGCCGTGATCTCCATTCACTCCGGGTGGGGGACGGGTCGGAGCCGGTGCGGGCGGGAGGCGACCCCGAAAGGTAACCGACTCCGCCGTCCCGGCCACGTCCTGTCCTACGGATGATGGGGCTTCTAGGTTTGGCCCCCCCTCAATCATCCCCTCGGAGACGATCGTGCCCATCCTCGCCCCACCCAGCGTCCTGCGGCGTGCGCTTCCCGGTCTCGTCGTGGTCGCCGCTCTCGCCCCCGTGCCGGCGGTGGCCCAGCTCGACCGGCTCACCGTCGCGCCGGAGCGGACCGACTGGATGGAGACCACGCGCTACGCCGAGGCCGTGGCCTTCCTGGAGGCGGTTGCGGAGGCCTCACCGCTGGCCCACCTGACCCGGATGGGCTATTCCAGCGAGGGCCGGGCGATCCCGCTCCTCGTCGTGGGGCGCGTTTCCGACGCCTCTCCAGAGGCGGTGCGGGCCTCGGGGCGCCTGCGGGTCTACCTGCAGGGCGACATCCACGGGGGCGAGGTCCCGGGGAAGGAGGCCCTGCTGATGCTGGTTCGGGACCTGCTCTCCCAGGACGACCCGCGTTGGCTCGACGAGCTGGTCCTGCTGGTCACCCCCATCTACAACGTCGACGGGAACGAGCGCGTCGCCCTGACGAACCGGCCGCGTCAGAACGGCCCCCTCGGCGGGATGGGCCAGCGGCCCAACGCCCAGGGGCTGGACCTCAACCGGGACCACATGAAGCTGGACGCACCGGAGGCACGGTCGTTCGCGGCCATGCTCACCGCCTACGATCCCCAGGTGGGCGTCGACCTGCACACCACCAACGGTACCCGGCACGCCTACCACCTGACCTACTCGCCGCCCCTCCATCCCGGGACGCCCGGGGTCATCGACCGGCTGCTCCGGAACGAGGCTCTCCCGCGGATCACCGAGCGCATCCGGGAGCGGGACGGCTGGCACTTCTACTACTACGGCAACGCGCGCCGCACGCCCGACGGCGAGATGGGGTGGTACACCTTCGACCATCGCCCCCGGTTCAACAACAACTACGTGGGTCTGAGGAACCGGATCGCGATCCTCAGCGAGGCCTACGCGTACGCCACCTTCGAGGATCGGGTGCGGGCCACCCGCCGGTTCGTGGAGGAGATTCTGGACTGGGCCGCGGAGTCGGCGGACCGCATCCGCACGGTGGTGGCCGAGGCGGATCGCCCCGCCACCGGCGAGACCCTCCCGGTCCGGGCCACCTTCGAGAGATCGCCGGAGCTGGTGGAGATCCTCATGGGCGAGGTGGAGACGATCCCCCATCCCTTCACCGGGGCCCCGGTCCTCAACCGCCTCGACGTGGTCGACCCGGTGCAGATGCGGGAGTTCGGCACCTTCCAGGCCACCGATACGGAGGTGGTTCCGGCACGCTACATCGTCCCTCCGGAGATCGAGGTGGCCCTGGACCGGCTCCGGGCCCACGGCGTCCGGGTGGACTCGGCGGAGGCTCCCCTCGAGCTCCGGGTCGAGGCGTTCCGCATCGATTCCACTGCCGCGGCGCCCCGGGAGTTCCAGGGCCATACGGAGCGGACGCTCTTCGGCGCCTGGGAGGCCCGGGACGTCACGCTGCCGCCCGGCAGCCGCGTGGTGGAGACGACCCAGCCACTGGGCCGGCTGGCCTTCTACCTGCTCGAGCCCCGCTCCGACGACGGGCTCGCCAACTGGGGCCTCCTGGACGAGCACCTGGAGGACGGCACGTACCCGATCTTCCGGGTTCGGTGACTCCGCGCGGCAGGTCGGTTTCGCGGGGTGGCACCGGGTCGTCTGGTGGCTGCGGGGGGGCCGGGGGTATCATGAAAGGGCAGGCCCGGATCGGGCCCCGCTACCTCGAAACCCGATGTCTGATTCCATGCCACGACGCCTTCCGCTCCCCCTGATCGCTGCTCTGGCCGTCGGCTGCGCGTCCGGCGAGGACGCCCCGGACGTCGCCGCCGGCGAGCGGACGCCCGCTGCGGTGGAGGGGGCGGCGGCCACCATCCGGGCCGACGAGGTCGTGGCCCGGATCGGGGTCATGGCCCACGACAGCATGCGGGGACGCCGGACGCCCTCGCCGGAGCTGGACGCCGTGGCCGAGTGGATCGGCGCCGAGTTCGCGGCCATGGGGTTGGAGCCCGCCGGCGACGACGGCACCTGGATCCAGCGCTACCCCCTGCCCAACGGCGAGGACGCCACCGCCCCCAACGTGGTGGGCCTGCTCCGGGGGAGCGATCCCGTGCTCCGGGAGGAGTACGTCGTGTACTCGGCCCACATGGATCACGTGGGCGTCCGGGCCAACGAGACCGGCGACTCGATCTTCAACGGGGCCGACGACGACGCTTCGGGCACCGCCACCGTCATGGAGATCGCCGAGGCCATGGCGTCCCTCGACGTGCCGCCGCGGCGGTCGGTCCTCTTCGTGCTGGTGAGTGGCGAGGAGCGGGGGCTGTGGGGGAGCGCGCATTTCGCCGACCAGCCGCCCGTGCCGGTGGAGTCCATGGTGGCGAACCTCAACGCGGACATGGTCGGCCGGAACTGGACCGACACCATCGTGGCGATCGGGAAGGAGCACTCCTCCCTCGGCGAGACCCTGGCCCGCGTGAACGAGGCCCACCCCGAGCTGGGGATGACCGCCATCGACGATCTCTGGCCCGACGAGCGCTTCTACTTCCGGTCGGACCACTTCAACTTCGCCCGTCGCGGCGTCCCGATCCTCTTCTTCTTCAACGGGACCCACGAGGACTACCATCGACCCAGTGACGAGGTCGAGCTGATCGATGGGGAGAAGACGGCCCGGATCGGGCGCCTGCTCTTCTACCTGGGGCTCGACATCGCCGACGCCGACGAGCGGCCGGCGTGGGACCCGGAGAGCTACCAGCAGATCGTGGAGGAGACCGATCCGGAATGACTCCAGCCCCCGGACCCGGTGGTGGGCCCCGGCGATCTTCGCCCTGACCCTCCCCGCCGGCGCCGCGGGACAGGCGGATGATGCCGCGTACCTCAGGTCCGTGGCGATCCACTACGGGCAGACCGCCGGCGAGGTGGCGATCCTGGCCGAGGGCCGGGTCCCGTCGGACGAGGTCCCGGTGGCCCTGACCGTGGCGCGCCATGCGGGCGTGTCCGCCGAGGCGGTCCTGGCGCTTCGTCGGAGCGGCCGTCCCTGGGCCGACCTGCTGGTGCGGTACGGCCTGCACGCCGGGCGGCTCCACGTGCCGCTGCAGCGTCCTCCCACCGAGGGGCCGGGGGGCGAGGCCTACGCGGCCTTCGCGGAGCGGGATCCTTCCGGATGGCGGGTGATCCGCCTCTCGGACGAGGCGGTCGCCTACCTGGTGAACCTCCGCTTTCTGTCGGAGCACCTCGAGTTGCCGCCCCAACGCGTCGCGGACGTGCTGTCGGCGGAGAGCTCGGCGGTGGCGGCACATCGTGTCCTGCTCCGTTCCCGGACGCCTTGACGCCTTGTCCATCCCCCGCCGATTCTCATTCGTACCCTCCGTTCTCCGAATTTCGAGGCCCCCATCGAGACCGCTCCGCTGACCGGATATCCGCATCGCTCCGATGCGGAGATGAGGGACCGGGCCCGGGCCTTCCTGGAGTCCGTCCGGTGTCGACGGACCGTGCGGGACTTCGCGCCGGACCCTGTGGACCCCGAGGTCATCGACGCGTGCGTCGCCGCTGCGGGCACCGCGCCGAACGGGGCGAACCGGCAGCCGTGGCACTTCGTCGTCGTGACGGATCCGGCCGCGAAGGCCCGCATCCGGGCGGCCGCCGAGGAGGAGGAGCGTGCCTTCTACCACGGACGCGCCCCCTCGGAGTGGCTGGAGGCGCTGAAGCCCCTCGGGACCGACGAGCACAAGCCCTTCCTGGAGATCGCGCCGGTGCTGATCGCCATCTTCGCCGAGAGCTACTCCCGGGACGAAGACGGCGACCGGCAGAAGAACTACTACGTGACGGAGTCGGTCGGGATCGCCACCGGGATCCTCATCACGGCCCTCCACACCGCGGGTCTGGCGACCCTGACCCACACGCCCAGTCCCATGGGGTTCCTGAACGAGATCCTCGGGCGCCCCGACAACGAACGGCCCTTCCTGCTGCTCGTCGTAGGGCATCCGGCCGAGGGCGCTCGCGTCCCGAGGATCGGGAAGAAGGCGCTGGGCCAGATCCTGACGCGGGTGTGACGCGATGGGCAAGGACCTGATCCCGGACAAGAATCCGGACGCCTTCCGACAGTTCACCCGCGCCATCCTCCGGGATCTCCAGGCCCTGGAGACCATGCTCGAGAAGGGCATGATCGAGAGGGGCGTCCGACGGATCGGGGCCGAGCAGGAGCTGTTCCTCGTGGACCAGGGCTGGCGGCCGGCGCCGGTGGCCGTCGAGGTCCTGGAGAGGCTGGGCGACCCGTTCACGCCCGAGCTCGCCCGCTTCAACCTCGAGTTGAACCTCCGTCCGCTCCCTCTGGAGGGCGACGCGCTCTCCATGCTGGAGAGCCAGCTCCGGGCCCTCCTGGCGCGGGCGCGGGAGGCTGCGGCCGCCGAGGGGGCCCACATCGTCCTGACCGGGATCCTGCCGACCCTGTCCAAGTCCGATCTCGGCATGGAGAACATCACGCCCCGGGCGCGCTACTACGCGCTGAACGAGGCCGTGGGCCGCCTCCGGAAGGGGGAGCCGCACCGGCTCCGGATCGAGGGCACGGACGAGCTCCACGTGGAGCACGACTCCGTGATGCTCGAGGCGTGCAACACCAGCTGTCAGGTCCACCTGCAGGTGTCCGCCGAGTCCTTCGCCTGCATGCACAACGTGGCCCAGGCGATCACCGGACCGGTGCTGGCGGCCACGGTCAACTCCCCCCTCCTGTTCGGGCGGCGCCTGTGGGCCGAGACCCGGATCGCCCTCTTCCAGCAGTCCATGGACACCCGGAGCCCGGCCCTGCACATGCGGGAGCTCACCTCCCGCGTCCGGTTCGGGGACCAGTGGATCCAGGAGTCGGTGCTGGAGCTCTTCCAGGAGGACCTGGCCCGGTTCAGGGTGCTCCTGGCCGCGGAGGTCGAGGAGGATCCACTGGCGATCCTGGAGGAGGGCGGCATCCCGCGGCTCGAGGCGCTCCAGCTCTTCAACAGCACCGTGTACCGGTGGAACCGGCCCTGCTACGGGATCAGCGAGGGCAAGCCGCACCTGCGCATCGAGTGCCGTGCGCTGCCTTCTGGCCCGTCGGTTCTGGACGAGGTGGCCAACGCCGCCTTCTGGCTCGGAACCTCGATCGGGTACGCCCTCGAGCACGGGGATCCGAAGGATGTCATGGACTTCGACGACGCCCGTGCGAACTTCGCGGCCGCGGCGAAGCTGGGTCTCAAGTCGGCCATGTACTGGAACCAGGGCGAGTCGGTGGCGGCGCCGCGGCTCATCCTGGACCGGCTCCTCCCGCTGGCCCGGGCCGGCCTCCAGGAGTGCAAGGTCAATTCCGCCGACGTCGATCGATACCTGGGGGTGATCCACGACCGGGTGAAGACCCTGTCCACGGGCGCCCGGTGGACCACCCGATCCCTGGCCTCCATGAAGGACCGGGGAACACGGAGCGAGCGCATGGCGGCCCTGGTGGCGGCCATGGTGCGGAATCAGGAGGGCGGCGCGCCGGGCCACCTGTGGGAGCTGGCGTCCGCTCCGGAGGGCGGTGACTGGGAGGCCAGCTACCACCGTGTGGAGCAATACATGACCACGCACCTCTTCACGGTGCACGAGGACGAGCTCATCGACCTGGTGGCCTTCCTGATGGATCGGAAGCAGATCCGCCACGTCCTGGTGGAAGACGACGAGCACCGGCTCACGGGGATCGTGTCCTACCGGTCCATCCTGCGGCTGGTCGCCCGCAAGACGGACGGCGTGGACGGGGAGCGTCCGGTGCGGGAGATCATGGAACGGGATCCGGTCACGGTGAGCCCCGACACGGAGACGCTGGAGGCGATCCGCGTGATGCGCGAGGCCAAGGTGTCCTGCCTGCCGGTGATCAAGGAGGGGCGGCTGGTGGGGATCGTGAGCGAGCGGGACTTCATGCCCATCGCCTACCAGCTCCTCGAAGACCGTCTGGGCCCGGAGGACTAGTGGCGATGGTGTTGGGTGCGGAGCGACTGCCGCGGGTCCTCGGACGGTTCGGGCCCGTGGACGGGACGACGACGCTCATCGTGGTCGCGGGCCTGCACGGTAACGAGCCGGCGGGGGTGGAGGCCGCCCGCCGAATCCGGAATGCCCTGCTCGCCTCGCCCCTTCCCCTGGTCGGGGAGCTGGTCCTCCTCCTGGGCAACGTGTCCGCCCTGGAGAGGGGTGAGCGCTTTCTCACCCGGGACCTGAACCGGGCGTGGACCCCTCGACAGGTCGGAGCCCTCCGCACGGACGTCGAATCGAGCTCCGAGGACCGGGAGCAGCGGGAACTGTTGGACGCCCTCGAGGGAGTTTTGGACGAGGCGTCGGGTCCCGTGCACCTGCTGGACCTCCACACCACCTCCGGGTCGGGCGGGGCGTTCAGCACCGTCTCGGACACCCTGAAGAACCGGGCCCTGGCGCTGGCCCTGCCGGTGCCGATGGTGCTGGGGCTGGAGGAACTGGTGGAGGGGACCCTCCACGACTACATGGGGAACCGGGGCGTGATCAACGTCGCCTTCGAGGCGGGCCAGCACGAGGACCCCCGGTCCATCGACCGGGCCGAGGCGGCGATCTGGCTGATGATGGCCGCCACGGGAGTGGCCCGCGCCGGCGATCTGCCAGCTCACGATCCCTCCCGGGCCCTCCTGTCCGGGGACAGCCGGGGACTCCCCCGAGCGGTGGAGATGCGGTACCGACACCCCATCGCGCCGGAGGACGGCTTCCGGATGCTTCCGGGCTACCGCAACTTCCAACCCATCCGCAGGGGCGAGGCGGTGGCCGGTGACCGGCACGGGCCCGTGACGTCTCCCGAGACGGCCCGGATCCTCATGCCGTTGTACCAGGTCCGTGGGAACGACGGGTTCTTCGTCGTGCGGGAGTTCAGCCCCGCGTGGCTCAGGGTGTCCGGCGCGGCTCGCCGTCTGAAGCTGGACCGCTGGGTGCACTGGCTCCCCGGGATCCGACGCATGGAGGGCGATCCGGACGCCCTGGTGGTGGACCGGCGGGTGGCCCGGTGGTACGCCCTCCAGGTCCTGCACCTGCTCGGCTTCCGGAGGGAGGTCGAGGTGGGGCGGACCCTGGTGGTGCACCGGCGGCCCGAGGCCTGACGTGTGCGGGCGGTACAGCCTCGCGACCCCGCCCGACGAGCTGGTGGAGGTCTTCGAGGTCGACCACGCCGCGCTGGGCGACTGGATCCCCCGGTACAACATCGCGCCCACCCAGTCGGCCCCGGTCATCCTGGCGGACGGTGAGGGTCGGCGTCGGCTCGGCTCGATGCAGTGGGGACTGGTCCCCTTCTGGGCCGACGACCCCTCCATCGGCAACCGGATGATCAACGCCCGCTCCGAGAGCGCCGCGGGGAAGCCCGCGTTCAAGGAGGCGTGGGCCCGGCGGCGCTGCGTGGTCCCGGCCGACGGGTTCTACGAATGGCGGGCCGCTCCCGGCGGGGGCCCCAAGACCCCGTTCTGGATCCACCGCTCGGACGGGGTGCCGCTCGCCCTGGCGGGACTCTGGGAGCGGTGGCGGCAGCCCGACGGAGGAAGGCTGCACACCTTCACCATCCTGACGCGGCGGGCCTCCCCGTGGATGGCGCCGCTCCACGACCGCATGCCCGTGCTGCTCGCGCCGGACCAGGTCCAGCCCTGGCTCACCTTCGCCGGGGCGTTGCCGGACCCGTCCGATCCGGCGCTGGAGGCGGTGGAGGTGTCGAGGCTGGTGAACGCCCCGGCCAACGACGAACCGGGCTGCGTGGAGCCGCTGGCCGGGGGGGAGCGGATCCCGCCGGAGGGGAGCGCCGGTCCCGAGGGGGGCGGCGGGGCGGAGTAGGGGACGCGGTGGGCCCTCAGTTGGCCCGGACGGTCCTTCCCTCGGCCCACCGGCGCGATGCCGCCCGGGCCATGGAGGGGCCGCTGGGGGCCCAGGTGGATCAGACCGTAGCGGGAGCGGATCAGGACCTCCAGGTCCTTGAGGACGTCCGCCGCCGGCGCGTTCAACGTCGTTCCCCCTCCCCGGGTACCACGCGCACCTGCCCTGACGCTCCCGCTGCTCCCCGCCCTGCTCCTGCCCTCACCCGCCGCCCTGCTCCTGGGTGACGCCCGGTGCCGTAGCGCGCCCCCGGTCGTCCAGGGTCAGCACGCGCCCCGCCAGGGCCCAGGT
>DATHRY010000026.1:0-5846 GCA_035464715.1 Longimicrobiales bacterium
GTTCCGGGTCGCGGCCCCGACGTTACCTTGTTTGACCTCGACGGGACGGGGCCCGCAGGTGCCGAGCCACCTGCCGCGATCCTCCCGGGCGGGGCCGGCGGCAGGGATCCGGGGAGCCGGCGGCGCCAGGTAGCGCACGTACTCGGGGAGGAGCTCCACGCCCCGGCGGTCGATCTCCGGCTCCCCCATCGGGTCGGCGTCCGGCGGGATCGGGACCCCGTTGACGGTCTCCTCGCGGGGATGGTCCGGGGTGGAGAAGCCGAGCTCGAACCGGAGGGCGGTGTCCACGAACCCCTCCAGGGTGGCCACCTCTCCCTTCCGGCCGAAGCGCCCCGGCTGGCCGGACGCGTCCGTGCCGATGCGGCCGGAGATTCCGTCGCCGTCCCGATCCTCCGGGTCCGCCAGCGCCCGGAGCGTCGCCAGCGGGATCGCCTCGACCAGGCCGAGCCCGTAGAGGGTGGGAGCCGTGACCGACGCAGAGGCGTTCGCGTCAGGCGGGATGCGCTCGGGCCCGAGGCCGTGTGCGGTCAGCAGAGAGGTGGCGAGCTGCTGGATGTTGTCCCCGCCCTGTTCGTGGAGCAGATCGCAGCGCTCGCCGTCCCAACGCGTGGCTTTCACGACCCGGACGTCGCTCGTCCCGCCGCTTCCGGGGTCGTCGTGGCAGGTGCTGCAACGGGGGGCGTTGAAGAGCGGCCCAAGCCCCTCCTCCTCGGTGGCCAGGCGCTCGAATACCGCCTGTCCCAGCAGGAACCGGCCCGCCTCCCGCTCCTCCAGCCCCGGGAGCGGGCGCCCGGGCCGATCGGTGAAGGGCGGGGGTCCCGCCCGGTCGCAGGCTGCCGCCAGTACCACGAGGCAAGCCAGGGCGCCCCGGCAGGTCCGCCGTCTCACGCCGGCCCGTCTCCCGCCGAGAGGAGGCGTCGGGCCCGCTCCACGGCGGCGGCCACGCCGTCCCTCTCCACACTCAGGGGCTGCACCATCCGCGCTGCCGTCGACATGGCCGTGGGAGGCACCGCCACCGGCGTCCGACGTCGGGCCACCACGGCCTCCATGTACGCCTCCAGGCTCGGCCCGACCGCACCGGCGTGCCCGGGGCCCAGCACCGCCTCGACCTCGTCCACGGTGGCCAGCCACGATTGCCCGGCCCGATCGCGGGCGTCCTCCGGAGAGCCGTCTTCCGCAGGCCCCGCTTCGGCCGTGGCGTCGCCGAGAATCGCCCACGTCATCTCCTGCCTGGCGATCTCCAGGAGCAGGGCACGAGCGGCCGGGACCGCCCCCCGGGCCAGGCGCGCACGATCTTCCGGCGCCAGGGTGCCCAGGTAGCGGAGGGCCGCGGTGTCGGCGAGCTCACCCCCCTCCCACGTGGCGAGGTCCTCGCCGGTGCCGTGCGCCGAACCGTCGGCGAGCCGGATGAGCCGTTCGGCGCCGTCCGCAGCGACGCCCAGGGCCCGGACCGCGGCGAGAGAATCGACGAAGGCACGTCGGCGCTCCTCCTGGAGGGCGGTACGGAGCTCCTCGGCGAAGATCTCCCGGATGTCCTCGAGTCGAGGCCGGTAGACCACCTGGAAGCCCTCCTCGGTCTCGAGCACCTGGGAGATCTCGCCGGGGCGGAGCTGGAACACGACCCGGTCCAGTCCGGGCGGTAGCTCCCCGGAGCGCACGAGCCCCAGGAGTCCGGACCTGGGGACCGAGAGCTCGTCCTCGCTGCGTGCCACCGCCTCCGGCCACCCCGCCCCCCGCGTCAGGGCCTGCCGGATCTCGAAGGCCACCTGGCGCTGTCGCTCCCTCTCCTCGGGGTGGGCTTCCGGGCTGGCCCTGCGAAGGATCCGGGCCGGGAGGCGATACAGGTCGCCGGCGTACACGGCCTCCACTTCGGCCGGTGTCGGTGCCGGGGGAGGGCCGAGGTGGTCCTCGATGCGCGCATCGAGGATGGCGGCCCGGTACGCGGGCCACGTCACCGCGTCCACGACCTCCGGGCTCCGGAGCCGCTCCGGACCCAGTGTTCCCAGGGCGGCCATCTCCACCCAGTGGTGCGCGAGTCCGTCGGCGAACTCGACCGTGACCGGAAGCGGCTGCCCCAGGACCAGCCAATTCGAGAGCGCCTCGACGGAGAGGGTGTCGCCTCCCGCGACCGCAACGGGAGCGTCCACAGCCGGGGGCGCATCATTCCCGCATCCGACCGGGAGCAGTCCGGCCAGGAGCATGCTCAGGTGGCGAAGGGGAGCCCTCCGACGGGGCTGGATCCGACCGGGGGCCGGCGGGAGGCACCGGATCTTCGGCGGGTGGGGTCCGGGATCCGGCGCGGAAAGCGACGGTCGTGAACGGGGGGTCAAAACCTGGGCTGCCTGAGCCTGTACACGAAGGTCATGTAGGTCGTGCTGTCCACGCCGAGGGTGCGCGCGTCGTTGAACCAGGACTGGCCGTCGATCCAGACCTCCATGCGCAGCGTAGCCGTATCGCCCTCAACGCCGGGCCCGACGCTCACCATGAAGCGCTGCTCGCCGTCGAGGGGAAACACGTCGTCCAGGGGCACGGCCGCCACCTGGGTGTCCGCTTCCGCCAGGAACACCTCTCCCCCGCCGACGTCGAAGTCGGTGGAGGTGATCAGCGAGACCTGACTGGCGCCACCCAGTGCGCTCACGACCACCCGCGCCTCGTCCCGCTCGGGGGCCAGGGAGTCACACGCGCCCATTCCGATCCCTGCCGCCACGATCGTCCCGACCCGCCACCATCCCTGTCGCAGCACAGTCATCACCCGTCCTCTCCCGCGCTCGCAGACCTCAGGCACCCGTCCAGCGCGCTCCGCGCCGTGACCCGTCGACCGGGGTGAGCGACCCGCCCGGTCCCTGCCCTTCAAACGAAAGATTTACAAAATCGTTGCGAATATAGCGTAGGTGCCACATTCTCCCCAACCTGCCAGCCCGATCGGTTCCGAGGTTGCCGCCGGTCGTCCGGGGCGACGAGGGCTGAGGCCGGGTGGTGTGGACGTGGACGTGGGGAAGACTTCAGCAAGCTTCAGCAAGGAGTAGGAACATGAGACGTATGACGTTCGCCAGGTGGACGGGAGTGGCGCTGTCCGCACTCGTCGCCGCAGCCCTGACCCTCTCGCCTGCGGCAGCGCAGACCGGGAGCATCACGGGCACCATCATCGACGCCACCAACGGAGCGCCGATCAACGGCGCGCAGATCTCCGTGGAGGGGACGTCGATCGGAGGGCTCTCGAATGCGCAGGGCCGCTTCCTGATCCTCAACGTGCCCACGGGACAGCAGACCGTGCGGGTGACCTATCTGGGGTACCGTACGACGGAGCAGACCGTGAGCGTCACGGCCGGTGAGCCGACCCAGGTCGACTTCCAGCTCACCGTCAGCGCCGTCACGCTGGACGAGGTGGTCGTCACGGGGACGGCCGGGGCCGTGGAGCAGCGGAAGCTCGGCCAGAAGATCGCCTCGCTGAACCTGGACCAGCTCCAGGAGGACGTGCCCCTCGAGGGCTTCAGCCAGGCCCTCGAGGGCCGGATCCCCGGCGTCCGTTCCATCGGCGTGGCCGGTGGTGTGGGAGCCGGACGGGAGCTCCGGATCCGGGGGACGTCGAGCTTCACGCTCGGCCAGCGCCCCGTGATCTACGTCGACGGCGTCCGGATGGACACGAACCAGAGCGAGTGGGGTTCGCTGGCCGGGGCCACCTGCTGCGCCTTCTCCGGCGGCGCCGGCGAGGACCGGCTCTCGGACATCAACCCGGAGGAGATCGAGCGGGTCGAGGTGCTCAAAGGCGCTGCGGCCGCGACGCTCTACGGATCCGACGCCTCCGGTGGTGTGATCCAGATCTTCACCAAGCGCGGACGGTCGAACAGCCCGCCCCAGTTCACCTTCTCGACCTCCCTCGGGTTCAACCGGCACCGGGAGAATTTCCCGACGACGCTGTACCCGAACTTCACGGGGCCTGACGGATTCCAGGCGTGGGACTCCAACGAGACGCTCATCGAGAACGGGCTGATCAACACGTACGACATCACCGCCCAGGGCGGCGGCCAGGACGTCACGTACTTCATCAGCGGTGGGTTCAACTACGAGGAAGGCTCGGTCAAGCCGAACGATCAGACCCGTGGAAACCTGCGCGTGAACCTGAACTGGACCCCCAACGAGAAGTGGACGGTGGGGATCAACTCGGCGTACTCCCGGAACAGCATCTACTCGCTGCAGTCCGGGAACAACTGGATGTCCCTGCTGGGCAACGCCACCATCGGCAGCCCGAAGAACGCCACCGAGGAGACGCCGTACGGCGAGCCCTGGATCCCGGTGGAGAACATCAAGCAGGTGGAGACCTACTCGAAGGCGAGCCGGTGGACGGGTGGGCTGAACATCAGCTTCGCCCCGATGCAGAACTTCACCAACCGGCTGACCCTGGGGCTGGACAACGTGGACGACCAGAAGACCCGCACGCTGCCGTTCGGGTACTTCTACGTCTACGCCAACGAGGACGGAGAGCGGAACATCGGGTACCGCTCGGCCAGGAACTTCACCTTCGACTACCTCGGGCAGGTGACGTTCGGGATCGCCGACGCCATCGGCTCGCAGCTCTCCTTCGGTGCCCAGGGCTTCTGGGAGACCACCGAGACGTCGATGGCCACCGGCCGTGAGTTCGCCGGTCCCGGTGTGACCACGGTCGGCGGTGCGGCGCTCACCTTCGGGGACGAGCTCTTCAACGAGAACATCAACCTCGGAGCCTTCGCCCAGAACCGGTTCGAGTTCGGGGACAAGCTGTTCTTCACCGCCGGTCTCCGGGTCGACGGAAACAGCTCGTTCGGTGAGAACTACGGGGCGCAGATCTACCCGAAGTTCGACGCCGCCTACAACCTCAACAACATCGACGACGCGTGGATGCCGGAGCTTCTCTCCAGCCTGAAGCTGCGGGCTGCGTGGGGTCAGGCCGGCCGGGCGCCTGGCGCCTTCGACCAGTTCCGGACGTACGACCCGACGGCGGTGCTGGACGACCGCCCGGGCGTGACCCCGGCCAACCCGGGGAACCCGGACCTGGAGCCGGAGAAGACCACCGAGATCGAGTTCGGATTCGATGCCGGCTTCTTCAGCGACCGGCTCGCGACGTCGGTGACCTACTTCAACGCCAAGACAAAGGACGCGCTACTGGCGATCTCCCTGCCTTCCTCCCAGGGCTTCCAGAGCGCCCAGCTGCAGAACGTGGGTGAGATCGAGAACAAGGGCGTCGAGGTCACTCTGGACGCCTCGCCCGTCGTCACGTCGGGGTTCCGGTGGACGACGGCCCTGAACTTCGACTGGACCGAGAACCTGGTCGTCGACCTGGGGGAGACGGCCCAGGACGGCATCCTCGGGGACGAGCGTGAGGGGTATCCCATCGAGTCCATCTTCGGACGTGAGGTCAACGGCTGGGATCCGGAGACCCGGACCCACACCCGGACGGACACTGCCGTGTATCAGGGGCAGCCGTTGCCGACCTGGTCCGGTGCCTTCAGCAACACGGTGCAGGTGGGCCCCTTCCGGATGTTCGCGCAGCTCCGCGGGGAGTGGGGTGCGACCTTCTCGAACTCGGATCGGCCCTACCGGGTGCGGCAGAACGCCGGCGACGAGTACCTGGCCACCCTGGACGCCAGCGGCGATCCGACGCCGGTGACCGACTCCCTGGTCAACTTCTTCACCCTGCAGAGTGCATACGACTCCCGGGACCAGATCCGGATCCAGGAGGTCTCGCTCACCTACGAGCTTCCGGATGGGCTGGCAGGAGCCATCGGGCTCGGACGTACGACGCTCACGGCGTCGGGGTACAACCTGTGGTGGTGGGACGATTGCAACTGCATGGACCCGGCGATGCAGTA
>DATHRY010000027.1:0-61456 GCA_035464715.1 Longimicrobiales bacterium
GATCCAGGAGGTCTCGCTCACCTACGAGCTTCCGGATGGGCTGGCAGGAGCCATCGGGCTCGGACGTACGACGCTCACGGCGTCGGGGTACAACCTGTGGTGGTGGGACGATTGCAACTGCATGGACCCGGCGATGCAGTATGCCGGCGGGAGCTCGTTCAACTTCAGTGGGTTCCTGGCCATGCCACAACCACGAAGGTTCCTGTTCTCCGTTCGAACATCCTTCTGAGCCGAAGAGGAGCCTGAATCGTGAAGAATCTCAAGATCAATGCGGCCCTTGCCGCGGTGGGGGTCCTCTTCGGGTTCGCCGCCTGTGACGTGCTGGATGTCACGGACCCGCAGCGATACACCGACGAGGACCTGGATAACGCGCTGGACGCGGTCGCGGCCGGTGCGGAGGGAGACCTCTACATCACCATGGACCAGTTCGTCATCTACCAGGGCCTCCTGGGGGACGAGCTGCAGCATACCGGAACGTGGGCGGGGTACGACGACATCGACCACGGCCGGTTCAACTACGGCAACTCCAATGCCGACGGGAACATGCAGGAGATGCTCCGGGCGCGGTTCGCGGCGGACGACGCCGAGGAGCGGTTCATCCGGGTGCTGGGCGAGTCGGAGGCTGCGACCAGCCCCCTGACGGTCCAGGTCCAGACCGTGTCCGCCATGGCCGACCTGACGCTAGGCATGATGTTCTGTGAGGCGCCCGCGGAGGCCGCTGGCCCGGCGGTGCCTGCGAGCACCATCCTCGCCCAGGCTGAGTCCAAGTTCACCCGGGCGCTCGCTACGGCACAGACGGCCGGTGAGGACGACTGGGCGCTGGTCAACTACGCCGGCCGGGCCCGGGCGCGGCTGTACCTGGAGAACTATTCCGGGGCGGCCGACGACGCGTCGATGATTCCCGACGGTTGGGTCAAGAACGCCCAGATGTCGGCGAACTCGGGCCGGCAGGACAACGACGTCGTGCAGCTGATCACCGCCGGGAACAACGCGGCGGCGGCGGTGCGGGAGAAGTGGTGGCCGTCCTACGACGAGACCACTCGTTCCCTCCTCGACCCCTACACCAACGAACCGGATCCCCGGAAGGCGGTGTATTACCCTGGAACCAACGGGGTGGACGGGGTCACGCCGCACTACAGCCAGTGGAAGTATCAGCTCATCGGGGACGACATCCCCTTCTTCGATTCCGAGGAGATGCGTCTCATCGAGGCGGAGGTCGCCTGGGTGGACGGCGATCTGGGGACCGCGCAGGACATCATGAACGATCTGCGGAACGCCGCCGGCCTGTCGGATCTGCCGGCGACGACCGACCCCGAGGTCGTGAAGGACTACCTGCTCAACGAGCGGCTCGCCGAAACCTGGATGGAGGGACACCGGGTGGTGGATCTTCGCCGGCTCGGCGAGTTGGCCGACGTCTTCGAGGCCATGGGCGATCCGGAGCGGCCGACGCCGCGCCCGGCGATGTTCTCCATGGACGATGCGGAGGCTCGGGACAACCCTGAGATCGAAGACAACGCCGCCGCGCGCTGCCTGCCGATGACCTCCTGACGCCATTCAGATGTCGGTCGCCTTCGGCGATCGACGGAGTTCGAAGGATCGAGGGGCGGGCGGCGTGAGCCGCCCGCCCCTGCTCGTTCCAGCGGGAGAGGCGCGGAAAGGGCCGGGCGGCCGCGGCCGGAGAAACCGGAAACGGGCCGGGTTCTTTCGGCGTACTTCAAGGTGATGGATACGATGCGAAGGACGTTTCGATGGATCGCCCCGGTCCTGGTGGCGGGAGCGATTGGGGTCCCCACCGAGGGAGTCGCACAGGCGAGCGGGGAGCCGGGACGGGTCACCGGTCGAGTGGTGGATCAGGAGACCGGGGACTGGCTGACCCGGGCCTTCCTCGAGGTGGTCGGGACCGACATCAAGGGTCCCGCGAGCCCCGACGGTCGCTTCATGCTGCCGCCCTTGCGTCCCGGGCAGATCGAGCTGCGCCTCACCCACCCGGGCTTCCAGCCCCGAACCGAGATCCTCGAGGTGCTGGCGGGGCAGACCCTGGATCTGAGGATCGGTCTGGTGTCGGACACGATCTTCGAGCTGGCTCCCCTCTCCGTGGAGGTCCGATCCAGGGTCCTGGAGCGAAGGGGCTTCTACGATCGCCAGGCCCAGGGCTACGCCGCCACCTACTTCACCCGGGACGAAATCGAGGAGCGGAATGCCCAGAATCTGTCCGAGCTCTTCACCGACGTCCCGGGGATGCGTCTCATCCCGGGGGGCCTGGACGGACCTCAGCTGGTCTTCACCCGCGCCACCGACTTCCAGAACTCGGGGGTGTGCCGCCCGGCGCTCTTCATGGACGGGGTCAAGTCGGGGATCCGGCTCTACGACATGATCCTGGACCCGACCCACGTGGAGGGGATCGAGCTCTACGTGGGCTCGGCGATTCCCGGGCAGTACAACGACAGCTGTGGCGCGGTCCTCATCTGGACCCGTTGACCTGAGGGCCTTCCGGGACCGTCAGCGCCGGGAGCGGCGGATCCGCTCCCGTTGCTCCGCGGCGATCCCCACCAGGCGTCTCAGCTCGGCCAGAGGATCCTCGGCATCGTCCACCTGGAGGCGGAGCACCACGTCGTTGTTGAGCCAGACCCCACCGTCCTCCTTCACGATGAGCATGGCGGCGGACTGCATGCCCCGGGTGTCGCCGCCGGCGGCCTGACCCGCGTCCAGGGCAGCCATGAGCCGCAGCGACAGGTGGCCTTCGGTCTCCTGGAAAGCCCGGACCATGTCCTCGACCACGGCGGGACCGGCCAAGATGTTGCCCTGGGCCGAGACGTTCTCCGCCACCACGTGGCCCGCCCAGTCGCTGGCCCGGGGACCGGTGTGGGTCGCCACGTTGCCCTGGGCGTCCATGACCGAGAACTGGCGACCTTCGACGGTCCAGCGCTCGGGGTCCGGGTTCGGATCCGCGGCCAGGATGGTTTCCACGACCACGTCGGGGGCGTAGCCCAGCCGGAGGAGCTCGATGGCCTGGGGGCCGTAGCTCACGTCCACGATGGCCTGGGTGGCCACCACGCCGACGCCCGCCTCCGCCCACAGGACCCCGTTCCCCACGGAGAACACCCGGGACTGCACCGCCGCTCCGACCTCGCCGGTCTCGGGATCGTAGCCCAGGATCGAGAAGGTGGCGACCGGCGGCCAGGGCGACGCTTCCGGAGCTTCCGAGGGCGAGGGCTCCTGGGCCAGGCCCGGGGCGGCTGTGAGGAGGAGCAGGCTCGCCGCCAGCAGGGGTACGAGCCGTCCCGGAACGCGCATCGTCGTCTTCTTCATCGTCCGATCTCCGTGGGGTTCTGGGATGGGGATCCCCGGACCGCCCACCGATTGCGGGTCGACACCCGGACCGGGAGCGCTGAGGGACTGCCGACCGAATACTTCTACAGGCTCCGCAGGAACCGCAACAGCGCCTCGCGACGCTCCCGGGGCATCCGGACGAAGGCGTCGGCCACGCCCGCCGCCTCCCCGCCGTGGCGTTCGATGGCGTCCACGAGCGTTCCCGCACGACCGTCGTGGGTGAGGAGCGGCCGGTGGCGCAGGCCCATCAGCGGGGCGGTCCGCACCTCGGTGGGAGAGGCGGAGGGCGAGCAGATCCCCGCCCAGTCGGGCCCCAGGTCGTGGAGGAGGAGGTCGGAGTAGAGCCGGATCCGCTGGCCCCCGAGGGGCGCCGGGGCGTCGGGCCGGGTCACGAAGGCCGGGGTGTGGCAGTCGGCGCACCCGATCTCCCGGAACCACAGGGCGCCCGCATCGACCAGGTCGGCGTCCCGGCCCGCCAGCTCCACCGGGGCGGGCGGCGCGAGGTACCGCACGTACTCGACGAGCAGGTCCACCCGCTCCGGGCCGAACTCGGGATCCGGGGCGGGATCGGCACCCGGGGGAGCCGGAACATCGCCGACAAGGAGCTCCTCCGGGTGGGCGGCGGTGGTCAGACCCATCTCCTCCAGGAGGGCCCCTTCGACGAACGAACGGACCGTGGCGTGGCTCGCCTTCTGGCCGAATCGCGCGAGAGCCCCCTCCTGGGTCCGTCCGGCCCGGCCGGAGATACCGTCCCCGTCGTCGTCGTCGGGGTCCTCGCTGCGGAGGATGTCCTCCTCGGCGATGGCCTCCATCAGGCCGAGGCCGTAGAGGGCCGGGGCCACCATGGACACGGAGTGGGTGGCCGACGGCGGAATCCGCTCGCCCTCGCCGCCCAGGGCCCGGAAGAGCTCCGTCACCCGGGGCTGGACGTTGTCTCCGCCCTCCTCACGGAGGGGGTCGCATCGTCCGTCCTCCCATCGGGTGGCTCGGATCACCTGCTCGACCCCGCTGCCTCCCAGGGTCGGCAGGTCGTGGCAGGAGCTGCAGCGCCTCTGGTTGAAGGCGGGCCCGAGGCCCTCTTCGGCGGAGATGTCGGTGTCGAAGAGCGCGCGCCCGGCCTCGAACCGGGCGCGCTGGGCCGCGTCGAGGCCCGGGAGCGGCTCGCCGGGATCACCGGCGGGGGTGTCCGGCGGTCCGGCGCACCCGGCGGCGACCAGACCGATCAGCCAGAGGCTGGCCGGTCGGCCGCCCGAGGACCCGTGTCGTGTCTCCATGTCGTCCCTCCTCCGCAGCCGTGAACCCCCGGGCGAGTGAGCCTACCGCCGCGCCTCGAGGACGGCCAGGACATCGTCCAGGGACCGGTTCGCCGCCAGGAGGGCCACCAGGGTGTGGTAGATCAGGTCGGCGGCCTCTTCGGCCGCCCGGTCCCCGTCCTCCAGGACCAGGGCCTGGATCAACTCGGCCGTCTCCTCTCCCAGCTTCTTGACCCGGAGGTTCGGGTCCTCGAGCAGGCGGGTGGTGTAGCTGCCCTCGGGGCGGGAGGCGGCCCGGTCCCGGAGCGTCGACCACAGGGCCGGGAGGACGCCTTCCGCCGGTGGCACGCCGGTGGCAGCAACGGCCCGGTCGCCTCCGCCGTCGGCTTCTTCGGTGGAGCCCGCGGCGTTCGCGCGGGCCCCGGGGGCGGTGTCGGGGCCGCTTCCGGCGCCGAAACAGCTGGCCTCTCCGGTGTGACAGGCCGGCCCCGACGGCCGGACGCGGGCCAGGACGGTGTCGCCGTCGCAGTCGGCGTGCAGGGACACCACCCGGAGGACGTTGCCACTGGTCTCCCCCTTCCGCCACAGCCCCCCGCGGCTCCGGGACCAGAACGTCATCTCGCCGCCCTCCAGACTCCGCTCCAGGGCCTCCGGCGTCGCCCACGCCACCATGAGCACGCGTCCGTCCCCGGCATCCTGGGCCACGACGGGGACCAGGCCTCGGTCGTCGTAGGTGAGGCCGGCCAGATCGTCGAGAGTGCGAAGCGTGCGGTCGGTCATGGGATGCGGTCGGGGTCTCGGGGGGATGGGAATCGGGGTCACCGGACGTCCAGGCCCCACCCACGGAGCGCGTCCTTCAGCTCGCCCACCGTGGTGAGGCCCTCGTGGAGGATGCCGGCGAGGAGGGCCGCGGAGGCGTGGCCCTTGTTGAAGGCGTCCCGGAGATGCGACGCTTCGCCGGCTCCGCCGGACGCCACCACCGGCACATCGACACGCTCCGCCACGGCGCGGGTCAGCTCCAGGTCGTAGCCGCCCCGGACGCCGTCCCGGTCGATGGAGGTGAGGAGGATCTCCCCGGCCCCCAGCTCCGCGCATCGGGCCGCCCACTCCACGGCGTCCAGGTCGGTGCGGGTCTTGCCGCCGTGGGTCCAGTGCCGCCAGCCGCCGTCCGGCTCCCGGGCGGCGTCGATGCTGGCCACGATGCACTGCGCTCCGTACCGCCTCGATCCCTCGGTGAGGAGCTCCGGCGTACGCACGGCCGCGCTGTTCACGCTGATCTTGTCGGCGCCGGCCCGGAGCAGGGGGCCGATGTCGTCGGCGCTCCGGACGCCGCCGCCCACCGTGAGGGGGACGAAGAGGACCTCGGCCGTCCGCCGGACCGTGTCCAGGAGCGTGCCCCGGTCCTCCCGGGACGCGGAGATGTCCAGGAAGCAGATCTCGTCGGCGCCCTCGGCCTCGTACCGGGCCGCCAGCTCCACCGGGTCCCCCATGTCCCGGAGGCCCACGAAGTTGGTGCCCTTCACCACCCGCCCGTCCTTCACGTCCAGGCAGACCACGACACGGGGCTTGAGGCTCACCGGTCGTCGTCTCCCCAGGTGAGGCGCACCGACCCCTTGGTGCTGAAGACGGCTCCGCCTTCCCGGAGGGCTTCCCGAAGGGCGAGGCCGGTGGCCTTCACCGCCGCCTCCACCACGTGGTGCCGATCCCGGCCCCGGTCCACGACGACGTGGAGTGTGGCGCCGAGGTTCACCGCCAGGCTCTGGAGGAAGTGCTCGTAGAGGGGGGATGGGAGGCGGCCCTCGTACCAGGCGCGTCCTCCCAGGTCCACGGCGGCGCGCACGAGGGCGTCGTCCATGGGGACGGTGGCGGCGCCGTAGCGGGCGGCCGTCTCCGGCAGGGCCTTCCTCAGCGCCAGGCCCAGGGTGATGGCCACGTCCTCGACCAGGTGGTGACGCAGGTCCCCTCCCGCCTGGAGGGTCATCCCGAGCCCGGCGTAGCGGGCCAGGGTCACGACCATGTGGGTCAGGAAGTCGTCCTCGGTGGTGACGTCGACCGCACCGCCCTCCAGGTCCAGGGCGAGCTCGATGCGGGTCTCGTTGGTCTCGCGTGTGAGTCGGGTCATGATCCGTCCGGAGAAAGGGGTGTACCGTACTTCGATGCCACGGCGTCCGCGTCCAGGGTGCCGGTGTAGAGCGCCATGCCCAGCACCACCCCGGCGGCCCCGTGCTCCGCCAGGAAGTCCAGCTCGTCCAGCGTGGTGACCCCGCCGGACACCCACAGGGGATGAGGCGACGCCCCGAGGGCCGCGGCCACGCCGGACCGGTCGATCCCTTCCATGCGGCCCTCTCGCCCCACGTCCGTGCACAGCACGCCCGCCAGGGGCAGGGGGGCGAGGCGAACCAGGAGGTCCTCGAGGCGTATGCCCGTGCCCTCGGTCCAGCCCTTGCGGAGGACCACTCCCTCCCGGACGTCGGCCGCCACCGTCACGCGGCCGGGGTGCCGGTCGGCCACGGCCTCGAGCCAGTCCGGGTCGTCCACCGCCCGGGTGCCCACCACCACCCGCCGGGCCCCGGCGGCCAGAAGCTCCGTCACCGCGGCCTCGTCCCGGACGCCACCCCCCACCTGGAGGTCCACCCCGGCGTCCCGGGCCAGGGCCCGGACGACGGCCCGGTTGTCGCCGTGTCCCAGGGCGGCGTCCAGATCGACGACGTGGAGCGATCCGAAGCCCCGCCGTCGCCAGTCCGCCGCCACCGCCACCGGGTCCGGAAGGGAGACGCGCTCGTCCTCCGGACGGCCACCCACGAGCTGGACGCACCGCCCGCCCCTGAGGTCCACCGCCGGCGTCGCGATCACGGCGTCCCCCCGGCGCTGGCGGCGCGGACCTGGTCCAGGAAGTTCGCCAGGAGACGACGCCCCTGGTGGGAGCTCTTCTCGGGGTGGAACTGGGCACCCCAGGTCCGGTGGCGCCGGGCGGCGGCCACGAAGCGGTCGCCGTCGTGCTCGGACCAGGCCAGGGCGTCGGCGGGGTCTTCCGGCTCGCAGACGAAGGAGTTGGCGTAGTAGGCCGTGAGGTCCTCGAGTCCGTCGAACAGCGGATCCTCCGCCGACTCGACCGCGTTCCACCCCATCTGCGGAACGGTCCGCGCCCGGAGGCGGCGCACCCGTCCCGGGATGATCCCGATCCCCTCTCCCGGGCCCTCGTCGCTGCCTTCGAACAGGAGCTGCATCCCCAGGCAGATCCCCAGGCAGGGCAGACCCGCGGCCAGCGCGGCCCGGATCGGGGAGCGATCCGAAGGCAGCGCGTCCAGCGCCGCCGAGAACGCGCCCACGCCCGGGAGCACGAGTCCGTCGGCGGCCAGGGCCTCGTCCCAGCGACGGGTGACCTCGACCCGGGCACCTTCCGCCTCCAGGGCCTTCCCCAGGGAGTGGAGGTTGCCCACGCCGTAGTCGAACAGGGCGATCCTCATGGCACCTCTCCCGGTTCCGGCACGCGCCCGAGGGCGACCTGGTCGAGAGCCGCCAGAAGGCGCTCCATCAGCGGCCAGGGGCCCACCGTCATCCGCAGGGCATCCCCCACGTCGGGGCAGTCCAGGAACGGCCGGACCGCCACCTCCCGCTCCCGGAGAGCCAGGACCAGCTCCCTGGCACGGCCCCGTTCCACCGGCACGAGCACGAAGTTCGTCCGGGAGGGCAGCGGGTCGAGTCCCCGGAGCCGCAGCGCCTCCGTCAGCCGTTCCCGGTTCGCCACGCAGGCCGTCACCGTCTCCTGCAGCCACCCCTCCTCGTCCCGGAGGGCCGCGACCGCCGCGGCCTCCGCCAACCGGCTCACCTTGTACGGCCCCCGACTCTTCTCCACCTCCCGGACCAGGTCCGCGCTCCCGAACCCCAGCCCGACCCGCAAGCCTGCCAGCCCGTACGCCTTGGACAGGGTCCGCACGACCAGCACCCGGGGGTGGTCCACCACCTCGGAGATCAGGGACTCGCCGGCGTAGTCGGCATAGGCCTCGTCCACCAGCACCACGGGTCCGTCGTCCTGCACGGCGCCCAGGAGGCGGTCCATCCACGCACCCGGGGCCAGCGTACCGGTGGGGTTGTTGGGACGGCACACGTAGACCAGGGCCGGGTCGTCCTCCAGGAGCCGGTACGGGTCGTCCAGCGCGGCGGACCAGGGGACGGCCCGTGCGGTCCGCCCGTTCATGGCGGAGAGCGGCTCCACCATGGAGAAGGTCGGCGCCGCGTAGGTCACCGTCCCTCCTTCCCGGGCCACGGCCCGCCACAGGGAGTCCAGGATGTCGTCGGAGCCGCACCCGGTGGCCACCTGCCCGGGTGCCACGCCGAAGCGCTCCGCAGCGGCGGCCCGCAGATCGTCGGCGTAGAGGTGGGGATACCGGGCCAGGGCGTTCAGGTCGGCGCTCCGGACGACCTCCAGTGCCGCCGGATGGGTCCCCCAGAGGTTGGTGTTGTCGCTCAGGTCCACCTCGACGGGACGGCGGTCGGGGGCGTAGAGGTCCAGCGACCGGTAGTCCGGGCGGGGGAAGGGAGGGCGGGTCACGACGACCTCCCGCCCCGGAGACGCGCGGCGAAGGCATGCCCGGGAAGGCCCTCGGCCTCGGCCAGGATCGCCACCGGCTCGGCCAGCCGCGCGGCGGCGGCCGGATCGATGTCCTGCCAGGTGTAGGACCGCAGGAAGTGCAGGGAGCCCAGACCGCTGAAGCTCCGGGCCGTTCCGGCGGTGGGGAGGACGTGGTTCGCCCCGGTCATGTAGTCGCCGAAAGCCACGCTGGCGGCGGGGCCCATGAACACGGTGCCCGCAGTAGGGATCCGCTCCAGGTCGGACCGGGGATCCGCCGTGCAAAGCGAGAGGTGCTCAGCCGCGTACTCCGCCGCGAAGTCCAGCATCGCACCGTGATCGGGAGCCAGGAGGAGGGCGCCCTGTGCCGCCAGGGCCGCCTCCACCACGTCCCGCCTGGGCGAGGCTGCCACCTGACGGGTCAGGGCCTCCCGAACCGCCTCGAGCTGCGCCCGGGAAGTGGTCACGAAGGCCACCGCCGCGTCCGGGTCGTGCTCCGCCTGGGCCACCAGCTCCGAGGCGATCTCCTCGGCACCGGCGCAGCCCTCCTCGCTCAGGACGAGGACCTCCGACGGCCCTGCCGGCGAGTCGATCACGACCCGTCCCGCCACCTGTCGCTTGGCCTCCAGGACCCAGCGGTTGCCCGGCCCCACGATGGCGTCGCAACGAGGGACGCTCGCCGTTCCCCAGGCCATGGCCCCCACGGCGCCGGCGCCGCCCGCGGCCACCAGGCGGGTGGCGCCTCCCATGGCCGCCGCCGCCAGGACCACGTCCGGGGGGCGGCCGTCGGGACCCGGGGGCGAGCAGACCACGATCTCGGGGACCCCTGCGGCCCGGGCCGGGACCACGCCCATGAGGACGGACGACGGATAGGCCGCCCGCCCTCCGGGAGCGTAGACGCCCACCGCCCCGAGGGGGACGAACCGGCGCCCCAGGCGGATCCCCGGCTCCACCTCCACCACCACCTCCTCGGGGACGAGGGCCCGGTGGAAGGTCTCGATGTTCCGGGCCGCCCGCTCCAGTCCGCTCCGGACCCCGGGATCCAGCCGATCCAGCGCCTCGTCCCAAGCCCGCCGTGGCACCTCGAGCCGTTCCAGCTCGACCCGGTCGAAGCGGCGGGCGAACTCCACGAGCGCGGCGTCTCCGTCCGCTCGCACCCTGTCCAGGATGTCTCGCGTCGTCCGACGGAGCTCCTCCTCGTCCGGGACACCACGCTCCAGCAGCCGCCGTCGCAGCCCGTCGTCCAGGGCGTCGAGCCGGCCGTCGGCCGCCAGCGTAAGGTCCGTGGCGCTCACGGCATCAGCCTCTCGATGCGGGTGACCAGGATGCCCTCTGCACCCAGGGCCTTGAGCCTGGCGATGGTCTGGTAGACCCGGTCCGCGTCCACCACGGCGTGCGCCGCCACCCATCCGCCCCCGTCCAGGACCTCGACGATGGTGGGGCCGTTGATCCCGGGGATGACCTCCCGGACCTCGTCCAGGCGATCGCGGCGCACATTCGCCATGAGGTACCGCCGGGCCTGGGCCCGGAGCACCGACTCCAGCGCCGCGATCACCTCGTGGACGGCCGTCCGCCGGTCTTCGGCCGCAAGGGCCGCAGGGCTCGCCACCACCCGGGCGGTGGACTCCAGGAGGGTGCACACCTCCCGGAGGCGGTTGACCCGGAGCGTCGATCCCGTGGAAACGAGGTCCACGATGACCCCGGCCACTCCGAGGTGGGGAGCGATCTCGGTGGCCCCCGACACCGGGGCGATCTCTACCTCGATCCCCCGGTCGGCGAAGAAGCGACGGGTCACCGTCGGGAAGGAGGTGGCGATGCGGGTGCCCTGGGGCAGGTCGTCCGGTGAGGTGAGGCCGCTCGACTCCGGCACCGCCATGGCCAGGCGGCAGCGGCCGAAGCCGAGATCCAGGAGCTCGGTCACGTCACGGCCGCTCTCGGCCACCAGGTCCGCCCCGGTCACCCCGAGGTCGGCGGCGCCGTCGGCCACGTACTCGGGGATGTCGGAAGCCCGGACGAAGATGGCCTCGAAGTCGGGACCCAACTGGGCCACCAGGGCCCGCTCCGACGAGAACTCCGCCCGAAGGCCGGCAGTCTCGAATAGCTGGAGGGTCTTGTCCGCGAGCCTGCCCTTGTTGGGTAGCGCGATGCGTAGCACGGGTCTCGAAAGTCTGAGGTTCGTGGACCGAGCCTGGGTCCGGTCGGGGCCGCGGGTACCCGGGGGGTACGAAAAAGCGCCGCGGCCCGTGACGGGCCGCGGCGCGGAGTTCGGGGGTCGGCGCGAAGCTAGGCGCGCACTCCCGTCTCCACGGCGCCCGTCGGGCTGCCGTGCGGATGGGAATGATGCGAATGCTTCCGGTCGACGCTCATGTCGAAAGGAAACCCGCCCCCCGGGATCCGGCAAGGGGGGTCGGGAGGAGGGGCGCTCCCCTCCCGCCCGGTACAGCGAGGGTGCCGGCGCGCCCCGGAACTCCCCGGTCAGGCCGGGGTCCGAACCGGGCTATGGAGTCCCTCATCAAGATTCGCGGCGCCCGGCAGAACAACCTCAAGAACCTCGACGTCGATCTTCGACGCCGGGCGCTCACGGTGATCACCGGACCTTCCGGCTCGGGCAAGTCGTCCCTGGCCCTGGACACCCTCTTCGCGGAAGGACAACGGCGGTACGTGGAGTCCCTCTCCACCTACGCCAAGCAGTTCCTCGACCGGATGGAGAAGCCCCTGGTCGACCGGATCGAGGGGATCGCGCCGGCCGTGGCCATCGAGCAGAAGAACCCCACCAAGAGCTCACGCTCCACGGTGGGTACCGCCACGGAGGTCTACGACTATCTCCGTCTGTTCTGGGCCCGGGTGGGTCGCACCCACTGTCCCGAGTGCGGTCGGCGGGTGCAGCCCGACACGGTGAGCGGCGCCGTGGACCGCGTCATGGAGCTGCCCGAGGGCACGCGGTTCCAGGTGGCGTTCCCCCTGCGGAGAAGCAGCAAGGTGTCCCACCTCCGGGTGGCCGAGAACCTGAAGGCCCTCGGCTTCCTCCGTCTGCTGGCCGACGGGGTGGCGGTGGACCTTGGCGACGAGGGCGCCGAGACGACTTCCGGGGCGGGCGTGAACCTCGGGACCGCCGAGGAGGTGCTGGTGATCGTGGACCGGCTCAAGGTGGGCTCCGAGGCCCTCTCCGAGCGCCTGGCCGACTCGGTGTACACGTGCTTCCAGGAAGGGGAGGGCGAGTGCGTGATCCTGATCGCGCACCGCGGGGAGGAGGCCGCCGAGCTTCCGGACCGGCTCCGCTTCACCGAGCACTTCCGCTGCCCGGACCACCCGGACGTGTCCTTCGCGGATCCCACACCCCAGCTCTTCTCCTTCAACAACCCCTACGGCTCCTGTCCGACCTGTACCGGCTTCGGGGCCACGCTGGACTACAGCGTGGATCTCATCGTCCCGGACCCGGCCCGCTCTCTGGACGACGGGGCGGTCGACCCCTGGACCAAGCCCCGGTACTCGAAGGAGCGGAGCGTGCTCCGGACCTTCGCCGAGGACTCGGGCGTCTCCGTGCACACACCCTGGAAAGAGCTCCCCGAGGACTTCCGGGACGCCGTACTGCACGGGACGGAGAGGAAGCGGGGGGACGGGAGCTTCAAGGGCGTGATCCCGTTCCTCCGGAGCCGTGAGCGGAAGAAGTACAAGCAGTACATCCGGGTCTTCCTGCGGCAGTACCAGGCACCGGTCCCCTGCCGGGAGTGCGGGGGCGCACGCATCCGGGCCCAGGGCCTCTGGGTTACCGTGGGCGGTGACACCATTGCCAGGGTCTCGGAGATGCCCCTGCGGGAGCTGGAGGGGTGGCTGCAGTCCCTGACCCTCGGGGAGATGGAGGCCGCGATCGCCGAGACGATCCTCCGGGAGCTGAACGCCCGGGTCGGCTTCCTCGTGGAGGTCGGGCTCGGATACCTGACCCTGTCCAGGCAGATGCGCAGCCTGTCCGGCGGCGAGGCCCAGCGCATCACCCTGGCCAACTCCCTGGGCGCTTCCCTGGTGGACACCCTCTACGTCCTGGACGAGCCCACGGTGGGGCTGCACCCCCGGGACACCGACGCCCTCCTGGGGCTCCTGCGGCGGCTCCGGGACGGCGGGAACACGGTGGTGGTCGTGGAGCACGACAGCGCGGCGATCCGCACGGCGGACGAGGTCCTGGAGCTCGGTCCGGCGTCCGGGGACAAGGGCGGCGAGGTGGTCTTCCAGGGTACCCCCGCGGCGCTGGAGGATGCGGACACGCTCACCGGGCGCTTCATGTCGGGCCGGGACGCGATCCCGGTGCCCGACCGGCGACGACGGGTGGACGGGCCCCGTCTGCGGCTCCGGGGCGCCCGCCTGCACAATCTCGAGGGGGTGGACATGGACATCCCCCTGGGGGCCCTCACCGTGGTCACCGGGGTGTCGGGGTCCGGGAAGTCCACCCTCGTCCACGACGTCCTCTACCGGGCACTGGAGCGGGCGCTGGAGGGCGGCTCCACCGCCAAGGAGCACCTGGGGGAGCCGGTGGGGTCGTTCGACGCGCTGGAGGGCGCCCACCGCCTGAAGGGGGCGGTGCTGGTGGATCAGAGCCCCATCGGCCGGACGCCCCGGTCGAACCCCGTGACGTATCTCAAGGCCTGGGACGAGATCCGGCGGCTGTTCTCCGAGGAGCCCCTGGCCCGGCAGCGCCGCTACAAGCCCGGTACCTTCAGCTTCAACACCGACGGAGGGCGTTGCCCGGCCTGCAAGGGCGCGGGGCAGGTGGAGATCGAGATGGTCTTCATGGCGGACGTGTACGTACCCTGCGAGGTCTGCCACGGGACGCGGTACAAGGCCGAGGTCCTGGAGGTCACGGTCCGGGGCCTGAACATCGCCCAGGTGCTCGAGCTCACCGTGGACGAGGCGATCCGCTTCTTCATCAAGGAGAGCAAGCTCGGCAAGGCGCTCTGGCACATCCAGCAGGTGGGGCTGGGCTACCTGCGACTGGGACAGCCTGCACCGACCCTGTCGGGCGGAGAGGCCCAGCGCCTCAAGATCGCACGGGAGTTGTCCGGAGTGGCGGGGGGGAAGGGCAGGCGGCTCTACCTCCTGGACGAGCCCACCACCGGGCTGGCCGGTGCCGACGTCCGCAGGCTCCTCAAGGTGCTGGCCAAGCTGGTGGACCAGGGGCACACGGTGGTGGTCATCGAGCACAATCTCGACCTCATCAAGACGGCCGACTGGATCGTGGACATGGGGCCCGACGCCGGGGACCAGGGCGGACGGGTGGTGGTGGCCGGCCGTCCCGAGGACGTGGCTGCCGTGGAGGAGAGCCACACGGGTCGGTATCTGAACGGGATCCTGGCGGTCCCGACGCCCTGAGCATCGCTCCGTGGACGGAGTGGGGTCGGCACACTCCGCTCGTTGCTGCGAAAGCAGGTCCGTGCACGATCAGACCAGCGCTTCGCGCACTGCGGCCCGATCCACCTTGCCGTTCCGGTTGAGTGGAAGCTCCGGCAGGGTCACCCAGATGCGGGGGATGCGAGCCGGACCCAGCCGCTCACGGCACCAGTCGTCGAGGGACTCCAGGACTGCGTCGGGATCCGGGGCGGCATCCCCCTCCCGTTCCCGAAGGACGACCGCCGCCCCCACCCGCTCGCCCCACTCCGGGTCCGGGACGCCCGCCACGGCCGCGGCGGCCACCGCCGGGTGATCCCGCAGGACCTCCTCCACCTCCCGGGCGTCCACCGTGACCCCGCCCGAGACGATGCGGTCGGCGCGGCGCCCGGTGACCCGCAACCGTCCTCGGGCGTCCAGGGCCCCCAGGTCCCCGGTGTGGTACCAGCCCTCGGGGTCGGCCAGCGCCTCCCGGCCGCCCACGTACCCCAGTGCCAGGGTGGGGCCCCGTACCAGCAGCTCGCCGGACCCGGCCACCCGGACCTCCACCCCGTCCAGCGGACGTCCCACGCTCTCCGGGTCGTAGAGCACCTCCGCCGGGGCCGCCGTCGCCACCTGGGAGGTCATCTCGGTCATCCCGTAGGTCAGGGACACGGGCCAGGCCGAGGCCAGGGCCCGCTCGACGAGCCGGGCCGGTGCGTGGGCGCCGCCCACCAGGACCAGCCGGAGCGTCCGGGGGGGCAGGGCGTCGCCCCAGGCGTCGAGGAGCCGCAGGAGCTGGGTGGGCACCAGGGACAGATGGGAGACCGGGGGGGCCGAGGCCGAGCCACGGAGGAGCGGAGGGAGCGCCTCGGCCCGGATCGGCCCCGGAGCCAGCAACGTCGAGCTCAGGAGGAGGGATCGGGTCACCAGGGCCAGTCCACCCACGTGGGCCGGGGAGAGGGAGGCCAGCCACACGTCGTCGCCACCGAGGGACAGACGGTCCCTGGCCGCCAGGGCGCTGGCGACGAGGTTCCGGTGTCCCAGCGCCACGCCCCGGGGCCGGCCCGCGGTGCCCGACGTCCAGAGGACCGCCGCGGTACCCGCGGGCACATCGGAGGCCGTGGCCAGGGTCTCGACCGCCGCCGTCCATTCCCGGGACGTCAGCCCGGGGCTCAGCAGGCCCGCGACGGCATCCAGGCGCCACACGGCCAGCAGCTCCAGCACCGTCTCGACGTCGGGCACTCCATCCAGCACGTGGACCGCGCCTGCCCGGAGTCCTCGCTCGGCCATGTCCGCCGCCCGACGCTCGACCGTCTCGCGCAGCTCCTCACGGCTCCAACGCCGGCCGCCCCCCACCAGGAGCAGTTGGTCGGCCGGGCCGTCGAGGATGGCGTCGAGGAGGTTCGGCGCGGCGTGGGAGGGAGCGGTGACCATGCCCGGAATGTAGCGAAGGGTTCCACTCCCAGGACCGCCCGTCCCGGACCTCCTGATGGCCGATTCCGGTAGGGCATGCAGGTTTGGTTGCACACCGACCCCGGCCCGCCCCTGGCTTGGCGGGGCAGCCTCCTCCCTCCACGTCCATGCCCCATACGCCTCGACGCACGCCGCCCGGCGTCTCCGCTCCACGGCACCCCGCCTTCCGGGGTGCGGCACGGTGGGTGATGCTCCTGGGGTGGGGGCTCCTGCCGGCCGCCCTGACCGGCCAGACGCCGGCGCTCCCGGGCGCCGTGACCGTCGAGACGCTCCCGGGAGGCACCGAGCTGTGGCTCCTCCCCTGGCCCGGGGCCGGCGGCGCCGCGCTGGACGTGGTCTTCCCCCCGGGGGCCGTGACACCGCCCCGGGTCGCTGCCCGCGTCGATGCGCACGAGGCCTGCTCCGGGACGTCTCCGGTCCTGCGTCCGGGTCCGGACTTCCAGGTCCTGTCCCTCCGGGGTGCGGTGGACGCGGTCCTGTCCTGCCTGGCGGGGGTGGGGCTGGGCGAGGACGCGCGGTCTGCGGACGGAAGCACGGGTGATGCGCCTCCCACGGTCTCGGCGAGCCCCGGGACGATGGCGCCGGGGGCCGCGGACGGTGGGGCCGCCGTGGCCTCCCCGTCGCGCCCCACAGCGGTGGGCGCCCTCCTCGAGGCCCTCTACGGGCCCGGAGGCTTGGACGGCATCGAAGGCGATGCCGAGGGGCCGACCCACCTGGTGCTGGTTGGCGACCTGGATCCCCGTGAGGCGGGCCGTCGGGTGGCGTCGGCGCTCGGGGACGCGGGGAGCGATGGGGCGCCTTCCAGGTCGGCGGGGGAGGTCCACCGGCCTCCGGTGGCCACGGAGGTGCTCCTCATCGACCTGCCCGGCGTCCCGTTGGCCGAGGTCCAGGTCGGGGAGCTGCTTCTGCCCGGCGACCATCCGGACTGGCCTGCGCTGGTGGTAGCCCGGGAGCTGTTGGCTCGGCGACTCACGGGACCCGAGGGGCCCGGATGGGGCTACGTGGAGCTGCTGCGCCTCCGGGGCACGGGGGCGTTTCTGGCCGGCACCCGGCTCCCTCCGAGCCGGGCGGGCGAGGCGGTGGCGGCCCTCGTGGACGCCCTGTCCATGCTCCGGGACCGCCTGGCGACTCCGGAAGCCGTGGGCGCCGTGGTGGACAGCGTGGCCGCGGACTTCCGGTCCTCAACGGGTACTCCCGAAGGCGCCGCAGGCCAGCTGGCCCGGGTGGCGGCCCTGGGGCTCGAGCCCCAGGCTCTCGAATCGTATCCGGAGCGGCTGGCTGCCCTCGATCCGGAGGCCGTGCGCCGGGCCGTCCGAACCCACCTGGACCCGGCGCGCCTGGTGATCGCGGCGGTCGGGGACGCACCCGCCCTGGCCTCGGCCCTGGCGCCGTTCGGCCCGGTCCGACGGCTCGAGGCGCCCGAACCACCCGCGAGCTGGCCGGCGTTGCAGGTGGACGGGCGCGTGCTCCGCCCCGTGGTCCTCGGCTACCGGGTGATGGTGGGTGGCCGGGAGGTGGGTGGGGCGATGCGGGCCGTGACCCCGCATCCCCCGGACAGCATCCGGCTCTCCTCCTCGGCGGAGCTCGGCCAGGGGCGCGTGGAGCAGGCCGCGCTCGCCGTCCTTCCGTCCCTCGAGTTCCGCGCCGGCACCACCACGGGGCCCCAGGGGCGCTCCGGTAGCCTCCAGCGGACGGGGGACCGGCTGGAGGGCACGTTACCGGGTGGCGTGCGGGTGGACGTCGAGCTCCCGCCGGGCACCGTGGTGGCCGACCTGCTGGAGCCCACCCTGTGGGCGGCGGAGCTGCGGGAGGGCGGGGCCTACAGGGTGCCCGTTACCACCCGGGACGGCACCTCGGTCCGGTGGGCCGGCGTCCGGGTCACGGGCGCGGAGACGGTGTACGTCCCGGCCGGGGCCTTCCCGACGTGGCGCGTGGAGGTGTCCGGCCCCGAGTCCATGACCCTCTGGGTGCTCACGGAGGCCCCGCACCTGACCGTCCGCATGGCGAGCCCCACGGGCGTGATCCTGGAGCTCGTGACCCGCGAACCCGGGCCTCCCCCTCGTCCCGAGGGCGCCGGGGAGCCACCTTTACGCCGGTGACGGTGTCCAACAGTTCGACTCCACGATCGCACGTCCCGATGACCTCAGGCCCGACTCCATCCGACGCCCCCGTCCCGTCCCGCAGCTTCTTCCAGGAGCTCCGACGTCGGCACGTCGTGCGCAGCGCCCTGGCGTACGCGGCAGTGGTGTTCGTCCTGCTGCAGCTGGCGGAGATCGTGCTGCCGGCCTTCGGGACGGGTGTGCAGGCCGAGGCCACCATCCGCATCCTGGTGGTGGGCGCCGTCCTCCTGCTTCCCGTGGTCCTGGCTGCGGCCTGGGTCTGGGAGATCACGCCCCGGGGGATCCGCTCCATGCGGGACCTCGACGCCGAGGCCGGGATCGATTCCGGCGGAAGCCTGGGCCACCGGGCGGCCTTCCTGGGCGTCACCCTGGCGGCGGTGGCGGCCGCGGGCGTGTGGTGGTGGCAGACCGAGGAGGGGTTGCCCGCAGGCGGCGGGGCGCTTCCGGCGTCCACCGCCACCCCCTTCGTCGCCGCCAGCACCGCCGACGACCAGGGACCCATCGGTTCGCTGGCGGTCCTGCCCCTCGAGGACCTGTCGGGGGACGAGGAGGACTACTTCGCCCTCGGGATGCACGAAGCCATCCTCTCGGAGGTCAGCCGCATCGGCACCCTCCGGGTGATCTCCCGGACGTCGGTCATGCAGTTCTCCCAGGAGGGGAAATCCCTCCCCCAGATCGGGGCCGAGCTCGGCGTGGACGCCATCGTGGAGGGCTCGGTGCTCCGGTCCGGAGAACGGGTCCGCATCACCGTGCAGCTCATCCACGCGGCCTCCGACACCCACATCTGGGCGGAGAGCTACGAACGGGACCTGGACGACGTCATCGGGCTCCAGCGCGAGGTCGCCCAGGCCATCACCGAGGAGATCCGGAGCCAGGTGGAGGCGCGGTTGGGCGGCGAACAGGGCGTGGCGGGTGTGGACCTGGCCGCGGCTCCTCCGGAACCCCGGGCGACGGGAGCGAGGGTGGCGTCCTCCGTTCCGGCGGAGGCGCAGGAGGCGGTCATGCGCGGCCGGGTCTCCCTCTTCGACGAGACCGAGGTCCCGTCCGCGCCCGACGTCCCGGGCGTGCAGGACGTGCCGGGGGTCGGGGAGGCGGAGGGCTGGTTCCGGGAAGCCCTGGCCATGGACTCCGCCTTCGTGCCGGCCCTCTCGGGGCTGGCGGGCACCCTGGTCATCCAGGGCATGGAGTCGGGCGAGGCGGGGAGGGCCCAGGTGGAGGCCGCCCGGGAGATGGCGGTCCGGGCCCTGGAGATCGATCCGGGCAATCCGGAGGCGGCGGAGATCCTCGAGGGCGCCCGGGCGGCGCTTCAGGCGCTGTACGCGGACATAGGGGACTCCGTGGAGGTCCTGGTGGCTCCCAACACCCCCCTCGGCATGACGATCCACCGGTACATCGCGGAAGCCGAGATGCGGGAGGGAAGCGAGGATCCCCGGGCTCGCGTGCGGCCCTTCCTGCGGCTCCTGGGCGTGGGTCGGATCCACGAGGCCTTGGACGTGGGCGAGGATCTCATGGACGAGGGCGTTCGGGACCCGCTCCTGTGGGAGGGGATGGAGCAGGGTTGGCGCATCACCGGCGAGCTCGGCGAGGTGCTCGAGGTGGTCGACCGGCGTGACGGCGAGGTGCCGGCCCGGGCTCTGGCCGAGGCGGTGGACCGGAGCGACCTGACCGGTTACTGGGCCTGGAAGCGGGCCTGGATCGCGGATCGTGACGCCGCCGGGGTCCCCGTCTCACCAACGGTCCGCGCCACGGGCCTGCTGGCCGTTGACGACGTCTCGGGGGCCATGGAGTGGCTCCGCCGCGCCGCCACCGAGCGGGACCCCCTCCTGGGGCTCATCCGGCACGACCGGACCTGGGATCGGGTCCGGGGCAGCCGAGCCTTCGGCGAGGCGCTGCAGGAGGCCCGGAGAGGCGGGCTCTAGGGCCGGGGACCACTCCCGCATCCACTCTCCCGCGGACCCCGCCGCTTCGGCGGCCGGACCCCCCTCCCCGAGCCCCGTGCTGCGATTCCGCAACGGGGCATTTCGCGTTATATTTCAAGGACTTTTGGCGTTCTCGCCGCCCGCCGTACGACCCCTGGATCGCGGATGGATCGCGGCCCGTGTCGTCGAGGGGTGCGCGACCCGGAGCGCGGTGGGCGTCCGGGCACCGCCCGAGGCTCGCTGAGCCTCCCTTCCAGACTCGACAGGAACCCCCAGGTCCATGGCTGAAGAGAACGATCCCTCGGTGACCGGCGGCGGCGAGACCGTGCTGCTCCGCATGCTCGAGGACGAGATGCGGGAATCGTTCATCGACTATTCGATGAGCGTGATCGTGCAGCGTGCCCTCCCCGACGTCCGGGACGGCCTGAAGCCGGTCCACCGCCGGATCCTCTACGCCATGCAGGGGCTCGGCCTGACCCCGGGCCGGGCCTACAAGAAGAGCGCCACCGTGGTCGGTGAGGTCCTGGGGAAGTACCACCCCCACGGCGACTCGGCGGTCTACGACTCGATGGTGCGGATGGTGCAGGACTTCTCCCTGCGCTACCCCCTGGTGGACGGGCAGGGGAACTTCGGGTCCATCGACGGCGACTCGGCGGCGGCCTACCGGTACACCGAGGCGCGGTTGACGTCCCTGGCCACCGAGCTCCTGGAGGACATCGACAAGGAGACGGTGCGGTTCGTCGACAACTTCGACGGCCGGCTCCAGGAGCCGACGGTCCTCCCGTCCAAGGTCCCGAACCTGCTCGTCAACGGCAGCTCCGGGATCGCCGTGGGGATGGCCACCAACATCCCCCCCCACAACCTCCGTGAGGTCGTGGAGGCGTGCATCGCCATCATCGACGACCCGCAGCTCCCTCAGGAGGAGCTCGAGGCGATCGTGCAGGGCCCGGACTTCCCCACCGGTGGCATGGTGTGCGGCCGGGAAGGGATCCGAGAGGCGTACCGCACCGGCCGGGGCCGCGTGGTCATGCGGGCCAAGGCGGCGGTGGAAGAGGATCCGAAGGGCGGGGAGCGGATCATCATCACCGAGATCCCGTTCATGGTGAACAAGTCCCGGCTCATCGAGCAGATCGCCGATCTGGTCCGGGAGAAGAAGCTCACCGAGATCCGGGATCTGCGGGACGAGTCGGACCGGGACGGGCTCCGGGTGGTGATCGAGCTCAAGCGCGACGCCATCCCACACATCGTGCTGAACCGGCTGTACAAGCACACCCAGATGCAGTCCACCTTCGGGACCATCATGCTGGCCCTGGTGGACGGCGAGCCGAAGGTGATGAGCCTCCGGACGATGCTCCAGCACTTCGTGGAGCACCGCCACGTGGTGGTGGTCCGCCGCAGTGAGTACGACCTGGCGAAGGCCAAGGACCGGGAGCACATCCTCGAAGGGCTCAAGATCGCCGTCGACAACATCGACCAGGTGATCAAGATCATCCGGGGCTCCCGGGACACGGACCTCGCCTCGACGGCGCTGCAGGAGACCTTCGGGCTCTCCGATCGGCAGGCCAAGGCGATCCTGGACATGCGCCTGGCCCGCCTCACCGGGCTGGAGATGGAGAAGCTCGAGGAGGAGCTCGGACTGGTCCGGGCCACCATCGCGGAGCTCGAGGAGATCCTCGGGAACCGCGAGCGGCGCATGGCGATCATCGTGGACGAGCTCCGCGAGATCTCGGCGAAGTACGGCGACGACCGTCGGACGCTCATCACCGACATCTCCGCCCGGGGCTTCAGCATGGAGGACCTGATCCCCGACGACGACATGGTGCTGACCGTGTCCCGTCAGGGCTACGTGAAGCGCATGGCGGTGGACACGTACCGGGCCCAGCGCCGGGGTGGCCGCGGCCTCAAGGGGATGACCACCAAGGACGAGGACTGGGTCGAGCATCTCTTCGTGGCCTCGGCCCACGACACCCTCATGATCTTCACCCGCCAGGGCCAATGCTACTGGCTCAAGGTGTGGGAGATTCCGGAGGGGAGCCGGCAGGCCCGGGGCAAGCCCATCGTGAACCTGGTGACCATGACCTCCGACGAGGAGATCGCCGCCGTCGTGCCGGTGAGGGAGTTCTCCGAGGACAGCTACCTCTTCTTCGCGACCCGCATGGGCGTGGTGAAGAAGACGGCGCTCTCGGCCTACGGCAACATCCGGTCGGTGGGGCTGAACGGCATCAACATCCGGGAGGGGGACACCCTCATCGACGTCCGCATCACCGACGGCGAGAGCGAGGTCATCCTGGCGACCCGTGCCGGGATGGCGATCCGCTTCAAGGAGTCCGATACCCGTCCCATGGGCCGGGCCACCGAGGGTGTCCGGGGGATCAACCTCCGGGGTGACGACGTCGTGATCGGGATGGTCCCCGTCCGGGATGGCTCCAACCTCCTGGTGGTCACCGAGAAGGGGATGGGCAAGCGGACCGACGTGGACGCCTACCGGCTCCAGAAGCGGGGGGGCTACGGCGTCATCAACATCAAGACCAGCGAGAAGACCGGGAAGGTCGTGTCCATCAAGGGCGTCTCGGACGAAGAGCAGCTCATGCTCATCACCCGTAAGGGCGTGGTGAACCGCCAGCGGGTCGACGAGATCCGGACCATCGGCCGGGCCACCCAGGGGGTCCGACTGATGAACCTCGACGAGGGCGACCGCGTCGTGGACGTGGCCCGCTTCATCTCGGAGGACGAGGACGAGGACGGTGTCCTGGCCGAAGGTGAGGAGGGCGTCGAAGAGGAGGACCTCGGCGAGGCGGAAGGCGCCACCGGGACGGTCGACGCGGACGAGTCGGGCCAGGGGGACGAGGCCGGAGACGGCGAGGAGTCGGCCGAGTGAGCCGGGCCCCGCACGCCGGCGGGGCGCCTGCCGGGACCGGAGGCGGGGAGGGCTCTCCCCTGGTGACCATCGACGAGATCCGGGCGGCTGCGGCGCGCCTCGACGGGGTCGTGATCCGTACCCCTCTCCTCGGGTCTCCGGCGCTGGCGGAGGCCTCCGGCGCCGCCGAGGTCCGCCTGAAGTGCGAGAACCTCCAGCGCGCCGGCGCCTTCAAGGCCCGCGGGGGGAACAACTTCGTCCAGCGGCTCGACGACGACGCCGTGGCCGGGGGGATCATCACCTACTCATCGGGGAACCACGCGCAGGCGGTGGCGCTGGCGGCCCGCATCCGGGGCGTCCGGGCGGTGGTGGTCATGCCCACCACCGCGCCCGCCGTGAAGGTGGAGGGCGCCCGGAACCTGGGTGCCGAGGTCGTCTTCGAGGGCACCACCTCCCTGGAGCGGAAGGCCCGGGCCGAGGCCATCGCCGCCGAGGAGGGCCTCGCCATGGTGCCGCCCTTCGACCATCCGGACATCATCGCGGGACAGGGGACGGTGGGGCTGGAGATCGTCGAGGACTGGCCCGAGGTCGACACCGTGCTGGTGCCGATCGGGGGCGGGGGCCTGGCGGCGGGGGTGGCGGCGGCGGTCCGGGCCCTCCGTCCGGACGCCCGGATCGTCGGCGTGGAGCCCACCGGGGGCGCGTCCATGAAAGCGGCGCTGGAGGCCGGCCGGCCCGTGGTGCTGGACCGGGTCTCCTCCATCGCGGACGGGCTCCTGCCGGTGATGGCCGGCGAGCTCACCTTCCGGCACCTGGCGGCCCTGGCCGACGGGGTGGTCACCGTCGAGGACGACGACATCCGGAGCGCCACCGGCTTCCTTCTGAGGCACCATCACCTGGTGGTGGAGTTCTCGGGGGCCGCCGCCACCGCGGCCCTGCGATCCGGCGCCGTGGATGTGGCGGGCCGGAACGTCGCGGTGGTCATCAGCGGCGGAAATCTCGATCCTTCCTTCATCTCCGAGCTCACCTGACGCCCCCACGGCCATGGCCCAGACGGCACCCAACCGCACCCTGACCGGGATCCCCGGGATCCGCGTGGGGCATGCCACGGTCCCAGGCGGGGGCAGCGGGTGCACGGCCATCGTCGGGCCCTTCCGGGCCGCGGTGCGGGTGACGGGGATGGCCACCGGGACCCGGGAGCTGGGCACCCTGGACCCCGAGCATCTCGTCCCCGAGGCCACCGCCCTCGTCTTCTCCGGGGGCTCGGCCTACGGCCTCGCCTCGGCCCACGGCGTCATGGCGTGGCTGGCCGAGCAGGGGATGGGCTTCCCCACCGGCGCCGACGTGGTGCCCATCGTGCCCGCGGCGATCCTGTACGACCTGCGCCCGGACCGTTCCCGGCCGGACGCTTCGACGGGTTTCGCCGCCGCTTCGGCGGCCACCGATGCGCCGGTCCCCGAGGGGCGGGTCGGGGCCGGGACGGGGGCGACCGTGGGGAAGCTCGGCGGATCGTCGATGCCCGGGGGGATCGGGAGCTGGCTGGTGGAGATGGGGGACTACAAGGTGGCGGGCCTGGCCGCCGTGAACGCCCTCGGCGACGTCCTGGACGGCGAGGGCCGCATCGTGGCCGGCGCACGTGGGCCCGACGGCGCCTTCCTGGACGGAAGCCGCCTGCTCCGGAGCTCGCCCCCCGACGACCTGGTCCACCAGGGCAACACGACGCTGTGCGCCGTGGCCACCGACGCCCCGGCGAGCCAGGCGGACCTCTACCGGATCCTGAGGATGGCCGTCGGAGCCATGCCCCGGCGGATCCGGCCGGTGAACACCCCCTTCGACGGAGACGTGGTGTTCGCCCTGGCCCCGTCCCGGGAGGTGGCGGACCTCAGCGATCGAGCGGTCATGGCCCTGGGCGACGCGGCCCGCGAGGCGCTGGAGGAGTCCATCACCCGGGCGGTCCTGCCCGAGGAGGGTCGGTAGGGTGGGATTTTCCACCCGTTTCCCGAAGGCGTCGCGGAAACTGAGGGCCTCGAGGAAGTGGCTGCTGGCGGCGTTCGTCCTGTACATGGTGACGGGGTTCCTGGCGGTGCGCCTGGTCCGGGACCCGGTGCGGCTCACGCCGGCCGCCGCCGGGCCTCTCCCGGTCCTGACGCTGCCGGCGGCCCGGGCCCCGGGGACGGTGGTCCGAGGCGCCATCTCGGTTCATACCGGACGCTCCCACGACGCCGAGGGGACGCTGGAGGAGGTGGCCGACGCCGCCGTTCCGGCGGGACTCGACTTCGTGCTCCTGGGGGACCACGTGGGGGAGTGGGCGTCGGAGGGCGCCTCGGCCCTGGCTCCTCGCCGGCTGGACGGCGTCCTCATGATCCCGGGTGTGGAGATGGCGGTCCTCGATGCGGGCCGGGTGCTCGCGGTGGGGCTGGATACGCTGCCGCGGGATTGGTACGGGACCGTGGACGAGCTGATCGCCCGGGTGGACCCGCACGACGGCTTCCTCTCGGTGGTCCACCCCCGGAGCCCCAGGGAGCGCGAACGGTGGCGGGCGGGATTGGGTCGTCCCGGCATCGACGCCTGGGAGTCCTTCGACGTGTCGGAGATGGCCCGGATGCGGTTGACGGAGCCCCTGGCGGGGTATCGGATCCCCGCCCTCCTCACGGCCATGGCCACCGGGCAGGGGCACCGGAGCCTGACGCGGCTCTGGCGGGAGGGGTCCGCCACCCCCGCGCTCCTGGCCTACGACTCCGTGCGAGCCCGGGGCCCGGTCACGCTCACCGGGGGGCTGAACCACCATCCCAAGACCCGGCTGTTCGGGGGGCTCTTTCCAGCCTATCAGCCCTTCTTCCGGACGGTGGTGAACCACCTCATCCTGGACGCGCCGCTGCCCGACGATCCCGTGTCGGCCCGGAATCGGATCCTGGACGCGCTCCGGAACGGCCGGCTCTTCGTGACCCTGGGCGATGCCGAGGACGTGGCCGACTTCGACGTGGTCGTCGTGGGGCCGGACGGGGGTGGCATTGGCATGGGAGAGATCGGACCGTGGTCGGGAGGCGCCCGCCTGGTGATCTCCCTCCCGGCCCACGCCCGGGGCACCTTGCCGGTTCGCATCCTCCAGGACGGCCACGAGGTGGCCTGGCTTCAGGGGGAGGGTGGGGACCGACTGCAATGGGAGATCCCGGACGCCGGCGTGTACCGTGTGGAGGTGTTCAAGGGAGGGCGGAGGCTCGCGGGCCTGCGTGCCGGCTTCCAGCCCTGGATCTTCTCCAATCCCATCGAGGTACTGGGCGCCGGGCCCGCCCGGATCGCCGACGGATCCTGATCCCTAGGGACCTCCCCCTCCTGGCTCCCAGACACCCCATGCGACGGCTCCTGCTCTTCGACATCGACGGCACCCTGGTTTCGGGCGGTCCCGCCAAGGAGGCCTTCCAGGTGGCCCTGGTCGATGCCTTCGGGACCACCGGTCCCATCGACGCCCTTCCGTTCGCCGGCAAGACGGATCCCCAGATCGCCCGGGAGCTTCTGCTCCACGCCGGCCTGTCGGATGCCGACGTGGACCGTGGGCTCCCCGCGCTCTACGTCCGGTACCTCGAGGAGCTGGAGAACCGTCTGCCCACCCGGCCGATGGCCGTCCTCCCCGGGGTGCTCGAGCTCGTGGAGGCGTTGGCGGCACGCGTGGATGTGGCCCTGGGTCTCGTCACCGGCAACATCGCCGGCGGAGCCCGCCTCAAGCTCAGCGGGCCGGGACTCCACCACCACTTCGTGATCGGGGCCTACGGGTCGGACTCCGAGGAGCGGAACGACCTTCCCGCCCTGGCCCTACGACGGGCCCGGGAGCGGTGGGGGGTGGACTTCGATCCCCGGGACGTCCTGGTCATCGGGGATACGCCACGGGACGTGGAGTGCGGCAGGGCCCACGGGCTGACCACGGTCGGTGTGGCCACGGGCGGCTACGACGAAGCGGCCCTGACCGGGGCCGGCGCCGACCACGTGCTCCTGGACTTCGGGGACACCGACCGGGTCACGGAGCTGTTGACCGGCGGCTGAGCCCGGCTTGATCCGGGGTCGGGGCGAAGGCATGTTCCAACCTCTCAGCGGGCCGGTCGCCGGTCGGCGACGAGCTTCCAACCAACGGATGGTGAGGACGGATGAAGAGCACGAGCGCAACCCGCCGGGTCTGGCCGGCCCTGATGGTGGCCCTGGCGGCCTGCGGTGGTGGTGAGGCAGCCCTGGAGCCCGTCGAGGTCGAGGGACTGGACGACAACGCGCGGGTCCTGGAGCTCGCGCAGGGCATGGTCATGGGGAATCCGGACGCCCCCGTCACCATCGTGGAGTTCGGCGACTACCAGTGCCCCGGGTGCGGACAGTTCGCCGCCCTGGTGAAGCCCCAGATCGAGCAGGTCTACGCTCCCGGGGACGACGTGAAGTTCGTGTTCTACGACTTCCCGCTGGTGACCATCCATCCCCACGCCTTCCTCGCCGCCCGGGCCTCCCGGTGTGCGGCCGAACAGGACGCGTACTGGGACTACCATACCTCGCTCTTCCGCAACCAGAGCGCCTGGTCCCGCTCCTCGACGGCTCCGCTGGGACTGTTCGAGGACTATGCCGCCGAGCTCGGCATGAACGAGGGGGACTTCAACAGCTGTCTCCGTAGCGACCGGTATGCGGACGTGGTGACGGCGAACATGCAGCTCGGGAACATCCTCGGCGTCGGCAGCACCCCCACCGTCCTGGTGGGAAGCGGTGGGAACTCCCGTCCCCTGATGAACAACTCCTTCCAGGGGATCCAGGAAGCGGTCGAGACGCTCCTGGCGGAGCTTCCGGGGGGCACCCAGGACGGCGGTGAGGACGGGGCGGACGGCGGCGCATGAGCGACCGGGTGAAGGTCCGCCTGCTCTTCGCCGACGGGGGGGACTTCAGGGTGGAGAAGGTGACCATCCCCGCCGACTCCCTGGCGGGCTACGACCGTCTGATCGACTGCCTGCGGGAGGATCCGGCCGTGCTCCGGGAGCTCTACGTGGACTACCCCCGGCTCTGCTCCGCCCAGCTGGTGGGCGGCGACGACGACTGACGGGTTCCTAGCCCGGACTGCACCCGGCCGTCCGACGGGCCTGCTCCAGCGTCCAGTCGTGGACCACGGGCGGGGGCCACGCTCCCGCCCGTGCCCGTTCCATGATCCAGCGCGCCTCTCGACGGGCACGATCCGAGGTGTCCCCGTCGAGGTGTCCGGCCCGCACCGCGGCCTCCAGCTCGTCTTCGTCCAGGAGCCGAGGCGCCCGCCCTGCGGCCACCCACACGTCCAGGAAGAGGTCGGTGGTCTCCCACCGGAGCGGTGACGTGTCGGCGGGGTGGTGCAGGACGCAGGGCGTGAGGACGTTCGCGTAGATTCCGGTGAACTCACCGTCCGCGGTGTGGAACCGCCCGATGTCGTGCCAGCGGTCCGGGAAGGTGAACCACACCACCGGCGAGCCGGGTTCCAGGATCACGGTGCCGTCCACCACGACCGGGCCTCGAACCGGCGTGTCGGGCTGGAACGAGACCTTCACGTCCGGGGCGTCCAGGAGGAGATCCTGGACGAAGACCTCCTCCCGGTCCGGGGGACGGCGGTAGTGGATGTGGACCCGGGTCGATCCGGGCTCGGGACGCGCGTCGGGCTCCCGATCCCTCACGTCCCGCCGAACGCCTCGTAGAACGTGCGGTTGTCCGCGGCGAGGTCGATGAGGACCGGTGCGGGCTCGAACCGGGGACCGATCTGCGCCCGCAGGGCCTGCATGCGCTCCAGGATGGCCCGGGGATGCTGGTCGTCGGCGAAGCGGAGGAGTCCCCCCCGGAACGGCGGGAAGCCCGTTCCCATGATCATACCCAGATCGACGTCGGCGGCGGTCGCCACGATCCCGTCGCCGAGGACCCGGGCCGCCTCGTTGATCATGGCCAGCACCAGGCGCCGGCGGACGTCCTCTTCCTGTGCCGCGCCCGGGGTCGGCGCCGGGAGGCCGAGATCGGCGTACACGGTCCCGTCGACGCCGGCCTCCTTCCCCTTCTCGTAGCGGTAGAACCCCCGGCCGTTCTTCCTGCCCAGTCGGTCGGCGGCCAGCATCCGCTCCAGGACCGGGGCAGGCTCCATGCGCTCCCCGAAGGCCTCCCGGAGTGTGGCGCCGGCGTGGGCCGCCACGTCGATGCCGACCTCGTCCAGCAGTCGGGCCGGACCCATGGGCATGCCGAACGTCTTCGCGGCCCCGTCCAGCTCCTCCATCGGGACCCCCTCCACGAGGAGGTAGCCCGCCTCGTTGAGGTACGGTCCCAGGATCCGGTTCACCAGGAAGCCGGGCCCGTCCCTGCAGACCACCGGGACCTTTCCCATCCGGACGGCCAGGGCGTGGACGGTGGCCACGGTCTCCGGGTCCGTCGCCTCGCCCCGGATCACCTCCACCAGGGGCATCCGGTGCACCGGATTGAAGAAGTGCATGCCACAGAACCGCCCGGGCCGGGCCAGGGCACCGGAGATGTCGTCGATGGGGAGCGACGAGGTGTTGGTGGCCAGGATGCAGTCCCCCCGGATCCGTTCCTCGGTCTCGGCCAGGACGGCCCGCTTCACGTCGAGGCGCTCCACCACGGCCTCCACCACGAGGTCGAGACCGCCGAACCCGTCGTACTCCAGCGTTCCCGTGACCCGCCCCATGGCTTCCTCGGCCTGCCGCGGGGTCATGCGCCGTCGCTGCACCTGCCGATCGAAGAGTCCGCGGGCGTGCTCCAGCCCTCCGGCCACCGCATCCTCGCGGATGTCCTTCATGCGCACGTGGATGTCGTTGTCGGCGGCCAGCTGGGCGATCCCTCCCCCCATGACGCCGGCGCCAAGGACGCCCATCCGGGCCACCGTCCCGGTCTCGATCCCGGGGAAGGCCCGCTCCGTCTTCCGGGCGTCCTCCCGAAGGTGGAACACGTGCAGGAGATGCTGGTGGACCGCGGTCGCAGCCAGGGCACCGAAGGCCCGGGCTTCGATCTGGAGAGCCTGATCCACCGGCCGGGAAAGGACCCCGGGGAGGACGTCCAGGATCTCGAGGGGCGCCGGATAGTGCCCCCCGGTCTGGGACATGACCTTCTTCCGGGCCGAAGACAGGGCAATGCGGCGCCCGAGGCCCGTGCCGCCCAGGAACCGGTCGACGAGGCCGGGTGCCGCCCGGGAGGGCCCGGACCCATCCAGGACGCCGAGGGTGAACCGGCGCACGCTCTCCCGGAACCCCTCCGGGGGCAGGACGGCATCCACCAGCCCGGCGCGCTTCGCGGAAGAGGCCCGAAGTTGCTTTCCGGTTAGGAGCATGTCCAGGGCGGCTCGAAGGCCGATGAGCCGAGGCAGTCGCGTGGTCCCTCCCCAGCCGGGAAGCAGGCCCAGCTGCACCTCCGGAAGTCCGATCCGGGTCTTGGGGTGGTCGCTGGCCACCCGGTGCCGGCACGCCAGAGCCAACTCGGTGCCACCCCCGAGACAGATTCCGTGGATTGCCGCGACGGAGGGAGCCGGGAGGTCCCGGAGCCGTTGGAAGACGGCCTGTCCTTCCCTGGACTTGGCCTCGGCGTCCGCCGGGCCGTCCAGTCGGCCGATCGCCTCGATGTCGGCGCCGGCCACGAAGGAGTCCGGCTTCCCGCTGATGACCACCACGGCCCGGACCTCTCCACCCGCGACCCGGCTCTCCAGGTCCTCGAGGTGGGCTTCGAGCCGGCTCAGGACCCCCTCGTCCAGGACGTTCAGCCGCCGGTCCGGATCGGCGAAGGTGATCCAGGCGAGCCCGTCCCGATCCACGGTCAGAAGGGGCGATGTCATGGAGCTCCCGGGTTGGGGTCGGAGTGCACCCAATCTATCACGTCCGGCACGGAAAAGGCCCCGGGCGCCGAAGCGCCCGGGGCCTCCCGGATACCGGAACCGCGTGGGCTCAGAGCTTGGGCCGGACCTGCGCGTTGTCCCGGGTCAGCACGAGAGTGACCGGCTCGCCCCCCTCCACCGTCAGTGGGACGTTCCAGTAGAGCTCGTTGTAGACCTCGTCCACCCGTGCGTGCACCCAGTACTGGCCGGGGCTCACCGCGAGGGTGGCCACGCCGCTGGCGTTGGTGGTGTCGGCTGCAGGCGAAAGACCGGAGGCCCGGACCTTGGCGGTCCACACGTCGCCGACCTCGGCGAAGGCGTCGTTCGCCCACTCCTCCCGCTGCAGGCGGATGGCCTGGGCGGCGGCGTTGTTCGCCTCCTGGAGGTCGGTGAACTCCTCGAAGGCGCCGTTCATCTGCCGCTCGACGCGGTTCAGCTCGCCCTCGAGGTCCCCGAACTCGTTGAAGAGGGCCACGTAACGAGCCTCACCCCGGTTGTACTGCTGCAAGGAGTCGTTGATGGTCTGCAGCGTGTCCCGCAGCGTGTTCCAGCGGTTCTCCAGCTGACGCCAACGCTGCTGGGCCGCCGAGATCTCTTCCTGGGCGTTCAGGACCGAGTCGGGGATGGCCGGCTCGGGCGTGCCGTATGCCGAGGCGAGGGAATCGAAGACGGCGTCCCGGTCGAAGGGCAGAAGCTGGACCTCGAGATCGGACACCGGCCGCATGACGGTCTCGCCGGTGGCCGGGTCCTCCGTCTCGAGCTCGGCCGTCACCACCACCTGGGTCGGGCCGCACGCGGCCAGGGCAACGGACGCCGCCGCGACGAAAAGGAAACTGCGCTTCATGTGGATCGCTCCAATGCTCCTGGGATGTGGACAGACCCGGCAAAGTAGTGGACGGGCCCCGGCGGCCACAACCTCCCGTGCGAACGCCGGACGGGGCGCCCACGATACGCGGACGCCCCGTCCCGGGTTCCTTCTTCCCTGTCCGCCGCCGGCCCCGGAGGAGGGTCGGCCGGGCCTCTACAGGCCGTCGGCGGGGATGACGAAATTCATGGGGTTCTGGGGCTCCCCGTTCACGTAGATCTCGTAGTGGAGATGGGGGCCGGTGGCGAGGCCCGAGGAGCCGACCTGGGCGATGAGGTCGCCCCGGGCGACGGTCTCTCCCGCCCGGACGTGGAGCCGCGACGCGTGTCCGTACCGCGTCACGTACCCGTAGCCATGATCGATCTCCACCATGTTCCCCAGCCCGGGGACCCATCCCGCCCGCACCACCCGACCCTTGGCGGCCGCCAGGATCGGGGTGCCGGCGTCGGCGGAGACGTCGATGCCGTAGTGGGGCCGGCTCTCGTTCAGGATGGGGTGGACGCGAGAGCGGTTGAACCGGCTGCTGAGCCACCCCGAGGTGGGCATGATCGACGGGGTCGACCGGAGCAGGTCGAGCCGCGACGTGAGCGAGTCTCCGGCCACCGCGAAGCTCTCCGAGAGAAGCCGGGCCCGGCGCTCGAGGGCGCTCAGGTCGTAGGAAGCGGCGAACGCCTCGGAGCCCACGTCCGCGTCGAGTTGCCAGAGCGGGTACGCGTCGGGCGTCAGCGTTCCGGGCCCGCCCACCCCGACCTGCAGGACTTCTCCGTCGATGGCGTCCAGCCCCGCCAGGTTCCGGACCTCGGCGTTCCGGTGCGCGAGCTCCCCCAGGGACCCCTCGACGGTGGCGATCCGCTCCTGAAGCTGGGCCAGCTCCGCCGTGAGGACCGCGTTCTTCTCACGGAGCTGGCGTGCCTCCACCCGGGCCGCGCCGCCCAGGCCGGCCCATACCGCCAGGACGAGGAGGCCGAAGGCCAACATGCCGCCGACGGTCCCGAGGCGCTTCAGGCGCGTCGGGGCCACGGAGAACTGGCGCACCGGCACGCCCGTTCCCTTGAGAAGCATGAATGTCCAGCGGTCTCCGGACATCGGAATCCCACCTCGCTCAGCGAAAAAGAGCCCGGGACGTTCCCGGGCCCGTCGTCGTCTATCTGAAAGCTAGGAGGGTGTCGGAAAGAGGGTCAACGATTCTCTGCTGCGCCTGATTGGACATCGGGCGGCCTCGCCCCCCGGGTATGCGGACTAACGGCTTTTCCGCGGAAACAGGGGCTCTCCGCGGGTCACGGTGCGTCCCGACAGGTCGATTCCGGTGGCGGCCGCGACGGTGGGGACGCCGTCGAGCCCGAGACGCCCCGCCAGGTCCTCCATCTTGTCGGGGCAGACGGGCTGGAAGAGGGCTGCGAGCACCAGCAGCACCCTGGCCAGCGTCGCCAGGGTCTCGTCGAGCTCGGCGGCCCGGTCGGGATCCTTGGCCTGGGCCCAGGGCTCCCTGTCCTCTACGTATCCGTTGGCGGCCCGGGCCAGGTCCATGGCCGCGGCCAGGGCGTCGTGCAGCCGGAAGGCCTCGACCGCCTCACGGCTTCGGGCCAGGGCCTCCGCGATGGCGTCGCTCAGACCGGTGCCCGCGGCGTCCGGCACCCGGCCGTCCCGGTACCGGTTCGTCATGCTCAGGGCCCGGGACGCCAGGTTGCCGAGGACGTTGGCCAGCTCGTCGTACCGGATGAGGAAGCGCTCGGGGGTGTACGAGGCGTCCTGGCCGGTGGGCATCTCCCGGAGCAGGTACCAGCGCAGGGCGTCGGTCCCGAACTCGTCCTTGAGCTCCAGGGGATCCACCACGTTGCCCAGCGACTTGGACATCTTCGTGTCGCCCACCACCCACCACCCGTGGGCCAGGAGCCTGCGGGGCAGGGGGAGCCCGGCGCCCATGAGGAGCGTGGGCCAGTAGACGGCGTGGGTGGTCAGGATGTCCTTCCCCAGGAGATGCAGGTCCGCCGGCCACCACGATCCCGAGGTGTCGTCCCACCGGGGATCGTCCGCCGCGGGGGCCGGGCCGAGGGCACCGGAGGCCGTGAAGTAGTTGATGAGGGCGTCCACCCATACGTAGGCCACGTGGTCCGGCTGGAACGGGAGGGTCACCCCCCAGCCCACCCGGCTCTTCGGCCGGGAGATCGACAGGTCCCCCAGCTCCTTCTGCAGAAAGCCGAGGATCTCGTTCCGTCGTACCGAGGGTACGATCCAGTCCGGATTCTCCTCGATGTGCCGCACCAGGTCCTCCTGGAAGGCGCTCATCCGGAAGAACCAGTTGGTCTCCTCGATCTCCTGCACCGGTCGTCCGCAGTCGGGGCAGGTCTGGCCCTCGCCCAGGTCCTTCTCCGTCCAGTAGCGCTCCTCGTGGACGCAGTACCAGCCCGTATAGCTGCCCTCGTACAGGTGCCCCCGGTCGTGGAGCCGCTGGTAGAAGGCCTGGACCACGGCCACGTGCTCCGCTTCGGTGGTCCGGATGAACCGGTCGAACCCGATGTCCAGGTCCCCCCACGCCGCCTCGAAGCGAGCCGCCATGCGGTCGGCGAGCTCGATGGGCTCGATCCCCCGACGGCTCGCCTCCTCCTGCATCTTCTGGCCGTGCTCGTCGGTCCCGGTCAGGAAGAGGACGTCGTCTCCCGCCTGTCGGTGGAAGCGGGCCAGCGCGTCGGCCAGAATGGTCGTGTATGCGTGGCCGATGTGGGGCTCGCCGCTGGCGTAGTAGATCGGCGTGGTCAGGTAGTATCGGCCCACGTCAGTCCTCTCCCTTCCCCCGGCCGGGGCCGCTCTCGACCTGTTCCTTGAGCTGATCCAGCGTCACCGCGCGTCGGTTCCCTTCAGCGTCCCGGAGCGTGATCCGCTCCTGGAGGACGTCCACGTGCACGACCTTCTCGGGCCCCCGTTCGGTGGTGAGGGTCTTGCCCTCCCGGGGGAAGCGGCGCCGGGCCTCGACGTACGTCCGGTGCTCGTACATCAGGCAGCACATGAGGCGTCCGCAGCATCCCGAGATCTGTGCGGGATTCAGGGACAGCCGCTGATCCTTGGCCAGCTGAAGGCTCACGGGCTTGAGCTGCGGCATCCAGGTGGAGCAGCACAGCTCCCGCCCGCAGCGCCCCACCCCGCCCAGGAGGGCGGCCTCGTCCCGGACCCCGATCTGGCGAAGCTCGATCCGGGTACGGAAGGTGCGGGCCAGGTCCCGGACCAGCTCACGGAAGTCGACCCGGCGCTCGGCGGTGAAGTAGATGATCAGACGGTTGCGATCGAACTGCCACTCCGCCTCGGTGACCTTCATCTTGAGGTCGTGCTTCGCCACCAGCGTGCGGGTCTCGGAGCGCACCCTGGCCTCGTCCCGTCGCAGGTCGTCCAGCCGCTCGATCTCCTCGTCCCGGGCCAGGCGGAGCACCTTCCGCTCCGGCGTGGGCGTCGCGCACCCTCCCGACGACGAGCACTTCCGCTCGGCGATGAGGCCGACCGCCGTGACCTCTCCCACGTCCTCCCCGCGGTCGGCCTGCACCACCACGTGCCGGCCGGGCATGAGCTCCAGGTCGGCGTAGGTGAAGTAGTCCTTCCGGGTGCCCTTGAAGTGGACTTCGGCGAACCCGATGGCCATCAGGACTCCCGAGGCGGATCCTCGCCCGACCATGCCCCCATGGCCTCGTACTTCGCCCAGCGGCGTTGCAGGAGGGTGTCGACGTCCATCTCGTCCAGCTCGCCGAGATGACGCAGGAGGGCGTCCTTGAGGCGGTCGGCCGTCACGTCCCAGTCGGCGTGAGCGCCCCCCGGCGGTTCGGAGACCACGTCGTCGGCGACGCCCAGGGCCACCAGGTTCGAGGAGGTGATCTTGAGAGCCTCGGCGGCCTTTTCCCGGTGCTCCGCGGAGCGCCACAGGATGGCGGCGCACCCCTCCGGGGAGATCACGGAGTAGACGCTGTGCTCGAGCATGAGGATCCGGTCGGTCACCCCCAGGGCCAGCGCCCCGCCGGAGCCTCCCTCACCGATCACCACGGACACCGTGGGGACCCGGAGCCGCGCCATCTCGCGGAGGTTCATGGCGATGGCCTCGGCCTGGCCCCGCTCCTCGGCGCCCAGGCCCGGATACGCGCCGGGAGTGTCGATGAAGGTGATCACCGGCCGCCCGAACTTCTCGGCCTGGCGCATGAGCCGGAGCGCCTTCCGGTAGCCCTCGGGATGGGGCATCCCGAAGTTCCGGCGGAGGTTCTGCTTCATGTCCCGGCCCTTCTGGTGGCCGATGACCATCACCGACTCCCCGTCCAGACGGGCCCAGCCGCCGACGATGGCCTCGTCGTCCCGGAAGGCCCGGTCTCCGTGGAGCTCCACGAAGTCGGTGAACACCCGGTCGAGATAGTCCTGGGTGTAGGGGCGGCGCGGGTGCCGCGCCACCTGGACCTGCTCCATGGGTCGGAGGTTCTGGTACGTCTCCCGCCGGAGGGTCTCCAGCTTGGTCTGCAGGGATTCCAGCTCCAGGGTCACGTCGATGCCCCGGGTCTGTGCCCGGTCGTTCAGACGCTCGATCTGATCCTGGATCTCGACGATGTCGCGCTCGAATTCGAGATGAGGGCCGGCCGCCACGTCAGCCTCCCGTTCATATCAGGGGAAGGGTACGCCCCTCCCACGGGGTTCGTGGCGAGGGGCGTCGCTGCGTAAGGTGGTGGGGTCAGGACGCCCCTGCAAGGCGCTTCAGGACCCACGCGTCGGGATCCACCACCACCTCCGCGCCGGGCGGCACGTCCGGGAAGGTGAAGCTCCCCGAGGCCCCCTCGAGGGTGATCCGTTCGCGGCGCACCTCACCGTCCCAGCGGAGCTCGAGGTCCATGGGGAGGCGGAAGCGGGGTGCGTATTCGCCCTGTACCTGGCGCAGCGTCACCCGGAGGTCTCCGGTGGTCTCGTCGGCGGCCCGGTCCACCGCCAGGACCGGGTAGCCGGGCCGGTGCAACCAGGGCTCGAAGAACCACTCCAGATCCGTTCCGGTGACCTCTTCCACGACCGCCTGGAAGTCTTCCGAGCTGGCGTTGCCGTAGGCGTGTCGCTCGTAGAACAGCCGGATGGCTGCGAAGAAGTCGTCGTCTCCCACCGCGCCCCGGAGCATGTGGAGCACCCACCCCCCTTTCTGGTAGCTGTTCCGGTTCAGGAGGTCGAAGAGGTTGGTGACGGAGGTGTCCACCATGGGGCGCAGCGTGTCGGCGGAGGTCAGGTACCGGTCGCCGGCCGCGGCCATGCGCTCCCGGAAGGAGGCCTCACCGTCGGCGTACTCGAAGAAGACGTTTCCGAAGTAGGTCGCGAAGCCCTCGGACAGCCACAGATCGGACCAGTCGTCCTGGGTGACGGAGTCCCCGAACCACTGGTGCGCCACCTCGTGGCTGACCGTGCCCGCGATGTCCCGTCCCGCGGCGAGGGCCCGCTCGTCGTAGAAGATCGCCGAGCTGTTCTCCATACCACCGAACCGGGTGGAGGACTGCACGTGGGCCAGCTTCTCGAAGGGGTAGGGCCCGATGACGTCGGTGAAGAAGTCCAGCATCTCCACGGCCCGGGCGAAAGAGGGCGAGGCGGTCTCGACGCTGCGGGGGAAGAGCCAGGTGGTGACCTCGACACAGCCGTCCGCCCGGGCGGACGCCGGGGCCCGCCCGCAGGCTCCGCTTCCCAGGGAGGTCACGACCATGTCTGCGGCGCCCACCACCAGCGTATAGGTCGGGTGTGGGACCTCGGTCTGATAGACCCAGGTCCGCCGATCTCCGTCCTCGGGCCCCAGCGTATCCGGCGGTGTGACGTAGGGCTGCCCCACCTGGCGGCCGTTCGCCACCACCTCCCATTCGGTGGGGGCCACCACGGTGAAGCGGGCGGTGGCCTTGTCGGACGGGTGGTCCACCGAAGGGAGCCAGAATCGCGTCCGGTTCGGCCAATTGTCCACGAACGCGGCGGCGTTCCCGTAGACGTTGGTCCGGAGCTGCAGGGCGTCGTCGGGCACTCCCCGGTACGTGATCTCCACCACGACCTCCTCCCCGGCGGAGAGGGAGCGTCCGAGCGGGACGGTGAGGCGCCCCGCCTCCTGGGCGCTGGGCGCGGGGGCGCCGTCCACCCGGGCCCCGACCACCGCGAGGCCGGTGAAGTCGAGCTCGGCCACCGTCACCCCCTGCCGCTCCGCCCGGAAGCGAACGGCGACCTTGCCGCGGATCCAGTTCTGGTCGTCGGAGAGGTGAAGCTCGATGTCGTAGTGGAGAGCGTCCAGACCGGTGTCGTAGCTTCCAGCGGGCGAACGCACGCCGGCCTGGATCGGGGCGGGCTCGGGCGGCGGGGTCTGGGCGGCCAGGGGTCCCGGGACCAGGACGGCGGCAAGGAGGAGGAGGTCCACGGCCGAGGGGCGACCCTTCGGAGGATGGCGCCGGGGGTGCGGATCGAAGCGGGTCATCCGTCTCCTTTGATGACTTCGAAGGGTTCGACGAGCTGGAAGTCGGACATGCGGCCCCAGTACTGGGCGCTGGCCCGGGCGAAGGTACGGCCGAGTCCAGGGTTCGGGTTCTCGGAGCCCAGCTCGTCAAGGGCCGACAGTTTGAGCTCGAGCCACGGCTCGATGCGCTTGTAGAACCCCGGCCGGAACTCCAGGGTCGCCGAGGCGGTGGCGTAGGCCAGGATCGCCCGCATGTCCCGGAGGACGGCGCGGCCCATCCGGTGGGCCTCCTTCCGGGCGATGTCGGTGTCCGCCAGGGACGGGATGTAGGCGACATCGGGCGCGACCTCCTCCACGATCCGGCCGAGGAGCATCTGCCGCGCGGTGACGTCGTCCTCGTCGGTCGGCGGGTCCGCGATGAGGATCCGGGCCCCGAGCCGATCCGCCGCCCGCCGGGCAGCGGTGCGGTCGATCTCCCCGTCCCCGCCGTCCGACGCCAGGAGGAAGATCATCACGTCGTGGCCCTGTGCCCGGTGGAAGGCCAGGGTGGCGCCGCACCCCAGCACCACGTCACCGGGCCGGGCCCCCAGGGCGAATACGCTGGGGGGGCGGTCCGGGGCCGGCACCCTGCCGGGCAGGAGCTTGCGGATCTCGGTCAGGAGGTCGCTCTGATCGATGGGCTTCCGCAGAACCGCATCGACACCGGCCCGATACGCCGACTCCGCGTATCCCGGCGAGGTGAAGCCGGTGGTGGCGATCACCGGGGTCGCCCGGCTCATCACCTTGATGCGGCGGGTGAGGTCGAACCCGTCGAGGCCCGGGAGGTTGAGATCGGTGACCACGAGGTCGAACTCGCCGTTCTCGAACACCTCCCAGCCGTGGAGGCCGTCCTGGGCGTGGGTCACGTCGTAGACGGCCGAGTCCAGCATGGCCCGGAGGTAGAGGGCCTGGTCCAGAGCGTCCTCGACCAGCAGGACCCGTATGGGCCCCGAGCTCTCCGGGGATTGATCGGTCATGGGCTCCTCGGCCTGGGAGGTCTCACGAGCCGGTCGGCGCCCGGCCGTCCTGGACCCGCTTCACCAACTTCGGCACCCAGCTCCGAGGAAGAAAGCGGGGTGCGAGGGTCGTGAGCTTGTTCAGGAGCCCCGGCACCACCAGGCGGCGCCCCTTGAGCGCGCCCTCCACACCTGCCCGGGCCACCGTCCGCGACGGCAGGACCGCGCCCCGGAGGAGGGCGGACGGGTCCGCCCCGATCCGGGCCTGGAAGCCGGTGGGCGTGGGGCCCGGACAGAGACAGGTGACCGTGACCCCCGTACCCTGGAGCTCCTCCGCCAGCGCCTCGGAGAAGGAGAGGACGTAGGCCTTGGTGGCGTAGTAGACGGCCATGCCCGGGCCCGGCAGAAAGGCGGCGGTGGAGGCCACGTTCAGGACGCGGCCACGGCCCCGGCGGATCATGGCCGGCACGAACCGCCGGGTGAGGCAGGTGAGCGCCTCGACGTTCAGTCGGATCATCCCGGCCTCCTGCTCGGGGTCCAGTCCGGGCCACGGCCCCCACTGACCGAAGCCGGCGTTGTTGACCAGGAGGTCCACCTCGACGCCGGCGGCCTCCACCTCGTCCGCCAGACGGTTGCCGGCGTCGGGCGTGGCCAGGTCCAGGGCGAGCACGAGAACGGGTACGCCGTGGGCCGTGCCCAGCTCCCGGGCCAGCGCCTCCATGGGCTCCCGGCTCCGCGCCGTGAGGACGAGCGGCGTCCCCCGGGCGGCAAGCTCCCGGGCAATGTCGGCGCCGAGGCCTCCGGAGGCCCCTGTGACCAGAGCCCGGGCGACGGTGTGCGCGTCGGGTGTCGCGGAAGCCGGGCCGGGCGGGCCCGGCCGGTCAGCCATCCGTCGCCGCGGGGGCAGGGACGACGACCTGTCCCGCGTCGATCCGCGGCTCCGGAACCAGGAACCAGACCGTGAGCCCCATGCCCAGCACCGAGAAGGCCCCGAGCACCGTGTTGCTCCAGTAGCCCGTGCCGTCGTACAGCAGGCCAGCCACCCCGGCCCCGGCCGCGAATCCGACCTGACCCAGGGCGACCGTGAGGGACATGAGCGAGCCGCGCCGCTCGTCGGTGACGAGAGCGGTCAGGAGTGCCGAGAAGGGGCTGATCCGCATAGCCACCAGGACCATGGCCATGAAGAACACCGGGTACGCCACCCAGAACTCCCGCACCAGGACCGTCGTGGAGAGCATGACCACGAAGAGGCCCGTACAGGACAGGAGGATGATGCCCTTGCGGCCCACCCGGTCGGAGATCCGCCCCGCCTGCGGGCCGGTGAGGACGTTCGCCAGTCCGCCCACCAGGAAGAGGGTGGCGATGGCCCCGGGGGTGGCGCCCAGGTGCTGCTCCAGCCAGGTGGGGAAGTAGACCACGTAGAGGCTGACGCCCAGGAACATCAGGAAGAACGCGAACGAGGCATAGGCGATCTCCGGCCGCCGGAGCATGTCCCTGTAGTCCGACAGCGCGCGCCCCACCGACAGCCGGTTCTCGGCGAGCTTCACATCGGGCTGGGGTACCTTGAAGAGGATCAGGAAGAAGGCCAGGAACATGGCCACCGCGAACGCCAGGAACGGGGCCTTGAACCCCGCGCGGCCGGCCAGGACGATCCCCAGGGGAATCCCGATGATCTGGCCGAACGCCGACCCGCTCATGATCCACCCCGTGGCCCAGCCCCGCCGATTGTACGGGAAGTAGTCCCCCACGTAGGAGACCGCGGCGCCGCTCAAAACCCCGCCGGCGACACCGGCGAAGACGCGCACCGCCAGGAAGGAGTAGTAGTCCACCACCAGGACGTGCATCACCAGGGCCACGGCCATGATGCCGGTCCCCAGCAACAGGATCCTGCGGCGCCCGATCTTGTCGGAGATCGGCCCCGAGATGATGGCGAAGACGCCCACCATGAGGGCGTAGGCCGAGACCAGCGTCCCCAGGATGGCGTCGGCGATGTCCAGCTGCTCCCCGATCCGGGGCAGGATCGGGGAGATGATCATGATCTGGCTCGAGGCCGCGAAGACCAGGAGCCAGAGGGCGAAGACGATCAGCCCGGGGGAGGAGCGGTGGGGGCTCACGGTCTTGGGACGGGGGGGACCCCTACCCGTCCTCCTTGAAGGCTGATGAAGGCGGGAGGCGGCGCACGATTGCGGCGCCGCGGGTCCAGCGCCAAGGCGGAGCGACCACTCGCCTGTCGGCGAGCGGTGCCCAGGCATAGCCGTGGCAACGTCGAGGCGCTCCAACGCGGGCGATGGGCCCGCGCCGCCGCAACCCTCCGGGCGCCCGGGGCTTGCGGCCCGAGACGTCGTTGGAGCCCCTCACCGATGCCACGGCATCGCTTTCGGATCTCCGCCTACTCTCGAACACGCAAGGCCCGGGCGTCATGGCCGCCTCCCGTCTTCATCAGCCTTCTTATGGACCACCATGGAGTGGCGCTGGTCCGTGGGAAGGATGACCAGGTTGAAGATGTCCACGTGGGGTGGGGCGTTGGTCACGTAGAGGACCGCGTCGGCCACGTCCCGGGCGGTGAGGGGGGTGTAGCCCTTGTAGACGCCGGCCGCCCTCTCCGCGTCGCCGTGGAAGCGCACTTCGCTGAACTCCGTCTCCACGAGCCCCGGGTCCACGCTGGAGACCCGGACCAGCGTTCCGGCCAGGTCGAGGTTCATCCCCTCGGAGATACCCTTCACTGCGAACTTCGTCCCGGCGTACACGTTCCCGTTGGGGTAGCTCCACCGGCCGGCGGTGCTGCCGATGTTGACGACGTGGCCCCGGTTCCGGGCCACCATCCCCGGCAGGAAGGCGCGGGAGACGTACAGGAGGCCCTTGACGTTGGTATCGATCATCTCGTCCCAGTCGTCAGGGTCGCCGGCCTGGATCGGGTCAAGGCCCCGGGCCTTGCCTGCGTTGTTCACGACGATGTCCACCTCCACACCCTCCTCCTCCAGATCGTCGGCCAGGGCCGTCACGGCCGCGCGGTCCCTCACGTCGAGCGCCCGGGTGTGGATGTCCACTCCGTAGGCCTCGCGCAGCTCCGTGGCGAGGGCCAGGAGGCGGTCCTCACGCCGACCCACCAGGACGAGGTGGACACCCTGATCCGCGAACAGGCGCGCGCACGCCTCCCCGATCCCGGCCGTCGCCCCGGTGATCAACGCGGTGCGTCCTTTGATCCGGTTCATGGAGCGGGGGCTTGGGAAGAACAGTTCCGGGGCCCCGTCCCGGTGGAGGGGCCTCACAGAATAGAGGCGCGAGAGGGCCGGGAAAAGCGTCGGGGTCGACGGTCGGTCTCCGGGGCGGCACCGAAATCCGGCGCCGGCCGGAGCCTCCGATGAAACTGTTCGGGCCCGTCGCTGTACCCTCCGGTTCCACCCAGATCGATCCCAACGCGAGAGATCCGTATGCGACTCCGTGTCACGATGCTCCTCCTCGTGTCCCTGGCGGCTTGCAGCCCCGCGGCCACCACGATCCCGGCGCCCACCCCGCCTCCGGACACCACCACCCCCGCGCCCACTTCGGACCGGGAGCCCGCGCCCGCGGTCGGTCAGGAAACGACGAGGCCCTCCACACCGACGCTCGCCGAGGCGCCCGACGGGTGGCAGAACCTGGACCTGGAGCGCGATGGGGTGCCGGGGACGAGCGCCGACCGGGCCTTGAGCGAGCTCCTCGCGGGCCGCGAGCCGGGCCGGACCGTGGTGGTGGCCGTGATCGACGGTGGGGTGGACACCGCGCACGTGGATCTGCGGGACGCCCTGTGGGTGAATCCCGACGAGGTCCCCGGGAATGGGACGGACGACGACGACAACGGTTACGTCGACGACGTCCACGGGTGGAATTTCCTCGGCGGACCGGACGGTGAGAGCGTGAACCACGAGCGCCTGGAGGTGACGCGCCTCCATGCCGCCTGCCTGGACGGTGCCACCCCACCGGGATACGACTGCCAGGAGATCGCCCGGGCCTTCGGCGAGGAGCAGGAGGAGATCCAGGGGTTGGCCCAGCAGCTGGAACAGATCCAGGGGGCCATGAGCGTCGTGGTGCCGCTACTCCAGTCCGCCACCGGTGTGGCGGAGCTGACCCCCGATGTCGTGCGGGCTCTGGAGACCACGGACCCCCGCATCGCTCAGGCCCGGGAGCTGTACCTCCAGCTCGACGCAGCCGGGATCGACGAAGAGGCGCTCGAGGAGGCCGCCGAGGAGGTAGCAGATCAGGAGGCGTACGGCCTCAACGTGGACTTCGACCCGCGCTCGATCGTGGGCGACGATCCGACCGACGGGCGGGAGCGGGTCTACGGCAACCGGGACATCACCGGGCCGGACGCCTCACACGGGACCCACGTGGCAGGGATCATCGCCGCCGCCCGGGGGAACGGACTGGGGATGGACGGGATCGCCGCCCCCAACGTCCGGATCATGGGTGTCCGGGCCGTGCCCAACGGGGACGAGCGCGACAAGGACGTGGCCAACGCCATCCGCTACGCGGTGGACGAGGGGGCCGACATCATCAACATGAGCTTCGGGAAGTCCTTCTCCCCGGAGAAGCCGTTGGTGGATGCCGCCGTGCGCTACGCGGACGAGAACGGCGTCCTGCTGATCCATGCCGCCGGGAACGACGGCGCGGACGTGGAGGTCGAGGACAACTTCCCGAATGCGCGCTACGCGGACGGCGGGCGCGCGGCGAACTGGATCGCCGTCGGTGCGTCGACCTGGAAGCCCGACAGCCTGGCGGCCTCCTTCTCGAACTACGGCCAGACCCGGGTGGACGTGTTCGCACCGGGCGTGGAGATCCTCTCCACCGTGCCGGGTGGCGAGTGGAAGCGGCAGCAGGGGACCAGCATGGCCGCCCCCGTGGTGACGGGTGTCGCGGCGCTGGTCATGGCCTACTTCCCCGAGCTCACCGCTTCGGAGGTCCGGAGCATCCTCCTGGACTCGGCGGTGCCCTACGGAGATCGCAGGGTCGCTCCCCCCGGAGATCCCCGCGCTCCGGTGCCCTTCGGAACGCTGTCGGTGACGGGTGGCGTCGTGAACGCGTACGAAGCCGTGCGGTTGGCTTCCGAACGGGCCGGTGGCGGCGGCTGACCCCCGTTTCGGGCGCCGTTTCGGGGGGTGCGACATGAAGTGCTTGCGGACGCTCCCGGCGGTGCCTATGATGGTTCTCCCGACGCTGACGGACCGCTCGGAAACGACGGAACCGACGCAGAGGGCAGGGTTCGGAAAGGTCTCGAACGGGGCGACCCGACTCGGGAAACCGGCCTGACCCGTCCGCAGCAGGGACTTTGGTTTCTGAGGCGGAACAGCGTGGCTCTGATTCGGCTGGAGCCATGACGGCTGCGAGGTCGCTGGATGCAGCCGAGCCCCAGGGAACGAGGGGCGGCCCGACGAGCGGCAACGCTATTCGGGTGAAGTGAGGAAGAACCGGCCGCCACACACGGCGGCGCCGAAACGGACCTCTTCCGATCGCCAGCGAATTGGAGCCCCCGACCGGGTGTGTGTACCCGGCGGGGGCTTCGTTTTTTCACCCTGGTCGCCGTCGGCCCGCCGGCCGGGCTCCTCCCCGACCGACGTTGCCCCGGGCTCCTACCTGCAAACCCCGGTGAAGGCGATCAGCTGCGCCGGGATCCGGACCGAGATGTTGTCGCCGGGCCGGAGCGGGGCGTCCTGGGTCACGCAGCGACGCCCCAGGGTCACGTCGAACTCGAGGCGCACCTGACGGGGCCCGGGCAGGGTGTAGTAGAAGGTCTCGGACGTACCCGCCCGCACCGGACCGAGGCGCACGCGCTGGCCCTCCACGAACAACCACGTCCGGACCTCGTCCAACTGGTCGTTGTGGACGGTCACCGTGAGCACGTTGGTGAGATCGTCCGGAGCGTCGGTGGTGGCGGCGATGGAGGATGGCTGCCCGCTGCTGCACGCTGCCGACGCGAGCGTCAACGCGAGCGCGACGGCGGAGATGGATCGACGCATGGTCCGTCCGGCTGTGGGAAGAGGGGTCCCCGCGGTCAGGCGCCGGGGACCCCGACAACGTAGGGAGGGGCGTATGTCCCCGCCATCGGAGCGACCCGCGGCGGAGGGGTCCGGTTCAGAAGGGGATTCGCACCCCGAGGGTCAAGGTGTTCTGACTCATGGTCGTCCGGCTGTCGTCGTACTCCCGCCCGCCCGCTCGAAGCGGCCCGCCCGGTCCCGGACGGCCCCGGTGAAGGCCCCTCGCACGTGTCCGAACAGTTCGCTCTCGAGAAGGTTGCTGGGGAGGGCCGCACAGTTCACGGCCATGAACGGCCCCTCCGCACGTCGGGAACGGGCATGGATGGCGCGGGCGACGAGCTCCTTCCCGGTGCCGCTCTCTCCGCTGACCAGCACCGTGGCGTCGGACTCCTCGAGCAGATCGATCAGCCGGAAGATCCGCTGCATGGCGCGGGAGCGACCGACGATCCCCTGATACGAAGGGACCTCCTTGGAAACGGGCGTGTCCTCGTCGTCTCGCCGGATCATCACGACGGCCCGCACCTGGGGATGCCCACAGCTGGCGGCGTCGGCCACCGGGCCCACGGGGAGCGACACGGGGATCACGCCTCCGGATCCCGTCGTCAGGTGGGCTCGCCAGCCCTCCTTGCGGCGCCCTTCGGCCACCGCTCGCCGCAGCTCGCCGGTGGGTCCGAACAGCTCCCCTCCCAGGAGGTCGGCCAGGGGGAGACCCTGAAGCGACCCGGGAGTACGCCCCAGGACGGACGGCAGGCGATCCGAGAAACCCCGGATCCGGAACTCCGAGTCCACCGCTACGAAGAAACGCCCCAGCCCGTCCATCAGCGTGTCGATCGCCGCGCGGGCCGCGCAGGCCGCGTCGGCCTCTCCACCCAGGGGTCGGACCGTCTCGACCGCGCCGGTGATTCGCCCCTGGTCGTCCCGGATGGCTACGCCGGACCGCTCCACCTGCAGCTCGGAGCCGTCCTTCCGGTAGATCGTGAGCGTCGCGGCGTCGAGGCGGCCGTGCTCGAACACGCCGCACCCTCGGAGGCAGGTGGGACAGCGGAGAAGGGAGAGGCACGGCCTGCCCAGGACCTCCTCTTCCGTGAACCCGGTGATTCTCGTGAGCTCGGGGCTCACAGCCGTGACGTTCCGTTCCGCGTCCACCTTGAAATGGCCCACGTTGGCCAGTTGGCCGATCAGGGAGGCGTCGTCGGAATGCGTGGATGTGATCATGATGTCGGTCGGTGTTGAAACGTTCCGTTGCATCACGATCGCGCCTCGGGTGCCTCCGCGGCGTCCGGCGGATCGCCTTGGCGGGTGTGGGATGACTCCCGACCGGCCTTCCGAGGCCCGGACGGACGACTTCGTGGACAGAGCGCTGCCCCGCCCCTAACCTCATCCGCGGCTCCCCACCCACCTGGCGCCGGAGTCCGATGCCCGATCTCCTCCTCCGCACCGTCATGGTACTCATCGCCCCGGACCGCCCCACGGTGCGTCGTCCGCGCCTTCCACGGCCACCGGCCCTCCCACGGTGAGCCGCCCCTACGACCGGCGAGCGGTCTTCGGGTGGGCGTTGTACGACTTCGCCAACTCGGCCTACACCACCGTCATCATCACCTTCGTCTACGTCCTGTTCTTCGCGGAGAACATGGGCAGCGAGACCCTGGACGGGCAGACCTTCTGGACCCGGGCCGCTACGTTCACCGGGCTGGTGGTGGCCATCTCCAGCCCCTACCTGGGCGCGCTGGCCGATCGGGGGGGGATCCGGCGGGGCCTTCTCCTGTCCAGCACCGTGGTCTGTGTGGTGTTCACCGCGCTCCTGTTCGTCCCCGGTCCGGGACAGGTGTGGCCCGCACTGGTGTTCCTCGTGGTGAGCAACATCGCCTTCGAGCTCTCCGGGGTCTTCTACAACTCGTACCTCCCGGACGTCGCTCCCCAGGACCGGATCGGGCGGATCTCGGGGTACGGCTGGGCGCTCGGGTACGTGGGAGGTCTGGCGTGCACGGGCCTCGCCATCTGGTACCTCCTCCTGCCGGAGACGGCGCCATTCGGCCTGAATCGGGAGCTGGGCGAGGACTACAGGGCGGTCACCCTCCTGGTGGCGTTGTGGTTCGCGGTGTTCAGCGTGCCCATGTTCCTCTGGGTGCGGGAGCCGCACGGCCGAAAAGGGGCCCGGCCGCCGATGCGTCGGATCATGCGGGAGGCCTCACAGCAGATCGCCGACACCTTCCGGGAGATCCGAAGCCGCTACACGGACATCTTCCGGCTCCTGGTGGCGCGGATGTTCTACAACGACGGCCTGGTGACGATCTTCGTCGTAGGTCCGCTCTTCGTCAGCCAGGCGTACGGCATGGAGAACATGCAGGTCCTGACCTGGGGCCTCATGGTGCAGGCCACGTCCATGGTCGGTGCCTTCGCGCTGGGCTTCCTGGACGATCGCGTCGGCGGTAAGCGGACGCTGATGATCACGATCTTCGGCATGGCCATCGGCGGGTTGTGGGCCGTCCTGGCCGACAGCCTCACGAGCATCTACGTGGCCGGACTCTGGATCGGCATCTTCGTCGGACCCAATCAGGCGGCGAGCCGCTCGCTCCTGGGCCGGTTCGTGCCCGAGGCCAAGGAGACGGAGTTCTACGGATTCCTGGCCTTCTCGGGAAAGGCCATCGCGTTCATGGGCCCCTTCCTCTACGGTGAGATCAGCCAGGCCACCGGCAGCGTCCGGGTGGGCATGGGGGCCGTTCTAGTCTTCTTCGTGGTCGGTGGCCTCCTCCTGCTGTCGGTCGACGAGAAGCGCGGGATCCGAGCCCGGGTGCTCGCCGACGGCGGATCGACGGAGGCCCGGTAGGCTCACGGGACGGAGCCCGGGTGTCGGGAAGACCCATTGCAGAGGAATGGAGGCGGTGAGATGAAACGCAGTGAGAAACGCATCTACCTCCCCTGGTGGGGCCTCACCCTCCTCTGCGCCGCGGTGGGCTTCCTCCTGGCGGCGTGGCCCGGCGCCGTGATCGCCGGGGTTCTGGGCTTCTTCGCCTGGAAGCTTCGCTGAGGCGCTCCGAGTGGACCGCCAGGGGCCGGATACCCCGGCTTCGGGGCCCGCGGGGGACTCCCACCCGGTGAGGGCGGACACGGCCCTGCCGGTCGTGGTCGTGGGGGCGGGGGCCGCGGGGTTGATGGCGGCGATCTTCGCGGCCCGGGCCGGTGCCCCCACCCTGCTCCTGGAGCGCACCCGGGACGGCGGCCGCAAGATCCTCATCAGCGGCGGGGGCCGATGCAATGTCCTGCCCGGGACGTTCCGCCCGGACGCCTACGTCACCGATTCCTCACCGAACAGCCTCCGCCGCATCCTCCGCTCCTGGCCCCTGGTCGAGCAGCGACGGTTCTTCGAGGTGGACCTGGGGATCCCCCTCAAGCACGAGGACTACGGGGACAAGCTCTTCCCGGTCTCCGATCGGGCCCGGGACGTCCGGGACGCCTTGGTTGCCGCAGTGCGGCGGGCGGGCGGAGAGGTCCGGTTCGACACGACGGTGGAGGCCGTCGAGCCCGGGGGCGACGTTCCGGGGGACGTAGGGACGCCGGCCCCCTGGTCGGTCGGTATCGAAGGTGGGGGAACGATCGCGGCCCGCGCGGTCGTCCTCGCGACCGGAGGGCTTTCGGTGGCCGCCACCGGCAGCGACGGTCGGGGCCTGCGGTGGGCCCGGGAGCTGGGGCACGAGGTAAATCCCACCTACCCGGCGCTGACGCCGCTGCTGGCGGACCCCCCGGTCCACGGACACCTGGCGGGCATATCCCTGGAGTGTGCCATGGACGCGGAGGCCGGAACCGTGCGTCGGGAGGCCGCGGGGGGCTTCCTCTTCACCCACCGGGGCTACAGCGGACCGGCGGTCCTCGACGTCTCCCACGTGGCGGTGCGGTCGGCCCAGTCGGGGAAGGGGCGGGCGGCGGTGCGGGTGGACTGGACCGGGGAGGGGGAGGCGGCCTGGGAGGCGCGGCTCCTGGGGGACGGGCGGCACGTGTCGAGCCTTCTGGCCGAGCTCCTCCCCACCCGGTTGGCGGAGCAGCTGCAGGCCGAGGCGGGGGTGCCGGCGGACCGCTCCCTGGCCCAGCTCCGCCGGGACGAGCGACGGGCCCTGGTGGAGCGTCTGGCCCGCTACCCCCTCCCCTGGACGGGAGACGAGGGCTACAAGAAGGCCGAGGTCACCGGTGGAGGGGTGGCCCTGGACCAGGTGGATCCCGGGACCATGGAGAGCCGGCGCCGGCCGGGCCTCTACCTGTGCGGGGAGATGCTGGACGCCTTCGGCCCGATCGGCGGGCACAACTTCCTCTGGGCCTGGGCCACCGGCCGTGCGGCGGGGCGAGCGGCGGGCCGGGGAGGCTGACGGAGGGCCGGTCCGGCGCCCCATGCCGGCGGGCCCGGATCGAGGGGGCCACCCTTGCCGCCGACCCCGTCCACCCTATCCTGACCGTCCCCGAGCCTTGCCCACGTCGGACCGGAGACACCCATGAGCACTCGCGCCCGTATCCCCACGTCCCTGTCGGCGCTGGCCGTCCTCGCCGCCGCGGCCTGTGGGCCCGAGATGGCCGAGACCCCGGCCGACCTGGTGCTGGTGAACGGCATGGTCATCACCCTGGACGAGGAGATGCCCGAAGCCCAGGGGCTGGCGGTCCGGGACGGACGGATCGTCGCCGTGGGGACGTCCCGGGAGATGCGGGCGTACGTGGGCAACGGGACCGAGGTGGTGGACCTGGCGGACCGGGTGGCCATTCCGGGGCTCATCGAGGGCCACGGGCATTTTCTGGGGCTCGGCCAGTCGAAGATGATCCTGGACCTCACGACCACCACGAGCTTCCAGGACATCGTGGACATGGTGGCGGCGGCCGTGGCCGAGACGGAGCCCGGGGAGTGGATCACCGGCCGTGGATGGCATCAGGAGAAGTGGACGAGCACGCCCGAGCCCAACGTGGACGGGGTGCCCTTCCACGACGCGCTCTCCGCCGTCTCGCCGGAGAACCCCGTCTCCCTGACGCACGCCAGCGGGCACGCCAGCTTCGTGAACGCCCGGGCGCTGGAGCTGGCCGCCATCGACGCCGGCACACCGGATCCCGACGGGGGCACGATCGTCCGGGGTGCCGGGGGGCGGGCCACCGGCCTCCTCCGGGAGACCGCCTCGGGGCTCGTCGGACGGGCGATGGCCCGGGCGAACGCGGACCGCTCCGAGGCCGAGGCCGAGGCGGAGTTCCGGCGCATGGTGGAGCTGGCGGGGGAGGAGGCGCTGTCCAAGGGCATCACCTCGTTCCACGACGCCGGCACAGGCTTCACCTCCATCGACGGGTACCGGATGCTGGCCGACGAGGGCGCGCTGCCCGTCCGCCTGTACGTCATGGTCCGGGCCTCCAACGAGGCCATGGACGCCAACCTCGCCGACTACCGGATGGACGGGTACGGCGACGGCTTCCTGACCGTCCGGGCCATCAAGCGCTCGATCGACGGCGCCCTGGGCTCCCACGGTGCGTGGCTCCTGGAGCCCTACGAGGACCTGCCCACCAGCGCCGGGCTGAACACCGCCCCGGTGGAGGACGTGGAGGAGACGGCCCGGATCGCCGCGAGGCACGGCTTCCAGTTGAACGTCCACGCCATCGGCGACCGGGGGAACCGTGAGGTCCTGGACCTCTACCAGCGGGCCTGGGAGGCCGCGGGTGAGGACGGCTCGGCGCTGCGCTGGCGGGTGGAGCACGCCCAGCACCTCCACCCCGACGACATCGGCCGCTTCGCCGACATGGGGGTGATCGCCTCCATGCAGGGTGTCCACGCCACCTCGGACGGCCCCTGGGTGCCGGAGAAGCTCGGGGACTGGCGCTCGGAGACCGGGGCCTACGTGTGGCGGGACCTGTGGGACTCCGGCGCGATCGTGACGAACGGGACCGACGTCCCGGTGGAGGCCATCGACCCCCTGGCCTCGTACTACAGCACCGTGAGCCGCATGACCAACACCGGCGAGCGGTTCTATCCGGACCAGGCGCTGACCCGGGAGGAGGCGCTTCGCACCTACACCCTGAACAACGCCTACGCCTCCTTCATGGAGGACGAGCTCGGCTCGCTGTCGGTGGGGAAGCTCGCGGACATCACGGTCCTGGACCGGAACCTCCTCGAGGTGCCCGAGGAGGAGATCCCGGGGCTCCAGGTGGAGATGACCATCGTCGACGGGGAGGTCCGGTACACCCGGTGAGGCGGGACGAGGCCGAGAGGGCGCTCCGGGAGACGGCTCGCCCGTCGCATCCCGCCACGGTCGGGAACGGGCTCCGGACCGCCCGGAACGGAACGTTTGCGCCCGGTTCGGGGGTTCATCATTCTGGTAGCGGGTCCGAACGGGTCGGATCCGTGCCCGGTGCGGGGGAGGGGATGTGATCCATCGGTGTCTGTACTGCCGGACGTCGTTCAAGAAGAACGAGACCTTCCACGCCATCCCCCGCGGCCGCCGGATCGCCTTCGATCCCGAGCTCGGTCGCCTGTGGGTGGTGTGCGGCAAGTGCTTCCGGTGGAACCTCCAGCCGGTGGAAGAGCGGGACGCGGCGCTCTACGAGCTGGAGAAGGCCGCCCACGACACCGGCGTGGTGGTGGCCCACACCGCCAACATCACCCTCCTGCACGCCGGCAGGACACTCCTGATCCGCGTCGGCGCCGCCCGACTCCCGGAGCGGGCCTGGTGGCGCTACGGCCGGGAGCTCCGCAAGCGACGGGCCGCCTTCGACAGCGCCACGTCACGGGTCACGGCCTACACCTTCGGGGCCCTCCAGCGGATGGCCGACCTGGTTGGAATGGGTGATCCGGACACCCCCATCCACTGGGACGACGATCCGGTGGCGGACATCATCCGCTGGCGCCGGTTCGGCTGGGCCGCCTGGCACGGCCGGGAGAGTTGCCCCTACTGCCGGAGCACCCTGCGGGCCCTGACCTACGAGCTGTCGTGGTGGGTCTACCCTCTGCAGGACGCCGAGGGGCGCCTGGAGCTCGGGGTGCCCTGCCCCCGTTGCGATCCCTGGACGCCGGACAACGTGTACCGCATCCGCGGGCGCTCCGCCGAGACCGCTCTGCGCCGGGTGCTGGCCTACCAGAACGTCACGGGGGCCTCCGAGGGTCTCATCCAGCATGCCTCGCAGGCGCTGGAGGAGGCGGGGACGCTGGAGTCGTACACCCGGGCGGCGGTGGCCCGGCGAGAGAGCTTGTGGAAGATGGGTACGGCCGGGGCGATCGCTCTGGAGATCGCCGTGAACGAGACGGCGGAGAGCCGCCTGCTGCAGAGCGACGTCCGGGACGTGGAGTTCATGTGGCGCCAGGAGGAGGCCCTCGCCCGGATCATGGACGAGGAGCTGACCCCGCTGGCGGTCCTGGAGGCCCACCTCCGGAAGCTCCCCATCCGGCTTCGGCGCGACCGGAAGGTCCCCCGGATCCTGGTCGAGGCCGGCGACCTCTGAGGGGGACGCCCTCGGGGCGGCGTTCGCGCGCCGTCTCAGGGCACCAGGAGGGCCGCGGCGGCCGCCGCCAGGGCCACCAGGCGCGCCCGCCGCCGGATCCGGTAGGCCTGGACGTCGATGGCGGCCTGGATCGCCTCGTCGGTGACCGGCTCCGGACCGTCCCCCAGGTCGCGCACACGGCGCGAGGCCATGGCCAGTCAGGTCTTCTCCCGGTGCTGAAGGACCCCGATCGCGGCCAACCACGCCGGCAGGGCGACCAGGAGCCGCCAGGCGCGGGGCGCCTCCGACAGAACGAGCCAGGCCAGCAGCAGGGCCGCGGACACGCCGGCGAGGATCCCCACCGCCAGGCGGCCTCTCCGGTGGCGGCGGCCGATGTTCGGGACGCAGACCTCGCCGGTCACGGCAGCGCCGCCGTCACGAGGACGCTGCCCGTCCCGGCTTCGGCGAATCCCTGAAAGACTGACGGACCGCTCGCGCTCATCCCTCGTCCCGGGGCGAGCCCTCGAGCAGACCCTCGAGGGGTTCCTCCCGGGCCCCGTTCTCGTCGCAGACGCAGAAGGCGTTCTCGCCGGATCCGTACAGCGCCACCCCGGCGTAGTCCCCCGCTTTGTTGAGGATGAAGAAGCGCACGTCGAAGGCGGGCAGCCCCCGGGCGTTCTGGAGGCGGGACTCCACGGTGTTGGCCCGGATGCGCTCCAGGATCGCCATCCCCGCGTCCTTGGGCGCCATTCCCTGGCGCATGAACTCGACGATCATCGCGCAGGACAGGTTGTAGAGGTTCGCCTCGCCCCGGCCCGTGGAGCCCGCGGCCCCCACCTCGTTGTCCACGTACTGACCCGCGCCGAGGATGGGCGAGTCGCCGGCCCGCCCGGGGATCTTCCAGGCCAGCCCGCTGGTCGTGGTGACGCCGCAGATGTCGCCGTCGGCGTTCACGCCCTCCAGGGACGTCGTGCCCCAGAAGGAGTGCTCCGGGATGAGGCCGTCCTGGACCATGGACAGCCCCGCGTCCAGCGAGGCCCGGGCGAAGGCTTCCACCCGCTCGGCGCGGTCGGGGTCGCGCCGGAACGGGTCCGGGTCGCGTCGTTCGTCCCTTCCCGGATCCCGGCGGATGCGGTCGGGATCCGTCTCGCCGCCGGCCCGGGACAGGCCCTGGAGCCGCTCCTCGGGGTCGAGCCAGTGCCCCGGGTCCACGCGGCGCCGCCACTCCAGCCACAGCTCCCGGCTCCGGGGGGTGTTCAGGTCCGGCTCGATCTCGAAGCCCAGGGAGCGGGCAAACTCCCGGGCACCCTCGCCGACGATGAGGTGATGGTCCGTGAGCTCGGCCACGGCTTTGGCGACCCGGGAGGGGGTCCGCACGCCCTCGATGCCGGCCACGCCCCCGGCCCAGCGGCGGGGTCCGTGCATGAGACAGCTGTCCAGCTGGACCACACCGTCGGCGTTGGGAAGGCCGCCGTACCCGATCCCCGTCTCCTCGGGGTCCAGCTCGGGGATGTTCACCCCGGCCACCAGGGCGTCCAGGACGTCCTCGCCCTCGGTCATGCCCCGGAACGCCCGCTCGATGGCGCTCTCGGGTCCGCCGTTCCGGTAGCGGATGCTGCTCACGTCGGCCACGCAGACCGGGCGGGAGGCCCGGTAACGATGGACCGCCGGGGCTTCCGGGCGGGTCCGGGCGGAGAGGGCGGAGGGCGTGGCGGCGGTCGCGGCGGCGGCCACGCCGGTGGCGGCGGTCCGGACGAAATCGCGTCGGTCCATGGTGGGTGCGGGGTTGGGGGATGGGTCCGGGTGGGGGACCCCCGGTCGGCGAGGCGGGTTCCCCGCTCGTCGGCCCGTTCGTGCCGGGGGCGGGGCTCGAGCTCGACCGCCGGGGCATCCATGACGGAGGTCGTGGGGTTTCCTGGCGTCCCGGGACGCGCCCGGGGCCGCTCGCGGTCCTAGGCCTCCAGGAGGGCCCGAGCCCGGTCCCAGACTGTGTCGAACATGTCCTCGGTCAGCCGGCCCGTGAAGGTGTTCTGCTGGGAGGGATGGTAGGAGCCCAGCACGGTGGGGGCGCCGACCTCGCTGGTCAGGGCCGCCTCGGCGCCGTGGCCGAACGGGGGGCGGGGCCGGGGCACCGGCAGCCCGAGGATCCCGGCGGTCCGGAAGAGCTGGTTCCAGGCGAACCCGCCCAGCGTCACCACCGCCTTCAGCCGGGGGAGCAGGATCTCGAGCTCCCGCTCCAGATAGCCCCGGCAGGCCTTCCGCTCCGCCGGCGTCGGCTTGTTGTCCGGAGGGGCGCAGTGCACCGCTGCCGTGAGCCACGCATCCCTCAGGACCAGGTCGTCGTCCCGGGAGCGCGATCGGGACCGGCTGGCGAAGCCCGCCCGGTGGAGCGCCCGGAACAGCCACTCCCCGGAGCGGTCCCCGGTGAACATCCGCCCCGTGCGGTTCGCGCCGTGGGCCGCCGGGGCCAGCCCCAGGATCAGGAGCCGCGCCTCGGGATCGCCGAAGGCCGGAACGGGACGGCCCCAGTACGTCTCGTCCTTGAACGAGGCCCGCTTCTCCCGTGCGACCCTCTCCCGCCACGCCACCAGCCGGGGACAGGCCCGGCAGTCCACCACCACCCGGTTCAATGCGGTGAGTCGGGGGCCGGGTCCGGCGGTCGACGGATCGCGTTTGCCACGGCGAGGGCCCGAGTCCCCGCTCAACGGAAGTAGAAGGCCACCGTGAGGGCCGAGCGGAAGGTCCCGGCGTTCTTCGTGGTCCGGTCGACCTGGTCACCGTCGTCGTTCCGGCGCTCCCGGGTCTCCTGGGAGATCTGGAACCCGGTGTAGCCCGAGACCGAGAGCTGACGCAGGGCGAACCACTCGGCCCCGATGCCCAGGGAGGCGGCCCAGACCGAGGTCTCGTCCTGCTGGATGACCTCGTTGGCGAAGGTGACCTCCTGGGAGCCTTCGCCCCAGAGCCCACGCAGGCGGAGGAAGGGGACCACGGGGCCCACGTCCGATCCGTACCACTTGAGGACCGGGCCCAGCGCGAAATCGTGGTTCTCGACCTTGGCGTCGATGCCGGCGGAGGGCTGATTGGCGTCGTCCTCGATCTCCGCCGCCCGGAGATCGAGCTCGATCCCCAGGTGGAGGCGGCTCGTCATCATGCGGCCGGCGTTCAGGACGGTCCCCACGTCCTCGGTGAACAGCGGAATGCCGATGGACCACGACCCCTTCTCGGCGGCCTGGCCACGGAGGGGACCGGGCGCGGCCAGGATGAGGGCGATGAGCAGCACGGACGCCCACGAGGCGCCGGATCGGGAAGAGGGCACGGGGCCTCGCTTTGGAGAGGAGCTGGTGGGATCGGGATGCGGTACGCCGCCGGGAGGGAGGGCTTACGGAACGGGCCTCGGGGGAACCGGGTCCGGGGTGGCGGCCCCTCGGGGACGGGACCCATCTTGCACCTCCACCCCCACGGAGGCCAGGCGTGAGCGACGTGAAACCCGAGGCCGTGACCTACGGCAGCTACCTGAAGGTGGACGAGCTGCTCTCGCTCCAGCGGCCCCGGTCCGAAGGCCCCGAGCACGACGAGCTCCTCTTCATCGTCATCCACCAGGTCTACGAGCTCTGGTTCAAGGAGATGCTGCACGAGCTGGACTACGCCGTGCGGCTCCTGGGCGAGGACGACGGGCACCGGGTGCTCCACACCCTCAAGCGGATCCTGACGATCCTGAAGGTGCTGGTGAGCCAGGTGGACATCCTGGAGACCATGACGCCCACCGAGTTCCTCTCCTTCCGGGCCCGGCTGGACGCCGCCAGCGGCTTCCAGTCCGATCAGTTCCGGCAGGTCGAATTCGTCCTGGGGCACCGGCACCCCAACCTCCCCGGCCGCTTCCCGGAGGGCTCCCGCGCCCGGGCTGCGCTGGAGCGGCGCCTGGAGGAGCCGTCGTTGTGGACGGCCTTCCTGCGGTACCTGGCCCGCATGGGCCATCCCGTCCCCGCCGACGCTCTGGAGCGGGACCCCCTCCACGCCAACGAGGCGCACGCCGGCGTGCAGGACGTGCTGGTGGGCGTCTACCGGACCGACCCCCGGGCGTCGCAGCTGTGTGAGCGGATGGTGGACCTGGACGAGGGCATCCAGGAATGGCGCTACCGGCACGTGAAGATGGTCCAGCGGACCATCGGCTCGAAGAAGGGGACCGGGGGCTCCGAGGGGAGCGCCTACCTGGTCACGACCCTCATGAAACCGGTCTTTCCGGACCTGTGGGAGATCCGGGGCCAGCTGTGAGCGGCGAGCCCATCGACCTCCCGGACCCCGCGGAGCTCGCCCGTCACTACACGCGCTTCCGGGTCTCCGAGCGCATCCTCCTGACGGGCCACTCCCACCAGGCCTGGCCCGACGTGGCCTTCGAGGGCCAGGAGCGGGCCTGGCTCGACGCCGCCGAGGCCGTGGACGAGAAGTGGGAGGCGGCGGAGCGGATGGCGGACCGGGTGCGGGAGGGGTGGTCCGCGCTTCTGGGAGACGACGCCCGGGGAGAGATCGCCCTGGCCCCGAGCACCCACGACCTGGTGGTCCGCTTCCTGTCGGCGCTGCCCTGGGACGAGCGACGGACCGTGGTGACCACCGACGCCGAGTTCCACACCATCCGACGGCAGCTGGACCGGCTGAAGGAGACCGGCTGGATCGAGGTCCACCGGGTGGAGGGGCGGCCGGTGGAGGGCGTGGCGGAGCGCTTGGTGGAGGCCGTGGACGGCGGTGTGGCGGCGGTCCTGGTGAGCAGCGTCTACTTCGCGACGGCCGAGGTCGTGCCGGGGCTCCACCGGGTGGCCGAGGCCTGCGCCCGGCACGGCGCCGAGCTCCTGGTGGACGCCTACCACCACCTGAACGCCCTCCCCTGCGACCTCCACGGGAGCGGACTGGGCGGCGCCTTCGTCGTGGGGGGCGGGTACAAGTACTGCCAGATGGGCGAGGGGAACTGCTTCCTGCGCTTCCCGGCGGATACCCGGCTCCGCCCGGTGGTCACGGGCTGGTTCGCCGAGTTCGGGGAGTTGCAGGCCTCCGGTCGCCCGGACGCGGTCCCCTACGCCGCCGGGCCCGGGCGGTTCACCGGCGCGACCTACGATCCGACCTCCCACTACCGAGCCGCGGCGGTGCTGGACTTCTTCGAGGCGCAGGGCCTGACCCCCGAGGTCCTCCGGGCCGTGAGCCGACGACAGGTGGCGCGGCTGGCGAAGGGGGTGCGGGCGGCGTTGCGACCGCGGCTGGGCGAGGCGGGCGCAGAGGCCGCGCTGCCGGGTCTGGGGCGGGGATTGGACGGGGTCGGGGGCTTCCTGGCGATCCGGCTGCCGGGCACCGACGGGCTCCCGGACGCGGGAACGGTCCGGAGCCGGCTGCGGGAGGCGGGCATCCTCACCGACCACAGGGGGGACCTGCTCCGCCTCGGACCGGCGCCGTACCTGACGGACCCACAGCTGGACGAGGCGGTGGAGGCGTTCGGCCGGGCGGTGGGGTGAGGGGCGGCAGGCCCATCCTCGTCCATCCCGGTCAGGGCGCATCGGCTTCTGGATACACGCCGATCACCCGGACGTCCGTAGCCAGCTCGCCGAGCGCCGCCAACGCCCCCGCCCAGGCGCCCCCGGCGGCACTCCGGATGTCCGCGTAGAAGCGATACTCCCAGGGCCTGCCCGGAATAGGGCGCGACTCGAGACGGGTGAGGTCGAGGGCCGCGTCCGCGAGGATGCCGAGCGCGCCATGCAGCGAACCGACCCGATGTGGGAGGTTGAAGGCCAGCGAGGCCTTCGCGTCCCGCCCGCGATGGGGGACGGCGTCATCCTCCCGGGCGACGATGAGGAAGCGCGTGAAGTTGCGGGGGTGATCCTCGATCCCGCGCATCAGCAGCTCCGCGCCGTAGAGCTCGGCGGCGAGCGCGGGGCCGATGGCGCCGTCCCACCCTCCAGCGGCCCGCTGTTCCGGCTCCCCCGCATCGTCCCCGTCTCGCCCGCACGCCGGGTCTGCCTCTACCGGGGGCGCTGTCGCCATCAGCGCGCGAATGCTTCCGGCCGTGTCCGCCGCCACGACCTCGCGTACGTGCGGGTGCCGGCGGAAGAACCGGCGGCACTGTCGGAGCGCCACCGGATGCGAGGCCACCGCGGTGAGCTCGCTCGCGATCGTGCCGGGGCGCACGGCCAGGCACATCTCCACCCGTACGTACGCCTCCCCAACCGCGCTCAGCGGATGCTGCACGAAGAGGTCCAGGCTCTCGGACACGGCGCCGTGGAGGGCGTTCTCCACCGGCACGCAACCCCGGTCCGCCCGGCCCTGGAGCACGGCGGCGAACAGCTCCTCGAAGTCGCGACACGACACGAGGTCCAGCGTCCCGAAGTGCGCCAGGGCGGCCGCATGGCTGAAGCAGCCCGGATCTCCCTGGACCGCGACCCGCGGGCTATCCATCGTGCGTTTCCGGGGCCATGCGGGGTCGGGTCACGGTCAGGTGCGAGAGTCCGATCAGGTGCCAGAAGACGGCGCGAACCGAGTCGTCGTCGACCCCCAGCGTCCGCGCACGAGCGGCGGCGCGCCGCACGACCTCCGCCTCGCGCGTCACGTCGCGCAGGGGACGCCCGGCCAGCCGTTTCGTGTCGGCGGCCGCGCAGGCCAGCCGCAGCCGGTCCCGGATGAGGGTCACCAGCGCGTCGTCGATCTCGTCGATCCGGCTGCGCAGCCGTGCCAGATCCGGTGGGGGCTCGTTCTCACGTCTCGAAGCGCACATCGGTGTCGCATCTCCAGAGGATTCCGGGGCACCGAGCTTTCGCGACGAGGGACCCCGTGGAAACGAAAAAAGCGCTCCGGCGGGTCGCCGGAACGCTACGCGTCGCTCGTCGGGGTAGGGAAGAACCGTGGGTTCCGACTACACCTCTGTCCGCGTGTCCGGCGCCAGGAGGCGGGACACGGTAAATCGAAGGACGAGAGGGGCCGGGCGGTTCATGCCCCCAGGCTAGGGAGAGCCGGGTCGCGTGGCAAGGTACCGCCCGCCCCGGCACGGACGCCCCCAGACTGCGGGAGGAGTAGCACCCTCCTACGCGTCCTCCCACCACGCCGGGTCTCCCACACGGATCTCGCCGTCGTCCAGGACCCGCCCGAAGGCGCCCCCGCCCCACCCGTCCTTCAGCGCCGCCCGGAGTCCCGGCAGGGCCTCGTCCATGCGCTCGCAGGGGACGGTCTCGCCGCGCATCTCGATGCGGCAGTCGCCCAGGTGCAGGATGCGGCCGCGGCAGTCCGCCAGGCGGACGCCCCGGACCATCACGTTGGCCCGGCGCATGGCTCCGGAGACCGCGGGGTCCAGGCGCTCGGCAAGGTCGTCGAACACCTCGGCCTCGATGACGGTGACCTGCCGCCAGCCGCCCTGGTTGGCGTTGCCCTCGATCCCCTTGCCGGCTTCGAGGGTGACCTGCTCGGCCGGGTCCATGGGGCCGCGCCTGGCCCGCTTGACCCAGAGGGCCTCGACCCGCCCCCCCGGCCTCGACGGATGGGAGGCGGAGGTGTCCTGTGCGGTGCGATCCGTCATGCTCTCTCCCGGGGGCGCCGGAATCCCGATTGAAACCCTCTGGGGGTTTGGCGCGTCAGATAGGGTGCAACGGTTGGACAGAATACCCCCAATGCTCGATCGTGCCACCATGACCACCCTCCTCATCGTCCTCCTCGCCCTGAACGTCGGCGCCGTCTTCCTGGCGACCACGCTGTACCGGCGTGCCAGGAAGGCCGAGAAGAAGCGGCGGGTGGAGGCACCCAACTCCCAATACAAGTCCCAGTACGTCCTGGACCTGGAATCCAAGGAGCGCTGGGAGTCGCTGGACATGGCCCGGGTCCACGAGGTGAACCGGGAGGAGGTGGAGCGGGTGCTGCTGAAGCTCGAGGCCACCTCGGTCCGGGCTCTGAGCCGTCAGGAGCGGGCCTTCCTGGACCGGATGGTCGAGGCCGAGCGCCGGGTCAAGCGCTCCGAGCGTCGCCAGCGGGGCAGCGGGAGCAACGGGAGCCCGTCGCCGGCGCCTTCCTGAGCGAAGCGAGGATGGCGGGAGTCCGTCCGGCGGTGCCCCGCCGGAGGGGCGTCGCGGAGGTGAAGCCCTCGCGGGATTCACGGTCGATCGACCCGTGAACATCGCACGGACCCGAGCTGGACCGGCCCCTTGCTGGATTGGCCGGCCTGAGACCGGTCAACCTCGCACGGAGTCGACTGCGTCCTGACCGCGTGTCGGATTCGCCGGTCTGAGACCGGTCAATGCAGCATCCCGCCTCGGTCACGTCATGCCGCGCTCGATTCACGACCGTCCTCCGCCCCCCGGATCACGATGGGGCCGGGCTGATCAGCACCAGGCACCGGGGCCGGTCCCGACGACGCCCGCCCCGCAGCCACACCCACGGCCCGCCCCGGCCGGCTCCTCACTCCGTGATCGGCGCCGGCTCTCCCTTCACCCAGCGGTCGTACCAGGCCAGCCAACGCTTCCGGCGGTCGAGCTGGTAGGACGGCACCCCGATCCCGTGGGGCTGGCCGGGATACACCACCAGCTCCGTCGGGACGCCGCGGCGCCGTAGCGCCTGGTAGAGCTGCTCCGAGTTCTGGATCGGGACGTTCCAGTCCTTCTCCCCGCCCATCACCAGGGTCGGGGTCTCGACCTTCTCCACGTCGTTGAAGGGGGAGAGCTCCTCCCACAGGTCCCGGTTCTCCCAGGGCAGCCCCCACTCCCGCTCGTTCCCGAGTTGGTAGTGGTCGTGGCCGAAGTTGGCCACGAGGAGCGCCATGCTCGCCCCGGTGACGGCGCCCTTGAAGACCTGGGGCCGCTTGGTGATCAGGTAGTTCGTGAGGATCCCTCCGTAGGACCACCCGCCCACGCCCAGGCGGTCCGGGTCGGCGACCCCCGTCTCCACCGCCTCGTCCACCACGGCCAGTACGTCGTCCACGTCGGGCACGCCCCACGTCTGCCACAGCTCCATGCCGAAGGCGTTGCCGTAGCCGCTGGAGCCCCGGGGGTTG
>DATHRY010000028.1:0-37670 GCA_035464715.1 Longimicrobiales bacterium
ACTGGGCCTTCGAGACGAACGACCTGGAGCGTCCGTACTGGACCTTCTCCGCCGGGTACCGGGTCGCTCTCTGACCTCGACGGCGAGACGATCGGACCGCGGCCCCGGAAGTATCGGGGCCGCGGTCTCTTTCTTCCTTCAACTGCCTGCGTGGCCGCAGGGCGGTAACCGGCCCATCCTTCGGTGACCCCCACCCGGGAGAGGTCCCGGGAGCGACGAGGTGCGGGCCCCTCGCGTCACGCCGGAAGGCCTGGAGATACTCGATTCCCTCATGAGCCGTCACGGCGGATCGGCCGGCCCGGGAACACACCCATGACCACCTCCGAGTCGTCGACGACGACCGTGCCGTTGACGATCACGTACGGGATGCCCTCGGAGGCCAGGCCCCCCTGCTCCTCCGTGGCCCGATCGGCCACGCGTGCCGGATCGAAGATGGTGATGTCGGCGTCGGCACCCTCCTGGAGCCGGCCTTTCGTGGCCATCTGAGAGACACCGTTCCGCTCGAGGAATGCGGCGGGCATGTACGTCATCTTGGACACCGCGAGCATCAGCGGCATGAGGTTTTCCTCCCGGACCAGCCGAAGGACCTTTGCGTGTGAGCCGGCTGCACGCGGATGTGCCTGGACCGCGTCGAACTCCACCTCCCATCCCACCGCCGTCTCACCCGTGGCGGAGATGATCGACGTGAACGCATCGCTCTCGACGATCGTGGTCGAATCAGCCAACGCGGCGAGCATGACCTCTTCGTCCACGCCGACGAAGAGGATCGGGGCGGTCGGATCCGTGGCGATCAGCTCCTCGTAGCGCTCCTTGGTCAGGGGCTGCATCGTCGCCTGTTCCGTGATGTCGCTGTAGTCCCGGCCCATGTTCGGACCGTAGTTGGAGGGCTGCAGATAGTCCGCGCTCACCACGGATGCGCCGAAGTTGTAGGGATAGATCGAGGCGACGACCTCGAGTCCCGCCGCCCGGGCGTCGTCGAGCATGCGGAGGGCGTACATCGTGTGCTGGAGCGTCTGCTGGTGCACGTGGCTCACGTAGAGCCCACCCCCGTAGATCGCCAGGCTGGACAGCGCCTCCTGGATGGAGAGGGTGCCGGTGGTCGGGGGCTCGTTGCTCGAGAACCGCCCGTGCATGACAGTGAAGACGCCATGCTCCCCGGCCAGGCGGTGCATCTCGATCATCTCCCGGGAGGTGAGGTTGGCGGTGGCGTACCCGACCGGGTTGCCGAAGCCCAGCCCCCCCTGCTCCAGACCCTCCTCCATGCCCTCGACGATCGCGTCGATCTGGGCGTCGTCGGGTTGGGTCTGCAGCGCGTCCAGCGTGAAGTTCATGTCCTCCTCCGTGAGGCCTCCATCGAGGAGGTACGAGCCGTACCGGCTGGTGAATGACGGGTTCAGGACGGCTTCCCGGATGCCCAGCACCGAAACGCTGGCCCCGTAGTTCGTCTTCGAGTTCCCTGCCAGCCGCTCGTAGTAGAGAGGCACGGGATAGGCCCCTGCCTCCAACTCCAGCTGGGTCGTCACACCGTCTCGCAGGGCCTGCTTCTGACCGAACGGCAGACCCCCCACGTGGTTGTGCAGATCGATGAACCCCGGGGCCACGACGTGGCCACCGGCTTCGATCTCCCGGGCACCGGAGATGTCGTCCTCGGTGATGACGGCGATGGCCCCGTCCGTGACACCGACGTTCGCGACACGGTCGAAGCCGGTCTCCGGGTCCATCACCCGACCGTTCTTGATGACGAGATCGTAGTCCTGGGCATATGCGAGCCCCGGTCCGGCGATCAAGAAGGCGATCGCCAGATGCAGTGGTCTGAGCCTCACGAGGGTTCTCCTGAGTCGGTGTCCATCGACGCTCTCCCGAACGGAGCCGGAGGGACGGGGATCGCCCCCTGGGCCTCCGGAACGCCGATGAGCCGGGCACGGCATGGTGGATGGGCGCTGAACGGGTACTAGTAGGATATGCGGTCGTCGCGTACCTGCTCTGGCCTGCCCTCAACACCCCCCGAAGCAGAAGATCGGGTCGGTGAACGCGATCACGCCCACCTCGAAGCCGGCGAAGGGCGAACCGTCGAAGGCAGCCGAGTAGGTGCCCGCCACGATCCACCGCGGGCTCTCCCACCGGACGCCGACCCGATAAGCGGGCTTCGCCGACGCTTCCCCCGCCGAGCCGAAGACCTCTCCTACCAGAGCCGACTGGGGGACCACCCCGTAGACGGCCAGACGGGACGAGTAGGTGAACGCCCACGCGGTCTCGCCGGTCTGGGACTCGTCCAGATTCACCGAGGCGCCCGGGAGGATGTCGAGAAGCATCGCATCGTCGAGGAACCCGTAGGTGGCGGTGACCATCGCCCACCACGACTGGAAGGCCGACGCCACGGTGCCGTGCTCCAGGTGCTCGGGGTAGGCTCCGGTCCCGAACACGACGGAGTAGCCCTGCGTCTCGGCGTCGTTCTCCCAGAGTCGCCGCTTCGCGTAGACGTTCACCGCCGTGTACGACCCGGTCTCGTCCCGGGGGTCGTCGTAGTACCAGTTGATCTGGAGGTTGAACTCCCATTCCGGGATCAGGGCGGCGATGGCATAGAGCTGGGCATACTCCTCCCCTGCCGTGGCAGCGAAGGTACCGACGCCGTGCGGCGCCACCCACTGGTTGTCCCCCGCGAACTGCTGGGCGTGGGCGGGCGGAGCCGAGGCCATCGCCGCGAGGAGGATGGCGAGGCTGGACACACCCAGTCTGCGCGATCGAAGTCCAGGGTTGCCCTTCGCGGCACGTTCCATCTCAGAACTCCAGTTGGATGTGTAGCTGGATCCGCCGGGCATCTCCGAAGCCGTCGCCGGTCGTCCGTTGCTGACCATACATGTATTCCAGCGCCGCCGTGAGCTGCGGGACCGGGCGCCAGGCCAGGTTCACGTGGCCGATGCCACCCCGCTTCAGGGCCCTCGGGGCCCGGGATTCCGGCGCGTCCAACCATCCGTAGGCGTAGGACAGATTCGACACCCACTGGTCGGCCCACTTGTGCACGTATCCGGCCACGAACGCAAAGGCCGGAATGGTCTCGAGATCCCCCTCGGCCGTCAGGACGGCGTTGGCTTCGCTCCCGGCGAAGGCCATGATGTTCTCGCCGGCCCCATGCCCGTAGGAGAGGTTCCAGGTGAAGTAGTCCTCACCCAGATACTGACGACCGCCGACGACGGCGTCCCAGCGAAGCGCCGTGGCGTCGGGGCCGTCGAGCCCCCCGTCCCAGCGCAGCTGTCCGACGCTGGATCCGAGGGCGAGCAGCCCCGTGGACCAATGGTAGTCCAGCCGGGCTGCGAGGACCGGGAGAAGCCGGCTCTCCTCCCCGGACTGATCGAGCGCGTTCTCGATGCCCATGAAGCTGAGATTCTCCAGGCCCACTCCCAGCCGCCACTGGTCGGAGAGGCGGCTCTGGTACCGGATCTGGGTGGTCCGTCCCCCGAACAGGGCATCCCCCCCCGCGAAGTCGTACATGGTGACCAGGGACTCCATGACGGAGAGGGTGGTCCAGGTCTGGCCGATGATGAAGTCCCCCACGACCATGTATGCCTGCCGGAGCCGGAACGAACTGCCGTCGGGCCAGAAGTCCCCCTCGATGAACAGCTGGAGCGGAGGTCGGCCCTCCTCGAAACGGCGGACGTCGATGTTGAAGCGACTCTCGGAGGCGAAGACGCTCAGGTAGCCGTTCCTGCCGGCCTCCGGCGTCCCGTCCACGGGGATGGTGGACATCAGGAACTGACGTCGGTCCAGCGATCCGTCGAGATCGTACAGGAAATTGGCCCGGACCCCCACCCCGATCTTCATCCGGGTCGTCGTCCCGAACATCGGCCAGGAGCCGGGGAAGTCGTCCTCCACCAGATCGACGCCGGCCAGGACCAGGTGGGAGTCCCGGAGCTCGTCGTCGGGGATATCCACCGTCCCTGCCGCCGTGGTGTCGGGCTGCTGGGCGAGGGCCGGAGTCCCCGGAACCAGGCCCATCGCCAAGACGAGCAAGGCGCCCCGAGCCGCACGGACCCGAGAGGGGAAATCGCTCTTCTTCATCTCGCTCCGACCGCGGAATGGGGGGAGGTCATCGAGATTCCGGACGCCACGGGTCCGTCAGTCGCTCGCGGCCTTCGCCGCGCGCTTCACCGTTCCACCGATCGTGACGAACGCCCACCCGGTGAAGATCATCCGCACCCCGACCAGCGTTCCGATGGCCCACGCCCCGGAGAGGGGGAACTGCCGCCAGATCATGAGGCCCAGGAGCACCGTCACGACGGCTCCGAACAGGATCCATCCCCACCCCTCGGCCGGACGCGCACCGAAGGCGGCGATCACTTCGACGATGCCCACGACGATGAAATAGATGGCCAGCGCCAGGGTGAGACTCAGGAGCGCCGCACCCGGCCGCGCGAGGAGATACCCGCCGACGGCCACCGTCAGGGCTCCGACCAGTCCGAGCACCCATCCGTCTGCCAGGCCGGTGCGGAAGGCGATGACGATCCGCACGAGACCGCTCAAGAGGAGGAGGACGCCGACCATCACGGACACGGACAGGCCCGCCCAGAATGGCGATATCACCGCCAGAATGCCCGCGATGATCAGGAAGATGCCCATCCACTTGGTCGTCGTCGCGCCCCGCTTGATGGTGTCGATCACGGACATGGTGGATCTCCGGCAGAGGTCGAAGGGTCGTTCATGAGGTTCTTCATGGGACGGGGGCCGGCCGAGGCCGGCCCCCGCAATTGCCCACCGAGGATTCCACTACTGGATGGTGTTCTTGTAGACGATCCCGTCCTTCATGATCAGGTCGAAGTTGTTCTCGGGATCGGCGACGAGGCTCAGGTCCTCCAACGGATTGCCGTCGACGAGAATCAGGTCGGCGTAGGCGCCCACGGTGATCTCCCCCAGCGGCCCCTCCTGGTAGGGGTGACGCGGCCCCGCCAACTCCATGAGCTCTGCGTTGTCCGACGTCGCCATCTTCAACGCTTCGTACGGCGTGAACCAGCGGATCAGCTTGCTCAGATACTTGCCCTGCTTCGCGGCCATCCCAGGATCCATGATCGCGTCGGTTCCGAACGCGATCTTGACACCGATCTCCTTGGCGAGCCTGTAGACGTTGTCCGTTCCCGCCGTGGCCTCCAACCACTTCGCGGTGGAGGACTCGGTCGGGAAGACCATGCGATCCTCATCGTCCAGCAACGCCTGGGTGCTCAACCAGACGTCGTTCTCCTTCATCATCTCCAGGGTCTCACGGCCGATGAGCATCCCGTGCTCGATGCTCTTGATCCCGGCTCGTACGGCCATCTGTACGGCCTCGTCGGTGAAGATGTGGGCCGCGACGTAGCTGTTGTAGCTCTCGGCCACGTCGACGAAGGCCTTCATCTCTTCGAACGAATACTGGCGCACGTCGAGGGGGTCGAAGATCGAGGCCACACCCCCGCCGCCTGCGATCTTGATCTGGCTCGCCCCCATCCGGAACACTTCCCGGGCGCGCTGCTGAACGTTGGGTACCCCGTCGGCGATCACGAAGAAGCCGGTCCTCCCCCAGTAGTCGAGCGTGCTCTCCGCCGGCACCTCGTGGGGCAGGCGATAGTCGTAGTGCCCGCCCGTCTGGCTGATCGGCGGTCCCGCCACCAGCATGCGGGGGCCGGGGATGACCCCCGAATCGATCAACTTCTTGATGGAGAAGCTGTTGCCACCGATGTCGCGTACGGTGGTGAACCCCCTCATCAGGGTCTTCTCCGCCGTCGGGACCGCCCGGGCGGCGATCTCGTACGCGTCTCCGGTCAGGATCGTGGCTTGCGGCACCTCCGCCATCGTCATGTGCCAGTGCATGTCGGTCAGCCCGGGGATCATCGTACGACCCCCGGCGTCGATCACCTCGGCGCCGCTGGGCGGCGCGATGTCGCTGGCGATCCGGCTGATGAGATTCCCTTCGATCAGAACGTCGACATTCTCCAACAGCGCTTCGTTCACGCCGTCGAAGACATTTGCATTCGTGATCAGGGTGATCGGTTCTGCCTCCTGCGCATGGGCCTCGGCACTCAATGAGGCGAGCATCATGGCCGCAAGAATGAACGTCGCAGGTCTCTTCATGGTTGCACCTCGGGATTCAGGCTATTGGGGTCTCGGGGATTCCCGACCGACATCCTCGGTCGGTGCCGACGCCGCCTCGATCGGTCAGTTGTGACGCGCCGGATGGTGACGCCCCGGATCCAGGTCGCCCTGGATCCGGGCACCTCACTCAGTTCTCCAGGGTGTTCTTGTAGACGACCCCGTCCTTCATGATGACCAGGAAGTTGTTCTCGGGATCGGCGACCAGATCCAGGTCTTCCAGCGGGTTACCGTCCACGATGATCATGTCGGCATAGGCCCCTTCCTGGATCACGCCCAGGGGCCCTTCCCGGTACGGATGCCGCGGCCCCGACAGCTCCATCAGCCGGGCGTTCTCCGACGTCGCCATCCTGAGCGCCTCGTACGGGGTGAACCAGTTGGACAGCTTGGCCAGCAGCTTTCCCTGCTTGGCCGCGGACTCGGCGCTCATGAAGAGGTCCGTTCCGAAGGCCATGTTCACGCCCATTTCCTTCGCCAGCGGGTAGATCGTCTCCGTGCCGGCCGTCACCTCGGCGAACTTCCTGTTGGACTCCGGGTTCGGGAACTCCTCGGCATCCTCGTCGTTCAGAATGGGCTGGATGCTCAGCCAGACGTCGTTGTCCCTCATCATCTGAAGGGTCTCCCGGCCCATCAGGTGGCCGTGCTCGATGCTCTTCACGCCGGCTCTCACCGCCATCTGGATGGCATCGTCGGTGAAGATGTGTGCAGCCACATAGCTGTTGTAGCTCTCGGCCACGTCGACGAGAGCCTGCATCTCTTCCAGGGAGTACTGGCGCGCATCGACCGGGTCGTACGTCGAGGCCACACCGCCGCCGCCTGCGATCTTGACCTGGGTCGCGCCCAGCATGAACGCCTCGCGGGACCGCTTCCGAACCTCGGTAGGCCCATCGGCGACCGCGACCATGCCGACGCGACCCCAGTAATCGATCAGACCCGCGCGATCGGGGATCTGATTGGGCAGGCGATAATCGAAGTGCCCCCCCGTCTGGCTGATCATGGGCCCCGACGGCAGGATGCGCGGCCCGGCGAACAGCCCCTCGTCGATGAGCCTCTTGAGGGCGAAGGTGCTGCCGCCCATGTCACGCACGGTGGTGAACCCGCGCATCAGCGTCTTGGGAGAAGCGAGTGTCGAGCGGATGCCCACCTCGAAGGCATCCCCGCTCAGCACGAAGGTCATGGGCAGTTCCGCCAGGGCCATGTGCCAATGCATGTCGGTCAGCCCCGGGATCACGGTCCGGCCCCCGGCGTCGATGACGGTGGCGCCCCTCGGAGCAGTGATGTCGCCACCCACCTGGGTCACCAGATTGCCTTCGACGAGTACGTCACCTTCGATCAGGGTCTCGTTCACGCCGTCGAAGATCCTGGCGTTGGTGATCAGGGTGACGGACGGTGGTTCCTGGGCGTGAGCCGGTACGCTCATGACCAGGAGGGTGACCACCGTTGCCAGCCAGATCGATATCTCCTTCATGGTATGACTCCTCTGCTCGAGGTCAGAGCGCCTCGATGTTGGACATGAGCTGATAGTAGAACGTGATCGAGCGGCCGATCTCGGACAGTTGGATCCGCTCGTCGACGCCGTGCAGGCGGGGCATGTCGGCGACGGACTCGAGCTGGAGAGGGGTGACGGTGTAGGTGTTCACCCCCAGGGGCTTGGCCGCGAAGTATTTCGCGTCCGCGCCGCCCACGACGAAGAACGGGGCCACGACGATCTCGTTGCCGTAGACCTGACGCAGGGTCCGTTCGATCAGCTTGTACTGGTCGCTGTACGGATCCGCGACGAAGGTCGCGGGCGTGGACTGGGAGATGTCCGTGATCGTCACCCGGTCGTCATCGATCACCTCGTGGAGGTAGTCGATGATGTACTCTTTGCTGTCGCCGATCGTGGGTCGGAAGTTGACGACCGCCCGGGCCGTCGGTGGCATGACGTTCGCCTTGACGCCACCCTCGACGATGGTCACGGCGGTCGTCGTGTGCAGCATTGCCCGGGTGAGCTCGTTGCCCTCCATCATCTCGATGAACTGCTGCTCGAGCTCCGTCATCTCGTCGTCGTTGCCGAAGGCGACGGCGGCGTACATGTCCTGCTGATCCTCGGGCAGCTCCGGGCCCATCCAGCGATACTGATGGCGAAGCGCGTCGTTGAGCTTGTAGGGGAACGGGTTGGCCTCGACCTTCGTGATGGCCTCCGCCAGGATACCGATCACGGAGGTCTCCGGCGGCTGGGACGAATGCCCCCCCACCCCGTCGACCCGGAGCTCGAGGCTCAGATATCCCTTCTGAGCGATACCGACGAGTGCGGTGTTGTCGGGAATGCCGGGGAACAATCCCTCGACGAGGGGCGCCGACTCGTCGAAGACCAGGTAGGCCTCGCCCATTCCCCGCTCCTCCAGGACGTCGGCGATGTGCCCGACGCCCTCTCCGCCCCCGACCTCCTCGTCCTGCCCCATCACGAAGTAGTAGGTTCGCGTGGGCTGGAAGCCCTCCTGGATCTTCATCTCCGCGGCTTCCATGATCGCGAAGATCATCCCCTTGTCGTCCCAGGAGCCCCGGCCCCAGAGGTAGCCTTGGTCGATCGTGCCGGCGAACGGGTCGTAGGACCACGCGTCGGGATTGGCGATGGGCACGACGTCCTGGTGCGCCATCAGGATGACGGGCTCCAGCGAGGGGTCCGTGCCCTCCCACGTGTAGAGGAGGCTGTAGGGGCGAGGATCACCCAGGACTTCCCGGGTGAGCGTTCGATGGACGTTCGGAAAGGTCTCTTCCAGGTAGTCGTGGAAGGCGTCGAACGCTGCCGTGTCGAAGTCGTCCCGGTCCTCGTTGGAGATCGTGGGAAACCGGACGCCCCCGGCGAGTCTCTCCGCCGCGGCCTCCACGTCGATCTCGATCTGGACGGGTTCGACGTCCTCCGACTGCATGGAGGTGAAGTCCTGCGTGCGGGTCTCCTGCCCGGCCTGGCCGCTCCCGTCCGCACAGGCCGCCGTGGAGACGGTCAGCACGGCCGCGACGATGAGCACCGACGCAATCCTCCTGCGCTCGGTGGCCGGCGTGGTCCCACTGTTGCATATCATCAGGGTGCTCATCGTGCTTTCCTTGGTCCTCTGGGGGACCGTCTGAGTCGGCAGCTGTCGGGGGCAGCCAGGAGTGGGCGTCAGAAGTAGAAGGCCGTCATGGCCTGGAAGCGGGACGCCCGCCCGAACGCCTCGCTCGTGACCCGCTGGCCGCCCCACATGTATTCGATGCCGGTCGCGAAGGCGGGGAAGGGCCGCCACACCAGGTTCAGGTGGGCGAGCCCGCCGTTCATGAGGGCATCCGGTTCGCGGGAGGGCGGGGCGTCGAGCCAACCGTACGCGACGGAGAGGTCGCTGCTAAGCTCGTCGGTCCACGGCTGGGTCACCCCGGCGATGAACGCCAGGACCGGCATGGCGTCGAGCGTGCCGTCGGAGAGCAGAACGGCGTTGGCGCGGCTCCCGGCGAAGGCGATCACGTTCTCCCCCGCCCCGACCCCTCCCGACAGGTGGGCCATGAGCGTCGTGCCGGTGGGCAGCGTCTGCTGAACCGCCACCAGCCCGGCCAGTTGGAGGGCTGACGCGTTCGGGCCGCCGGAACCGGCCGACCACCTCAGCTCCGCCGCGCTCGTCCCGACGATCAGGGTGCCCGTATCCCAGGTGTAGTCCGCCCGCACCGCGAGCAGGGGGAGCCGGATGCGGGCCGCTCCCGGCTGGTCCTCGGGGTTGTCGATGCCCTTGAACACGACTTCCTCGAGCCCCACGGCCAGCTTCCATCCGTCGTTGACCTGCCGGGTCCAACGAACCTGGGCCGAACGGCCGCCGAAGAGGGCGTCGCCGGCCGCGAAGTCGATGAAGAACGGAAGGACCGAGAGGGTGGACAGGGTCGTCCACGTCTGCCCGACGGTGAACTCGCCCGCCTCGACGTAGGCGTGTCGGAGGCGAAACCGGTTGCCTTCCGAGAAGAAGTCCCCCTCCAGGAAGCCACGGAGTGGAAAATGGTCCTGGGCACTCCGGCGGATGTCGAAGTTGAAGCGGGTCTCCTTCGCCATGAAGTGCAGGTATCCACCCGCCCGGTAATCGGGATCGCCCTCCACGGGGATCGTGCTCATCAGGAACTGGTCCGGGTCCCGGGTCCCGTCCACGTCGTAGATGACGTCGGCCTTCACGTAGCCGCCGAACTTCATCCAGAACTCCGTGCCCGGCAGCTCCCAGAAGCCCGGCGGCTCGGACTCCTGCGCTGCGAGGGATCCGACACGCAGGCCGATCAGGACCAGGGCCAAGAAGAACGCGCGGTTCATGGGTCTAACGCAGCTCGTTCCTGTGGACCACACCGCCCTTCCTGATCGCCGTCGTTCTCACCACGGAAGCGGCACCACCGGGGTCACGACCACCCGGAACCGCCAGTCCGGCCCGAAGGCGTCGGCCTGGGCCAGGAAATACCAGTACTCCCCGGCGAGTCGCAGCGGTGTGCTGCCCAGGATCACCGTCTTCCTGACCCCCCCTCCGATGGGGAACGTCCACCGCTGGCCCTCGACTGCGGTGTGGTCGTACCCGAAGGTCGGGCTCCCGCCGATCTGCCACCCGCCCCCGAGGTTGAAGGTGTAGAAGTACTGACCGCCGGTCAGGCTCGTGTCCTCCCCGTCGTCGGCCCCGGCCAGGTCCCATTGGTGGGTCAGCAGGAGACCCGCGGCGCCCCAGCTCCCTACCTTGGCGACGAGGGCGTCCGGTCCGAGAGCGAAATGGCCCTTGCCGAGGCGGTCGTCGGTCGCCGTCGGCAACGTTCCGACCAGCCCTCCGACCAGGACCCAGCCGCTGGAGAACGTCTTGCCGACCCCCAGGTCGAACCCGATCTCACCCAGCTCCACCCCGGCGGAGCTGAACCCTGATTCCGTGGGCACCGGCTGGTCGAGGACGACGGGGATGTTGGGCCGGAGGAACAGATTGACTCCCTCACCCAGGGGGTAGGGAAGAGACGGCTGGAAGCTGACCAGGAAGGAACTCTGATCGCCCGCCCCGTCCAGTGTGCCGCCGAAGGCGGTGTAGTCGAAGTTGAAGCTCAGTGAGCCTAGGACGGTGTTGGGGTTGGCCAGCTCGGCGGCTACGTCCGAGGCCGATCTCTCGGCCTCCTGCCCTCCGACGCCGGTAGCGAGGACCGACGACATCGCCACGAGCAGGCCGAGCGTACCGGCAGAGATTCCGCGGGCACGCTCTTTCTCGGGGTGGGATGGGCACTGGCTGAACACGACGGCGGCTCCAATGATGGGGCGGGTAAGTCGCGACAGTCTACCCGCTCCCCCGAGGTCGCACATCCCCCGAAACGGGGGAATTCAGGGGAAGGGATGTAACGACCCGGTAACGTCCGCGCCCGGCCTCCTTCGACGGAAGGTCGCCTCAGGACATGGGGGAGTGGTCCGTGCCCGCCACCCGTGCAATCGTTTCCCGCCGGCCCCTCACACCCATCTTCCGGTAGATCGAGGCGAGGTGGGACTTCACGGTCTCGGAGCCCACGTGGAGTCGCTCGGCGATCTCCGCATTCGTCAGGCGCTGAATCAGCAGGCCGAGGACCTCTCGCTCCCGGGGGGTCAGGTGGACACCCAGCCCACCGGACTGGGCCCCCCGCCAGTGCTCCGCCTCCAGATCCCGGAGGACCCGATCGCGATACTCGGCGAGCTCACCCGAGACCGGGACGGCCCGGAGGAGGGGTCCGATATCCACCCCCACGTCCAGGATCGTCCGCATCAAACGGAGCCGTCGGCACTCATCCAATGCGCGGGCCAACTCCCGGCGTGCCTCGTCGACTCGTCCGATTCGCTCCAGGAGCAGACTCCGGGCGATCTCGAGGCCCAGGATCACCCGCCGGACGTGAAGGGTTCGCGCCAGCGCCAACGCCCGATCGACATGCGCCAGGGCCTCCTCGGAGGTCATCCCCACGCGACCGCCGACGGCCGCCCGGGCGAAGGTCACGGCGGGAAACTCGAGCCACGGCCCCATCATCGTGGGGCCGACCAGGCGCGGAGGAGCTCCGAACTCCCCGCCGTCCCAGACCTTCAACCGGGTGGCCAGGGACTCGGCGACATCCAGGGCACGGGCGTCCCTCGTCTCGAGGGCGTGGGTCAGGCACGTGCTGGCGAACTCCTGGGCGGCCGGGGAGTCGCCTCGTGCACGGGCCGTGAGACTCGAGCCGACGAGAGCCGCTTGATACACGAAGGCGGGCACATCGAACGGCAGCCCTCTCACGATCTCGAACTGCCGCGCGGCCTCCTCGAGATCGTTCCCCTCGTACGCCGCCACACCGAGCCCGTAGCGGACGCACCCGATCCAGTAGTCCGCGATGTCCAGCGTCTCACTCGCCACGAGGACGCGATGAGCGTGCCGCGCCACCTCCTGGACCTCCCCTCCGATGAGGTCCACGGCAATCCGGACGGCGAGGGTGTCGCCGAAGTGAGGGCTCCCCCGCTCGAAGTCCCTTCGCTCGATCTCCGCCAGCGCCGCCTGCGCCTCGCCTCGCCGCCCCAGGCACGCCAGACTCTGGGCGTGCATATGGAAGCCCGCCGTCCAGGTCCACCCCGAAGCCCGGACGGCGGTGTGGTCCAGAACGCTCCTGGAAAGCTCGAGAGCCTTCCCGATATCGCCACTCCAGTACCGCTCGTACGCGTCCACGCCGTCGAGCATCCACTCCATCGCGTCGTCCTGGGCTGACGACCCGGGGCCCGACAGCAATCGACGAGCCCGACGAGACAGGTCCCGGAGGGCGGCCAGATCACCCCGTCGGACCGCCACGGCGGCCCGGGCGAGAAGAAGAGGCACGCGGCCTTCTTCGGCCCCCTCGGGGAAGAGGTCGAGCCAGGCCATCAGACGACCCCTCGTCACGTCCTGGACCAGGACCTCGTCCAACCGTCCTCCCACGACGCTCGAGGCGCGGTCCACGTCCCCGACGTCGAGCCAGATCTGCACCGCTTCCTCCACCCGATCCCGGGCTTCGAACCACCCGGCCGCCTCCTCCGCCGCGGCGTGTCGAGTGTCCGCAGGGATCGATTCCTGCAGAACGGCTCTGGTCACCTCCCGGAACAAGGGGTGGTGTCGATACCAGCCCTCCTCACCCTCCATGACGGTGACGAAGAGGTTCAGCTCGTGGATCCGTTCGAGGTTGCGGAGCGCGGGGTCCGGCTCCATGCCCAGACCGGTCAGCACATGTACACAGAGATCGACACAGAAGCGCTCCGCCACCGTCGTCGCGAGCAGGACGGACTCCAGCTCCCCGGGAAGGTCCGTCAGGACCTCGGCCCGGATGAAAGCCTCGGCGGATTCTACGAGTGATCCGCTACCCACCATGGGATCGCGCGACCGGCCCCGCTCCCGGATGAGACGCTCCAGGCGGAGCCCCGCGGGCCACCCTTCCAGAACGTCCGGACGGCCGGGCTCTCGCTCCGATCCTTCCGATGCAGCCCGGCGGAATGCGTCGGCCTCGGCGCGGGTGAACCGGAGCTCTTCGGCACCGACCTCTTGAAGCGAGCCGCGAGCCCGCCACAAGGAGAGGGGAAGGTCGAGGGGGTCGGCGCGGGTGAGGACCAACAGGTGGACCGTCTTCGGGAGGCTCTCCACGAGCCGACCGGTCGGAAGGGGTTTCTCGGCCCCGGCCACGAGGTGGTAGTCGTCCAGAACCACCGTCAGTGGCGTGTCGATCCGGGCGACCTCGGCCAGGAGGGTCTCCTCCAGCTGCTCCCACGGTGTCGAAGCATGCTTCAACAGCCCCGCCGTTCGCTGAAGGGCGTCCGGGGCCACCCTCGACACCGCGGCGCTGAGATACTGGACGAATCTCCGGCGTCGTTGGTCGAATTGGTCCAGCGAAAGCCAGGCGGTGGGCCGGTTTCCCCTGGAGGCCCAGTCCGCAACGAGCGTGGTCTTTCCGAACCCGGCTGGTGCGGAGATCACTGTGACCCGGCGCTTCAGGCCCGCGTCCAGAATACGCCGCAGCCGAGGGCGATCCACCAGGTCCTCCGGGAGGCGAGGACGAATGAGCTTGGTCTGGATCAGCATCAGGGTTGGCTCCGGGTCACCCTCCGACCTGGACCACCGGATGGAGGGAGGACCCGGTACGAGGGCGGTTATGTCGTGCGACACCTCCGCCGGAAAGTCTGTACCTACCCCAGGCCCAGAAACAACCCCGCGATGGCCGCGCTCATGAGGTTGGCCAGCGACCCGGCGACGACCGCTCGGACGCCCAGGCGGGCGATGTCCTGGCGACGGCTCGGGGCCATCCCCCCGAGCCCACCGATGAGGATGGCGATGGACGCGAAGTTCGCGAAGCCGCACAGGGCGAAGGTGGTGATCGCCGTCGTCCGCTCCGAGAGAGGCGTCTCGGCCCCCACCAGGTTCACGAAGGCCACGAACTCGTTCAGGATGAGCTTCTGCCCGAAGAGACCTCCCGCGGCGGGCGCCTCCGCCCACGGCACCCCCACCAGCCAGGCCACCGGCGCGAACAGCCAACCCAGGATCGCCTCGAAGGTGAGCCCCCCGGCTCCGAGCCACCCCGCCACCGCGCCCAGGATCACGTTCGCCAGGGCGATGAGTGCGATGAAGGCAAGGAGCATCGCCCCCACGTTGGCGGCCAGCACCAAGCCGGATCCCGCCCCCGTGGCCGCCGCGTCGATGACGTTGACCGGGCCCTCCGTCTCCGCAAGGACCGCGTCCACGTCCTCCTCGGGGCGCGCCGTCTCCGGGATCATGATCTTGGCCATGAGGAGCCCGCCCGGCGCCGCCATGAAGGACGCGGCCACCAGGTAGCGGAGGTCCACGCCCAGGGCCGCATAGCCCCCCAGGACCGTCCCGGCCACCGAAGCGAGCCCGCCCACCATGACGGCGAAGAGCTCGGAGCGAGTCATCCCGGCGATGAAGGGCCGGACCGCCAGCGGTGCCTCGGTGAGCCCCACGAAGATGTTCGCGGTGGCGGAGAGGGACTCGGTCCGGCTGGTCCCCAGGACCCGCTGCAGCGCGCCGCCCAGGACCCGGATCACCCAGGGCATGACCCCCACGTGGTACAAGACCGCGATCAGCGACGAGAAGAAGACGATGAGGGGCAGGACCTGGAAGGCGAAGACGAACCCGAGGCCGCCCTCTACGGCGGCCTCCCCCGCCAGGGGGCCGAAGAGGAAGTCGATCCCGGCCTGGGCGCTGTCCATGACCGTCTGCACCCCGCCCGCCACACCCTGCAGGAGGCGGCGCCCCGCCGGGACGTAGAGGACCAGCGCCCCGAGGCCGACCTGGATGGCGAACGCGCCGCCGACGGTACGGAGGGAGATGGCCCGCCGGTCGGTGGAGAGGGCGACCGCGATCCCGAGGAGGACGGCCATCCCGAGGAGGGGGGCGACGAAGGTCACGGGGGGGCTTCACCTCGAGGGTTGGATCGGCCGGATTCCACGAATCCGGGCTGCAAAGTGCCGGGGGCGACCGTCCCTCGCCAGGCGCCGGGCAGTATGGGGGTGGGTTGCCGTCGGTCGGAGGGGCGTGCAGCCTACGGGCGGCACGGATAGGGGCCACAGGCCCCTTTATTCCTCGGTCCGCCGGATGTCGATCCCGTGCTTCGCCAGCTCGGCGATGTACGCCTCGGCGGGCATGGCCTCGTCCGGGGTGTGCACCCCCTTGGCCTCGACCCGTCCGTCGGCCTGCATGAGGGACGTCACCGCCAGCGAGTAGCCCGTGGTCCGCATCATGGCGGTGATGCGGTTGTCCCGGTCGTAGTAGTCCACCAGGTCGTAGCGTACCGTGCGGGCCTCGCCGTCCCGGGTCCCCTCCACCTCGACCCGGAGCGCCACCAGGTCGTTACCGTCGGGGTTCCGGAGGCGTGGCGAGACCACGTCGATGAAGACCTCCCGGGGCACGATGGTGCCGTCGCCGTGCTGTACGGGCTCCAGCGACAGGAGGCCCAGCTCCCGGATGGCCCACATGATCTTGGCGTGGCCGGGGTAGCGGAGCGTCTTGTACTCCATGTGGGGGATCACGCCCTGGTAGCGGTAGGGCATGGTCGAGATGCCGCCGGCGGTGTGGAAGGCCTCCAGCTCGCCCACCGGGTCGTCGAAGACCACGGGCTCGATGTCGGACAGGGCGTCCTTCTTCACCAGCTTCCCGTCCTCGAGCACGATGGAGAGGGTGGTGTAGTAGTCCAGCACGCCCTGCATGGAGTAGACGATCTGGTAGTTCAGGGGCGGCCGCGGGTTCTGGGGCAGCCCCCCGACCCGGATCTTCACGGACGCGGTGTCGTCCAGGGCGTCGATCCCCGCCTGGGCCAGGATGTTCACCATCCCCGGCGCCAGCCCGCAGTCGGGGATGATGCTGAGGCCCCGGCGCTTCGCCTCGTCGTGGAGGGTGCGCTGCTTCTCCACCAGCTCCGTGTTGCCCCCCAGGTCGCAGTAGTGGCACCCCGACTCCACGGCCAGCTCGGCCATGGTGTAGTTGAAGAAGTAGGGGAGCCCGCACACCACCGCGTCGGCGTCGGCCATGGCCTCCCGCACCGCCCCGTGGTCCGTGGCGTCGAGCCGCTCGAAGGCGAGCCGGTCGCCGATGTGGGGCTTCAGGAAGGGGCGGGGATGGGCGGGGTCCGCGTCGGCCACCACCACCCGGGTGACCTCGGGTCGACGTACGAGGTCGAAGGCGGCGGCGGATCCCTGGGCGCCACCGCCCAGAACCAGGAACTTCATCTACGGCACCTCTCGAAAGTGTGTGATCTCGATCGTGGTTTTCGCCGGGGCCGTCACTCCCCCAGCAGGTCCAGCTGTCCCTCGCCCCGTCCCTCGTCGTCCGGTGACGCGTCCCCGCCGTCGGGTCCAGGAGCCGGGCGATCCGGATTCCGGGACGTGTCCGCCGGGGCCGCCCCGCCCGAGGTCTCCGGCCCGGAGGCGGGCGGATCCGACGCCGCAGGGGGCGACGCACCGTTCCCGGAAGCGTCCTGCGGGCTGTCCCCCCCGTCCTCACCCGTGTCCCGCCGGGGCTCCGAGCCCACGGCACGGGTCACCTCCACCACCCGGTCGCCGGCGGCCACCTTCACCACTCGGCGGCCCTGGGTGCGTCGACCCTGCAGCGGGATGTCCGATGCGGCCGCCCGGGTCACCGCGCCGGCGGCGGTGATCACCATGACCCCGTCCTCGGCGGCGACCTCCAGCGCGGCCACGATGGGCGACGTCCCCCCGCTCCCCACCAGGGTCCCCTGGCCGCCCCGCTTCTGGACCGGGAAGTCGGACGCCGGAGTGCGCTTGCCGCTGCCGTCCTCGGACAGGGTGAGCACCGCGGCGTCCCGCCGGAGCAGCAGGACGCCCACCACGGCGCCGGTGTCTTCCAGGGCGATGCCCTTCACGCCCCGGGCGGTGCGTCCCTGCACCGGGACGTCGGTCTCGGCAAAGCGGATGGCCCGCCCCTCCCGGGACAGGAGCATGACCTCGGCGGTGCCGTCGGAGAGGGCCACCGCCAGGATCCGGTCCCCCTCCTGCACGCCGGCGGCGATCAGGCCGGTGGAGCGGGGGTTGGAGAACTCCTCCAGGGCCGTGCGCTTCACGAGGCCGCCCTGGCTCACGAAGACCAGCACCCGGTCGGTCTCCTCCAGGTCGTCCACAGGAACCATCGACACGATGCGGTCGCCCCGCTCCGCCCCGGGCAACAACGAGTACACGCTCTGCCCCCGGGACGCCCGGCCGCTCTCGGGCAGCTCGAGCACGGGGAGGAAGTGGCACTGCCCCTCCTCCGTGAACGCCAGGATCCACCCCTGGGTCCGGGCGACGAAGATCCCCTCGATCCAGTCGTCCTCGTAGCGCTCCATGCCGGCCAGCGCCTTCCCCGACGACAGGCGCCGCCGGTACAGGTGCATGGGCATGCGCTTCACGAAGCCCTCGTGGGAGACGGTGACCACCACGTCCTCGTCGGCCACCTCCTCCTCCACCTCCTGGATCTCCTCTGTGGCCTCTTCGAGGATCTCGGTGCGTCGCTCGTCGCCGAAGGCCTGGACCACGTCGTTGAGCTCCTCGAGCACCACCTCGATCTGCCGCTCGTCGCTCCCCAGGATGTCCCGGAGCTCCTCGATCTGGGCCATGAGCTCCTCGAGCCGGGCCTTGAGCTCGTTCCGCTCCAGGCGGGTGAGCTTGCCCAGGCGCATGTTGAGGATTGCGTCGGCCTGGATCTCGCTCAGCCCGAACCGGTCCTGGAGCTTCTCGCTGGCCTCGGGCCGGTCCTTGGCGCCCCGGATGATCCGGATCACCTCGTCGATGTGATCCAGGGCCGCCAGCAGCCCTTGGACGATGTGCCGCTCCGCCTCGGCCTTCTCGAGCTGGAAGCGGGACCGCCGCTGCACCACCTCGATGCGGTGGTCCAGGTAGTGCTGCAGGATCTGCTTGAGGTCCATCTCCCGGGGCTGTCCCCGGTCCAGGGCGAGCATGATGGCGCCGAAGGTCGCCTGCAGGTACGTCTTCTTGTACAGCGCCCGGAGGACACGGCTGGCGTCGGCGCCGCGCTTGAGCTCGATGACCAGCCTGAGCCCGTCCCGGTCCGACTCGTCCCTCAGGTCGGAGATCTCGTCCACCTTCCCCTTCCGGGTCAGGGTGACGATCTGCTCGATGATCTTGGACTTCGAGGTCGCGTACGGGATCTCGGTGACCACCAGCTGGGACTTCCCGCCCCGGAGGGCCTCCTTCACGACCCGGGCCCGCATGACCACCCGCCCCCGTCCCTCCCGGTACATGTCCCGGATCCCGTCCCGCCCGACGACGAAGCCGCCGGTGGGGAAGTCCGGGCCCGGCAGGTGGCGCATCAGGTCGTCCACCGTGCAGTCCGGGTCGATGGCGAGCTGCTTCACCGCCGCGGCGACCTCCCGGAGGTTGTGGGGTGGCACGTTGGTGCTCATCCCAACGGCGATCCCGGAGCTCCCGTTCACCAGCAGGCCGGGGATGCGTCCCGGGAGGACCACCGGCTCCTGCAGCCGGCCGTCGAAGTTGTCGGCGAAGTCGACCGTCTCCTGGTCGATGTCGTCCAGGAGGCTCTCCGCCACCCTCGCCAGCCGAGCCTCGGTGTAGCGGTAGGCGGCGGCGGAGTCCCCGTCGATGGAGCCGAAGTTCCCCTGCCCGTCGACCAGGGGATAGCGGAGGGAGAACTCCTGGACCATGCGGACCATGGCGTCGTACACGGCGGAGTCGCCGTGGGGGTGGTACTTGCCCAGGACGTCACCCACCACGGTGGCGCTCTTCTTGTACGGCCGGTCGGGGCGGAGCCCGAGTTCGTGCATGGCGAAGAGGATCCGCCGGTGGACCGGCTTGAGGCCGTCCCGCACGTCGGGGAGGGCCCGCTGCACGATGACGCTCATGGAGTAGTCCAGGAAGGACTCCTTCATCTCGTCCTCGATGGGCCGGTCCAGGATCCGTTCCCGCTGGTGCGCCGTCGCCATTCAAGCTCCTGAGAGGGCCGTGCCGTGCCCCCGCCAGGGGGCCGTCGAGAGGGTGGCCTACTCTCTCCGAAAAGCGGGGGGGCCGCAACCCGGCCCCGGGACGCTACGGGGGGCGGGAAAGCCCTCGGGCCGGTGGCCCCGGGGGACGCCGTCGGAACGTGGATCGGCTCCCGCTTAGGAGGCCCGCGTACCCGGCCGGCCGGACGCCCCCGGGGAGGGGGTCGCCGGGAGGGAGGCGGCCCGCGGTGGCCGGCGGCCCGGGTCGGTCAGCTCCCCCCGCCCTCCTCGTCGTCGTCCCCACCCGTGGCGAACTCGTAGCCGAAGACGATCGTCCACTGCCGGTAGCGGAAGTCCACCTTGGTGGTCGGCACCTCGATGGCGTCGTCGACGTCGCCGAGATCCAGCACCTGGGGGAAGGGCTGGGAGCCGCTCGCGAACCCCAGGCCCAGCATGAACTCCGACCGGCCGACGCGGAACGACCCACCCACGCTGTAGTGCCACAGATCGTAGGTGGTCAGGCTTCCCGTGGACACCGCCGGAGCGTCGGGATTCCCCGCCGCCCGGTCCGTGTTGACGCCGAGGAAGAGCATCGCGCTCCCGAGGCTCTGCTCCAGCCCCAATCCCCAGTTCAAGACGGAGGCGTACTCGGCGACGATGTCGTTCTCCATGGGCTCGCCGCCCGTCTGGGGGATGAAACCCTCGGCGTCGAGCGCGGTGAACGGGTCCACCGCCTGGAACCACTCCGCGCTCCCGTGCAGGCGGGTACCGCCGAGCTGCAGCCCGAAGCCTCCACCCAGGGCCCAGCGGCTCTCGAAGGTGGGGGAGAGGTCGGTCTGGATGTTCGAGGCCAGCACGTCGTCCGCCCCCTCGAGGCCCGCCAGGGACCCGTTGAAGCCGGCCTGGCCGCTACCGCCGATGGACACGCTGGGTGTCGTGGCCGCCACGCCCATGGACCAGCGGCCGAACTCTCCGGAGACCCCGATCCTGGCCAGCCCCCGGTAGTGCCGGTAGTTCCGGTTCCGCAGCCGGGTGGCGATGGTCACGTCCCCGGCCTGCGTGGCGATCTGGATCAGGGTCTGGGCCCGGAGCGTCTGGCTCCGGATCACCAGGTACGGGGTGACGCCGACGCCGATGCGCTCCGTGACCGGGTAGGCCCACGTGATCCCCGTCCAGGTCTCCCGAAGCTCCGTGGTGCCGGTGTAGGCGCTCGCGGTGCGCTCCTCTCCGGGGGCCGGAAGGATATCGAGATCCCGGATGAGGTTGGTGGACAGGTCCGCGTCGAACTGCTGCCGGGTCAGGGCCGAATAGACGAGGCGGTGCTTGCCGAGCCAGTCGAACTCGATGGGGGTCGCCAGAAAGGTCGGCAGCGGCCGCTGGCTCGAGTTGGTCAGATCGACTCCATCCCCGGCCCCGTCTACCAGGGTCGTCTTGGCATTGCGGTAGGCCCGGGCGCTCAAGAGGAAGCGGGCTTCGAGGTTCAGGGCCGTCGCGCCGGGGTTGTAGTAGGTCGAGCTCAGGTCCCGGACCGACCCGATCATGGCGCCGCCGAGGAGCGCGGCCCGGGTCCCGTACTGTTCCGACCAGTAGTGGCTGTCCTGGGCGAATCCAGGGCGGGGCCACAGGACGAGGAGGAGGGCGGCGACGGTGGCGGTGCCACCTCCGGGGAACCACCGGGGCATCGAAACCTCCAAGGGACTCAGGGGCGAGGGACGTCGGACCGCCGGAGGATCCGCCGATCCCCGGCGCCGTTCCCAGCCAAGCTATAGCCCCCGCCTCGGCACCGCAGCCTTCGCGCATCGAAGGTCCGGAGCGGTTACGTTGAGGCACGCGATTCCGTCCGACCCGTCAACGGAGCGACCTGCGTTGAGCCTTCTCATCGACGGGGGCGAGCGCCCCGTGGAGTTCGTCCTCCACCCCACCGACCTCTCCGCAGGCAGCACCCGGGCCTTCCACCACGCCCTGGCCATCGCCGTCCGTCTGGGCAGCCGCTTCACCCTCCTCCACTCGGTTCCTCACCGGGAGCCGGGCCAACACAGGGACTTCCCCCGCATCCGGACCACGCTGGAAGGCTGGCGCGCCACCGGTTCCCTTAGCGGCCTGCCCGGTGCCCGGGCCGTCCAGAAAGTGGAGATGGAGGGACGAGATCCGGTGAAGGCCGCCAAGGCCTACATCGCGCGGCACCCGGTGGACATGCTGGTGACCGGCACCGAAGGGCGGAGCGGATTCGCGGCGCTGCTCAAGCCTTCGACCGCGCAGCGCATGGCCCGGGAGACGAAGCTTCCCACCCTGTTCGTGCCGGCCGAGGGGCGTTCCTTCGTCGACGGCGCCACGGGGGAGGTGACCCTTCAGCGCATCCTGCTGCCCGTGGACCCCGCCACGGACGCCAAGCCCGCGATGCTCCGGGCGGTCCGCAGCGCGGCCCTCCTGGACGACCCGGATCTGGAGATCGTGCTCCTCCACGTGTCCGACGGGGAGGGGCCCCGGGTGCAGGACGCTCCGCAGCTCCCGTATTGCCGCTGGACCCTGGAGGAGCGGCCGGGGGAGGTGGTGGAGGGGATCCTGCGGGCGGCCGACGAGCTGGCCGTCGACGCCATCTACCTCTCGACCACCTGGAGCAAAGGGGGGTTCGGCCGGACGGGGGGGGACGTCACCGAGTCGGTGATCGCCGGGGCGTCCTGTCCGGTGATGGCGGTCCCGGCCCTGGGGACGGCCTGAGGGGCCACCCGGGCTCTACCCGGCTTCGCGCGCCACCAATCGGGGGGTGGCGGCACCCTCAACCGGCCCCGGCTTCCTCCTCCCGGGCCAGGAGCTCGAGCAGTCGGCCGCGGACCTCGGGGGGCACTTCGGTCTCCCCCAGCGCGGTCCGGATGCGCTCCCGGAAGCACTCCTCGAGCTTGAGGTGGGGGTAGCAGGCGGCGCACACCTTGAAGTGCTCGTCCACCTGGGCGGCTTCTCCCGCGTCGAGCTCTCCGTCCATGAGCTCGTAGATCCGGGCCAGGGCCTCCCGGCACGGAACCTCCGGGTCGCGGGGCTCTCTCCCCTTGCCGAACAACCGCCTGATCGCATCGAGGATCATGTCTCCTCTCCCGCATTCCTGGTGGACTCCGCGGCGGCGATGTAGCCCATCTCCACGGCGAAGTCGTACAACACCTCCTGAAGCCGCCTGCGGCCGCGGAAGAGCCGGCTCTTCACCGTCCCGACCGGAACGTCCATCAGCTCGCCGATCTCCTGGTACGAGAGCCCCTCCACGTCGGAGAGCACCACGGCGGTGCGATACTCCTCGGGAAGGGCGTCGATGGCCCGGAGCACCTCGTCGTCCACGATGGCGTTGAAGAAGCGGCCTTCGGGATCGCTCCCCATGGTGGAAACCCAGACCGGGTTGATCACGCTCTCGGCCACGGCAGCGCCGCCGGAACCCCGTGCGGTCTCCTCGCGGACGATCTCGTCGTGCCGCTTCCCGCGCTCCTCCTGCCTCAGGAAGAGGTTCCGGGCGATGGTGAAGAGCCAGCTCTTCGCCCGGGTCCCCTGCTCGTACTGGTCCCAGGACCGGTAGGCGCGCAGGAAGGTGTCCTGCACCAGGTCCTCGGCCCGGTCCTGCGAGCCCGTGAGCCGCAACGCGAAGCGGTAGACGGCGTCCATGTGGACCAGCGCCTCCTCTTCGAAGCCTGCGTGGCTCGTCAGGGTCAAGACAGGTCCTCGAGGGCCAACTCGAACTCCTCCACCAGGGTCGGATGGTCGTGGCGGGTGGCCGCCTCGATGCCCCGGGCATACGCGGCCCGGGCCTCGTCGATCCGACCCAGCGCGGCCAGCGCCGCCGCCAGGCGGCCCCAGGCGTTCCCCTCGTCGTCGGAATGCGCCAGGTAGGCTCGGAGTTCCCGGATCCCGTCCTCGAGCCGGTCCGCCTTCAGCAACTCGAGGGCGAGGCCGAACCGGAGCCGCGGGTCGTCCGGGCGCCGTTCGAGGAGGGATTGGAGGGCCTGGATCCGGTCGGCCACGGGACGGGGAGTGGGGAGGAAGCCCTGCGGAGTCAGTCGGGGAAGACGAAGCTCCGGACGGTATCCTCGTCGGGCGGCCGGCCCGTGACAAGCTCGATCATGGCCTCCATCTCGGCGGCGGAGTCCCGCAGTCGACCGAGCACGGACAGGGCGTGGGCGTAGTCGAAATAGGAGGTGACCGCCGACTCGGCGCCGGGATGGGCCGCGACGATGCTGCGGTCCATCTCGTCCCGCAGCACCTCCAGAATCGCCTCCACGCCGCGGCGCAGCGTGGCCAGGTCGTGGTACGTGTACACCGAGAGATCCCCTTCCAGGGGCGGAAGCGCCTCCACCAGCTCCCGCGCCTCCGGGGGAGCGGCCACGGCCACACGGGTTCCGGGCACATCCCGAAGGATCGCCTGGGCACCGGCGCGCAGGGCGAGCATCTCCTCGAAGTTCACGTTGATGATCATGGCTCTTCTACCATCAACCCGGAATCCTTGTTTCGGCAAGGTAATTCCAGGAGTCTTGCAACAGGTTAAGCGCAGGACCGGATGCCCCCATGCGTCCCGACGGGCGTCGCGGTCGGTCGCGGGAGGGACCCGCGGTCTCCCCTGCCGAAGGGCCTCCGCCGGCCCCGGGGGCCACCGGGGGTCGCACGGCCCGGCTCCTCGCGGCGTTCAAGAACGTTCGTTCTGCTCGGTTCCCGGCACGTCTCGCCGGACCCCGGGTCTACCAGACCTCGCCGCGGGCCCGGATCGGGACGAGGCTACGCCTGGGGGATCCGCGTGGCTCTGGAGACCTCCAGATCCACCTCCCGGTCCAGCACACCGTCGATCTCCACCTGCACCACGTAGGTGCCCGCCGAAGGGAAGACGAAGCCGTCCAGGTGCAGGAGCTGGGGGATGTGGACCGACTCCCGACCCATCACGGCCCCAAGGTCGATGGAGCCGGACATCCGGGCCATCTCGTCACCTTTGGGGTCCCGGATGAGGACCTCGATCTCGTGGTCCCCCGCCTCCGCCGGCTCCGCCCGGAAGCGCATGACGAAGCACATGCGCTCGTGTCGGGCCGGAAACTCCGCCACGGCGATGTGATCGAAGACTCCGAGGATGTTCAGCTTGCCCGACCCGTCCACGGTGGCGGCGTCGGCGATCAGGGCGAGATCGAGGGTCATGAGGCGGGATCTTCCTTGAGGAGCATGCGGGGTCCCAGAACGAATCCGGAGAAAAGGTCGACGACGACGTGGACGACGATCAGGGGCCAGAGGGAGCCATGGAGGATGAAGGCGGCCGCGAAGAGGAACCCCATCAGGCCGCTGCGGAGGATGCCCAGGGGGCCCTGGTAGGCGTGCAACAGCGAAAACGCCAGCGAGGAGACGGCCGCGGCCACCCAGGGCCCCTCGAACAGCGCCCCGAGTACCGTAACCAGATAGCCGCGATACGCCACCTCCTCACCGACGCCCGCGGCGAGCGACAGCAGGACGAAGAGACTCCGCTCCCGGGCGTTCCGCGGGATCAGCTCCCGCAGAATGGCGGTCTCGTCGAGGTTCCATACCTCGCCGGCCAACCAGAAGGCCAACCCCAACGCCACGATGCCGGCGGTGAGGATGCCCGCGGTCTGGAGGCTCGACAGGGAGAGGGCCGGCTCCAGGCCCATGGCCTCGAGCCCTGGCCCCAGGGCCCCCAGGATGAGCCCGGCGGAGCCCAGAACCAGGAGGGTGATGATAGAGCCCACGTAGGCGGACAGTCGCTCCACCCGCTCCCGGGTGAGGAAGGGGAGCTGGGCCAGGGAGAGAATGGGGAGCGTGCCCACCAGGAGGGCGATGAAGATCCCGTCCCGCACCGTGCTGTCCCGGCCCAGCACCAGCGCCAGGGCGAGGGTGGGCAGGACCAGGATCGCCAGCTGGAACAGGCGGATGGCCTCCCGGGCGTCCCGGGGTGAGGGCTCCTGGGCCATCAGGCGCCCCGGGCGAGCTCGATGATGCGGTCCAGGACCGCGTCCACGTCGGCCCGGCGGGTGCGGTGGTTCAGGATGCACAGGCGCAGGGCGAACCGGCCGTGGATCCGGGTGGAGGAGATCATGGCCGTGCCCTCGGCCACGATCCGGTCCTGGATCCCCTGGTTGAAGGCGTCCAGCGCTTCCCCGCCGGCCTCGGCCGGACCCGCACCCGGCTTCGGGTGCGCCGGGTGCCCCGGCCCCGGGCGCGCCTGGAAGCACACCACGCTCAGTGAGGGCTCGGCAAGCAGGCGCAGCTCGGGTGCGTCACGGACCCGCTCCGCGGCGTGGTCCGCCAGGCGCAGGGCCCCCTCCACCGCCCGGGCCAGCGCGGCGCGGCCGTGGACCTGGAGCGTCATCCAGACCTTCAGCGCCCGGAACGACCGACTGAGCTGGACGCCCCGATCCCCGAAGTTCACGTGCTCCAGCCCCAGCTCCGTGTCCTGCAGGTATTCCGCCGAGACCCGGAAGGCCCGTTCCAGGTCGCCGGGGTCGCGGACCAGCAGGCATCCGGCCTCGTACGGCTGGAAGAGCCACTTGTGGGGATCCAGGGTGACGCTGTCGGCCGAGCCGATCCCGGCCAGGCGCTCGTCCCCGCCGGGAGCTAGGACCGCGAACCCCCCGTAGGCGGCGTCCACGTGGAACCAGGCCCCGGCCTCCCGGGCCACCGCCGCCAGCGACTCCAGGGGATCCACGATCCCCGTGTTGGTGGCCCCCCCGTTCCCCACCACGAAGCCGGGCACCAGGCCGGCGTTCCGGTCCCGCTCCACGGCGTCCCGGAGTGCGTCGGGGCGCATGCGGAGCCCGTCGTCCACCGGGATGCCCCGGACCTGGTCCGGCCCGATCCCGGCGATGCGCAGCGCCCGGGTCACCGAGGAATGGGCCTGGTCCGACACGTAGGCCCGCAGGTCCGCCACGGGCCCGCGTCGGGCGGCCTTCTCCCGGGCGGCGACGGCGGCGGTGAGGTTCGCGGCGGAGCCGCCGCTGGTGAAGAGGCCGCCGGCCCCCTCGGGCATGCCGAGCCACTCCCGGAACCACTCCAGGACCACCAGCTCGATCTGGCTGGGTCCGCCCCCGCCCAGCCAGGTGCCCTGGAAGATGTTGAACCCCGTCGCCAGCCAGTCCGCGAGGATGGCGGGCCAGACCGGAGACGCGGGCACGAAGGCCATGAAGCGCGGGTGGTCGATGCGCCCGGACCGGGGCAGGATCTCGTCGGTGGCCCGGGCCAGCACCGTCCGGACGTCCCGCCCCTCCTCGGGGCACGGCTCCCGGAAGAGGGCCTCCAGCTCGGCACGGGTCCCGCCTCGCCAGGGGACGTCGTCCCGGAGCCCCTCGTGGCGGTCCACCACGGCGTCGACCACCGCGTACCCCAGGGCCCGCATCTCCTCGGCGGACCAGTCCAGGTCCCGTGGCGTCACCCCGCACCTCTCCGTTGACGTGATTCCGGCTCCGATCCAGCTTTTCTCTTCGCCCCCCGGTCCACCAGTCTACCCAGAGGTCCATGAGCGCGCAGCGGAACGCCCGGTTTCAGGTGCTCGACGCCATGAAGGGCCCCCACGGCGGACAGATCCTCCGCCTCCGGCTCCAGTCCGGCGAGGCCCCGTCGATCCGCTCCCTCAAGGGGGCGCGGCTCTCAGCGGTGGGCCCCGACGGTGGACAGGCCGCCCTCCGCGTGACCGGGTTCCCCGTCTTCGGAGGCCGCCCCTCGGACGACCGGTTGGGCCGGACGGGTCGCGTCGACGTGGCCGTCGAGGCCGAGACGGACAGCCCGACGCCGGTGGGCCTCCAGTGGGAGGTGGCGCTGGCCGTCTAGGGAATCGACGCGAACGTCCGCCCCCCGGGGGGCGTGTCGCCCGACCTCTAGAAGTCGAGCGCGTTGATGTCCCGATCGAAGGTCTCCCGGAACCAGGCCTGGAAGTCCTCCTCCGCCCCGGGCCGGGCTTCGAGCCATGCGGCCTTCTCGTCCGGGAACTCGTGACCCCGCAGGGTCAGGAGCAGCGCGTCCAGCCGCCCGGCCTCCTTGGCGTAGACGAGCTCGTCCATGAGGCGGGAGGGGACGAAGCCGAAGCTGGCGCGCCCCAGAAGCCACGCGTCGGTCGTCCGTGCCACGGCGAGGCGCTCGAACTCCCACTCGTCGGCACCCACCGCCTCGGGCATCCACTCCTGGATGCGCCCCATCTCCCGCATCAGGTGGAGGTGGGCGTAGATCTGATAGACCGAGGCCAGGTCCGGGTTCGTGCGACGATACTGGATGCTGGCCGTATCGGCGGTGATCTCCAGCGTCTCCCAGGGATACACGTCCGTGGCCGCCGGCTGGGCCGCGATCAGGAACGTGGGGTCCTGCTCGATGTTCGCCACCTCGCGATCCACCCACTGGTAGATCTCCATCAGCTGGGCCTCGTCGGCGCTCAGGCGGGCGCCGGACTGGATGACCAGCGGACGAGGTTCGGGGAGGATGAGGCCCCCGCCACCGCAGGCCGCCGCGGCGGCCACGACCGCCACGGCGGCGATCTCGAGCGTCTTACGTCGCATGGATGTTACTCCTGTGATTCACGGCTCTTGACACTCCCTACCCTGCGGGTGGGAATTGGTCCGCACGATGACCCCCACGGACACCTACATACCCTCGAGTCCCATGGATGGATTCCAAGGATTCCAGGTCCCCGAGACGATCACTCCTGCACAATTGGGTGATACGCTCGCGCGCCTGGTCTGGGAAAGCTTCTCCGATTTCATGGCCGAAGACGATGCCGAAGTCTCCATGACGGAGCTCGGCGTGACGACGGAAGGCGGCCTGCCGCCCAGCCATCTGGCGGAAGAAGCCCTGATCTTCCTCATGTGGGCCCATACCCGGGGCGCCCAGCTCGCCTTCGTCGGTCGAGCCGAAGAACAGCTTATCAAGGGCGGCCTGGACAGCCTGCACGACGCCGTCTTCCACGACATGGTCCAACAGGGCACCCCCCCGGGCCAGATCCTTTTGTTCGAGCAGCGCGTCGGGGCCCGGTACGCCGAGTACAATCAGGCGGCCGCACGCTCCGACGCCGAGCTGAGCCGCTCCGCCCTCCGGCACCTCACCGGAGAGGAGTCCGGGAGCCCGACCAAGTCCATGGCCATCCTGGATCGTGCCCTGGCCGTGGCGAGCCCTCTGAAGGACTTCCTGGAGGAGGTCAAGCTCGTCGACGCCTGACCTCCGACGGGCCTCGCGGCCCCGAGGAGATCCACGACCAGCGGTCGCCGGGCCCTCCGGCTACGACCGTTGGTCGTCCGCGCCGATTTCGTCCAGGAAGGCCACCGCCCGCCGCAGGTGGGGGATCGTGATGCTTCCCCCCACCACCAGGGCCACCGAGAGCGACTCGAAGATCTCTTCGTCGGTGACGCCCTCCTCCTTACAGCGCAGCACGTGGTAGCTGATGCAGTCGTCGCAGCGCAGCACGGTGGAGGCCACCAGGCCGAGAAGCTCCTTGGTCTTCACCGGGAGCGCCCCTTCCCGGTAGACCCGGTCGTCGAGGGCGAAGAAGCGCTTGATCTCGAGATTGCCCGCCTCGAGGATCCGCTCGTTCATCCGCTCCCGGAAGGTGCGGAACTCCGTGAGGCGATCGGTCATGGGGTCACCGCCATTTCAGCATCTCGAAGGGGCTGCGACAGGCCCGGCACCAGTACGTGGCCACCGAGGCGTGGGAGCCGAACGCGCTCATGAGCTCGGTCTCGGTGCCGTCGCAGAACGGGCAGGGCGGGGTCGACGGCAGGCTGCCGATCCGGTCCTCCGGAGGGCGGGAACTCCCGCGCCCGCGGTCGTCTTCACCCCGGCCCACGGGTCACTCCACCAGGAGCGCGCGGTTGAGGTCGCCCCGGGCCCGCTCCACGACCTCCTGGTCCGGCGCACCGGGTCCACGACCGCGCGTCGCGTCCCATTCCCGCGTATCCGGCACGGGGATCTCGACTCCGACCGCCTGCAACGGGGCTTCGAGCACGTCCCGGAAGCGCTGGAGCAGAGCCTCGGGAGGGGCGGTGAGACGGGCCTCCACGAGCGCGGCGTGAACCTCGTCCCCCGGAGCCAGCCAGGCCAGGGTGGGAGGAAGCGCGAACCGGGCCGCTTCGGCGATGCGCTCCTGAGCCTCGGTGGTGCCGGCTCCGAGTCGCCGGAGCCAGGCCAGCCCCAGGTCCCGGTGGAAGGCCTCTTCGGACAACATCTTGGGGATGCGGGACTGGGCGGACTCGTACCGCCCCTCCGCGAAGCCCTCCAGGGCCACCGTCAACGCGCCGTCCACCACGACGGTGGCCACCACGAAACCGGCCCAGTCCGAGAAGGGGGTATCCAGGACCGGGACGCTGGCGTAGTCCTCCCGGGGCCGATCGTGCTCCACCGCCGAGGGGTCCTCGCCGAAGTCCTTGAGCATGGCGTAGAGCAGGCGTGCGTGCCCCCACTCGTCCTGGGCCATGGAGCTGGCGGCGATCCCCGTCTCGATGGAGGGGGCGCCCAGAAGCCAGTCCGAGTAGCGCAGGCCCAGGATCCGCTTCGAGTCGGCCAGGCTCAGCAGGTGACGCCGCAGGGCGACCCGGGTGGCGTCGTCGAGGTCGGTCACACGGATGGTCTCGTTCACGCGCCCCCCCCGTTCCCGGAGATGGTCGAATGGAGGACGTTGGCGGCGAAGGGGCCGTCGGTCCGATTCACCGGGATGATGCTCGCCCGGGGGACGATGCACATCTCGAACCAGTTCTGCTCGTCGTAGGTCTTCCAGGCGTAGACCCGGGCCAACTCGGCGTCCATGGCGTCCACGTAGCCGATGTGCGCCAGGGGCTCACCCCGCTCCTTGCGGGCGAAGACGTCGAAAACGGTCTCTTTCATTGCCTCTCTCGGTGTTCGGCCCGTACCGAAGTGAAATGCCCTTCGGAACGATCCGGGTTCAGGTCCGTCCGCTCACACGGCCCCGACGCCCAGGCGCTTGAGCTTCGCCCGGCCCTCGGCGGTGATCCGGTCCGTGGACCAGGGGGGATCCCATACCTCGTGGATCTCCACATCGTCGATCCAGGCCTCTTGCAAGAGCCGGTCCGCGACGTCCTCCCGGATGAACTCCATGCAGGGGCAGGCCGTGGCCGTGAAGGTCAGGTCCACGTGGGCGACCCCGCCCTCCAGCCGGGCACCGTAGATCAGCCCCAACTCCACCAGGCTGATGGGGATCTCCGGGTCCAGTACCTCGGTCAGACAATCCAGGAGGGCCGCATCGGGGTCGGCGGGCGGAACCGGCATGGGATCGGACCAGAGGTCCCGGCCCCCGCTCTTGTGAACGGCGACCGAGGTGGGCAGCCCCCTGTCCAGAACGGGCATTCTCATACCGATCCTCCCGCCGCCCGGTGGTCGGGATACGCAGGACCGACGTCGGCCGGGGAGCGGCCCGGGGTCCCGCGGCCAGTCCGGACGAGCCTCACGCGGCCTGGCCGTTCAGCCACTTCTCCACCTGTCCACGGGACCGGCGAATGGACTCCACGTACCACTCGTTCATGGGCCCCCGGGCCTTCCAGCGGGCGAAGACCTGGTCCCAGGTGATCTCGCCTCCGTCGAAGTCCCAGTGCTTGGCCTCGGCGTCGTACTCGCAGGGGAAGGGGTAGTCCAGGACGAACTCCTGCCTCTCCTCGTCGTAGTGGGCCGGCACGTCGAGACCGAGCGCCTCGCACAGGGGCACCGTCGACTGCATCCACACCTGCCGGAGCTGGTCGTTGGTGAGGCCCTTCAGCTTGTAGTCGAGCTGGCCGCTGTGACGCTTGAGGTCGTCGGGAAGGCCGAACCACTCGATGGTCATGGGGAACATCCAGTCCACCGCCCGCTGGACCATGTCCCTGGCCTCGCCCCCGTCCTTGGCCAGTCGGCGCATCCAGACCTCGCCGTGGCGCAGGTGGAAGGTCTCCTCCATGTCCACCTTCACCAGGGCCCGCTTGAGGGGGCCGTAGGAGGTGTTCGCGTAGACGTCGCCCAGCAGGGTGATGCCCGCCCGGTCGAAGAAGCCGTTGGCCACCACCAGCTCCGCCCAGTTGTCCAGCGGCTGGTCGAAACCGTAGGGATGCTTGAACTCGTGGGGCTCGCGCCCGTAGACGAGGTGCTCCTTGCTGACCCCGAGATCCTCCAGGAGCCGGTACGCGATGTTCGCGTGGGCCAGCTCGTCCTGGATGATGGCGTGGGCGCTGACCTGGGTGTTGGTGCTCGGCGCGTGACGGGCCGCCCGCCAGTACGAAGGCGCGCTCATGAGCTCCGTGTCCGCCTGGACGGTGAGCTGGACGATGAGGGCCTTCCGGTAGCCGTCGGTCATCTCCTCGACCGATTCCACCATGTAGCCGTCCTGGACCTTCTGCTTGAGCTCGTCCTCGGTGAACATCGTCATGCGTCAGCCGTCCTCCGTCCGGACCGCGTCCGGATCTGCTCGAAGTCGTGTGTCGTACCGGATGTGGTGTCGCGTCAAAGCCCCAGGGACGCCCGGATCAGCGGACTGATCCGCTCCGGCGTCCAGGGCGGGTCGAAGGTGAGCTGGACATCGGCCTCCTCGACCCCCTCCACGGCCAGCACCGCGTTGGTGGCGTCCTCGACGATCTGGCCCGCCACCGGGCACATGGGGGAGGTGAGGGACATGATGACGTCCACCTTGCCACCGTCCACCTCCACGTCGTAGACCAGACCCAGCACCACCAGGTCCAGGTTGAGCTCCGGGTCCTTGACCCCTCGGAGCGCCTTCTTCACGTCCTTTTCCGTCACTGCCATCGGGACTCCCACGTCGGTCGTCTGCCCGGTTCGGTCAACCCCCGACAGGGGCGTCGGGTCCGGACCGGACGGGTTCTCCTTCCGAGACCCTGAATCTACCGGCCCGCGGCGAAGGGTGGAAACCCTGGGTGCGCCCTCGTCCCAATGTCGGCGCCCGCATCGGCCGCCCGGCGTCTTGCGGCGCACCGGGCATGCCCCCTTCTTGGACCCCCGGACCCGCCTCGCCGGGCTCCGCTCATCTCCCCGACCCTCCCGCACCATGCGCATCGCCATCAACACAGGCGGCGGCGACGCCCCGGGCCTGAACGCCGTCATCCGCGCCGTCGTCCTGGCCGCGCTCGAGCGTGGCTGGGAGGTCATGGGGATCCGGAAGGGCTACAACGGCCTCCTGGACGGGGAGGACGACGAGGTGGTGCGCCTGGACCGGGCATCGGTCCGCGGGATCACGCACCTGGGGGGCACGATCCTCGGGACGACGAACCGTGGGGATCCCCTGGCGTGGCCCGTGAAGCGGCCCGACGGCTCAACCGAGGTGGTGGACCGGGGGGACGAGATCCTGGCGGGGTTCCGGGAGCGGGGCATCGACGCCCTGGTGGCCGTGGGCGGGGATGGTTCCCTGCGCATCGCCACCGAGCTGGGCCGGCGGGGGCTCAAGGTGGTCGGAGTGCCCAAGACCATCGACAACGATCTGGCGGCCACCGCCGTCACCTTCGGCTTCCACACGGCGGTGCAGACCGCCTCGGACGCCCTGGGCCGGCTCCATTCCACCGCCGAGTCCCACCGACGGGTGATGGTGGTGGAGGTGATGGGCCGGGACGCCGGCTGGATCGCCCTCTTCGCCGGCCTGGCCGGGACCGCCGACATCATCCTCATCCCCGAGATCCCGTACGACCTGGACTGCATCTGCGAGAAGGTCCAGTCCCGTTACGACGACGACGACGGCTTCGCCATCGTGGTCGTGGCCGAGGGGGCCCGGCCCGCCGGCGGGGACCCCGTCTTCGAGGAGCCGAACCCCGAGACCGGCATGCCCCGGTACGGCGGTATCGCCGAACGCCTGGCCGAGCAGATCGGCGGGGCCACCGGCCGGGAGACCCGCTCGCTGGTCCTGGGCCACCTCCAGCGGGGCGGCGAGCCCACCGCCTACGACAAGATCCTGGCCCTGCGCTTCGGCGCCGCCGCGGTGGACCTGGTGGCGGACGGCCACTTCGGCTGCATGGTCGCCCTGGACCCGCCCGACGTCCTGGCGGTCCCGTTGGAGGAGGCCACCGCGAAGATCAAGCTGGTTCCCACCGACGGCGACGTGGTCAACACGGCCCGGAGCCTGGGCGTCTCCTTCGGGGACTGAGGCGCGCCGGCGTCCGTCCCCGTTCCAGAAATCCCCTCGACCCCGAACACCATGTCCAAGCGCCTCAGCACCGTCGCTCTCCGACCGGCCTCCCTGGCCCTCGCCGCGGTCCTGACCCTCGCCGCCGCCGACCCCTCGGCCGCCCAGGACGGGGGCACCGCCGGGTTCGTGCCCGCACCGGCCCGGGGCCAGACCTTCGAGCTGTCGATCCGGAGCATCATGCGGGGTCCGGAGCTGGTGGGAGAGTCGCCGGTGGGCGTGCAGTGGAGCGACGACGGCGAGTGGGTCTACTTCCGCTGGCGGGCCGGCGGCGGCGAGTGGGACGACGACCGGGAGCTGTACCGGGTGCGGGCCGACGGCTCCGGGCTGGAGCAGGTCCCCGACGCCCAGGCCGACTCGGTGGGGCTGATCACCGGGGGCGGGGACCTGAGCGAGGACGGCCGCTGGAAGCTGACCACCACCGGAGGGGACATCTACCTGGTGGACCGAGAGTCCCTCGAGGTGCGTCGGCTCACCGACACCCGTGACGGCGAGAGCCAGGCGAGCTTCGTGCCGGGGGACGACGCGATCCTCTACCGGAGCGGGATGAACCTCTTCCGGCTCGACCTCGACGACGGCACCGTCCGGCAGGTCACCGACATCCGGAGCGGCAACGCCCCCCGGGAGGACGAGTCGGCGGAGGGCCAGCGGGGCTTCCTGGAAGAGCAGCAGCTCGAGCTCTTCGAGCACATCCGCCGGCAGAAGGCCCGGGAGGAGGAGCAGGAGGCCCGGCGGGAGGCGGTGGCCGGCGAGGAGCCCGAGCCCCTCTACATCCCCAACGGGGAGCGCCTGCAGGGCATCGACCCCTCCCCCGACGGGTCCTTCGCGCTGGTGTCCGCCGCTCGGCAGGCCTCGGAGGCCCGACAGACGTCGATCCCCTTCTGGATCACCGAGTCCGGCTACACCGAGCCCCGGGACGTCCGTACCAAGGTGGGGGACGAGTCGGGCAGCTCGCGCCTCGGGCTCGTGGATACGGCCACCGGAGAGGCCACGTGGATCGAGGCGGATCCGGACGCGACCCCGGGGAACGGCGACGAGGCCGCCCAGGCGGGCGCCCAGGCCGGAAGCGACGACGACGCCCGGGAGTGGAGCGTCACCCCCCGGGGCTGGAACGACGCCGGCACTCACGCCCTCCTCTACCACCGGTCGGACGACGACACCGAGTGGGTGCTCGCGGTCCTGGACGCCACCGACGGCGAGACCCGGATCCTGGCCCGGCACCGGGACGAGGCCTGGGTCGGCGGACCCTGCGGCTTCGGTTGCGTGGGGTGGCTCCCGGACCGGAACACCGTCTACTACGTGAGCGAGGAGTCGGGCTACGCCCACGCCTACCTGGTGAACGCCGACGGTACCGGCGGCCGGGCCCTGACCTCCGGGGAGTGGGAGCTGCTCAGCCTCGAGCTGGCACCCGACGAGGACCGCTTCTTCATCACCACCAACGAGGGCTCCCCCTTCAACCAGCACATCGGGTGGATGGAGTTCGACGGCGAACGCACCTACCTCAGCTCGGGGCCGGGCCGCTACGAGGGCACCCTGTCACCCGACGGGGAGCGCATCGCCGTCCTCCACGACGTGGCCAACCGCCCGCCGGAGCTGTACCTGGCCGAGGTGGACGACCTGGAGGACGCCGCCGGGGACGCCGAAGGCGAGGCCCCCGAGGCCCAGCGCCAGACCATGGTGGACGCCATGACCCGGGTGACGGACTCCCCCACCGAGGAGTGGGCGTCGTTCCCCTGGATCCAGCCCGAGGTCGTGCGCTTCGGCGCCCGGGACGGAGTGCAGGTACCGGCGCGGATCTACCGGCCCGAGGACATGGGCGCCCAGCCCAACGGCGCGGCTGTCGTCTTCGTGCACGGGGCGGGCTACCTGCACAACGTCCACAACTACTGGAGCAGCTACTACCGGGAGTACATGTTCCACCACCTCCTGGCGGCCCAGGGCTACACGGTGCTGGACATCGACTACCGGGGGAGCGCCGGGTACGGCTCCGAGTGGCGCACGGCCATCTACCGCTTCATGGGCGGCAAGGACCTGACGGACCAGGAGGACGGGGCCCGCTGGCTCGTCCAGAACGAGGGCATCGACGCCGACCGCATCGGCCTCTACGGCGGGAGCTACGGAGGCTTCATCACCCTGATGGCCCTCACCACGGGCGACCAGGTCTTCAAGAGCGGGGCCGCCCTCCGCAGCGTGACGGACTGGGCCCACTACAACGACGGCTACACGTCCAACATCCTGAACGACCCCCAGGAGGACCGGGAGGCCTACGTCCGCTCGAGCCCCATCTACCACGTGGAGAACTTCCGGCCCGACCAGCACATGCTGATCCTCCACGGGATGGTGGACACCAACGTCCACTTCAGCGACGTGGTGCGGTACGCCCAGCGCCTCATCGAGCTGGGCAAGGAGAACTGGGAGTTCGCCGTCTACCCGGTGGAGAACCACGGCTTCGTGGAGCCTCCCTCTTGGACCGACGAGTATCGGCGGATCTTCGAGCTGTTCGAGCGCACGATCTCGGCGCCGGGCTGCACGGATGACGGGGCGTTGTGCCCGGTGCCGGGGCGGTAGGCCGGCGCTTCGCGCGCCTTGCCGCCCCCCGATCCGTGGTGAGATCCCCCTGCGGCCGGCACGTGGTCGGGTCCTCGGGCACCGACCCGTCGTGAGATCCTCGCGCAGCCGGACGTGGCTCCTCCCGTTCGCCGTGCTGGCATGGGCCTGCGCGGGCGAGCCGGAGACGGACGTCGCGCTCGGTGAGAACGTCACGGTCGTCGAGAACGCGCGCATTCCCGAGGAGTCACGACTCCCCTGGACGATCGGCCCGGAGCCCGAGGTCACCATCGGCCTGAGCGAGGCCGGAGGCGCCCACGAACTCTTCCGCGTGAGCGATGCGGCCGTCCTGGAGGGCGGGCGCATCGCCATCGCGAACGGCGGAACCGGCGAGATCCGCGTGTTCGGGCCCGACGGCGCCCACGAGGTCTCCATGGGCGGGGCCGGCGAGGGCCCCGGGGAGTTCAGTCACCTCGCGGCGATCGCCCCGTGGGCCGGAGATTCGATCGTCGGCTGGGACCGGCAGCAGCAGCGGATCTCCGTGTTCGACCGGGCGGGGCAGCACGGCCGGACGTTCCGCGTGCCTCAGTTCAACGACAGCTTCGGACTGGAGTTCCTGGGGGTCACCCGGGACGGACGGCTCCTTCTCAGGGCCGGCTTTCCCCGGCGGGATGACGAGCCCTTCCGGGGGATGTTCCGGCCCGACCAGCTCTACGCCCTCTTCACCGGCGAAGGGGAGCTGTCCGTCGAGCTCGGCGTCCACCCCGGCGCGGAGGGATTCCTGTCGGCGGGGGGAGGCGTGGAGTCGTTCTTCGGACATCCCCACGCGAAGAACACCGTCGCCACAGTGTGGGGGGAGCGGTTGCTCGTCAGCCCGAACGACGCCTTCGAGCTGAGGGCCTTCACCCTGGACGGGGAGCCGTCCATGGTCGTCCGGCTCGACACCGACACGCGCTCCCCGACCCGGGACGACATGCGTCGCTGGTTCGACGACTTCACGGCGAACGACACGCCCGAGGAGCGGGCGGCGTTCCGGGGGACGTTCGACGAGTTCCCGCTCCTGGAGTCCTTCCCCGCCTTCACCGACATCGTCGTCGATGCGCTCGACCACGTCTGGGTACGCGAGTTCCCCACCCCCGGAGACGAGGACGCCGTCTGGGTCGTGTTCGATCCCGACGGCGTGGCGCTGGGACGCATCGAGACCCCGGCCGGCCGCGAGGTCCACGTGATCGGCAGGGACTACATCCTCGGCCGGGCGCGCGCCGAGTTCGAGGTCGAGATCGTGGAGCGGTGGCCCCTCGTGCGTCGGTAGGGCGCGGCCCTGGCCCAGTGAGGGACCCCGGCCGTGCCCCTGGTCCCTCGGCTCAGTTGATCCCCACCCGTCCCTTCACCGCCGCGAAGAGCCGTCCGGAATCGTACCCGACGCCGTCCTTGAAGACGGTGACCACGTCCCGGATGGCCGACGCACTCTCCGTGAGGT
>DATHRY010000029.1:0-32350 GCA_035464715.1 Longimicrobiales bacterium
GTTCCCGGTTCGACGGTGATGATGAGCTCCTGGATTCCGGGTCCGCCCTGAGGCGTGCCGGTGGGTGCGTCGGGCCCTTCGGGGCCGAGGGTGGACTGGTCACAGGATGCCAGGACCAGCCCCGGGAGCAGAGCCAGGATCTTCCCGAAACGACGCACGGATAGGTGGGGGGTCTTGCGATTACACATGAGCGAATGGATGGGGGGGCTCGGGGGATGAACGGAGGCGCGCGTTGGCCGACGCGGCCTGGGGGGAGTTCGAACGAACGCCCGTATCGGAAGCAGGGGGTGTGCCGGGTCGCGTCCGCACGGCTCCCGGAGCCCCGACACGCCGGCCAAGCCCACGGGGGCAAAGAGTTACGGCTCTCGGCAGTGCTTGCCGGCCCGAGCCCGGGAGGGGGTCGGAACCGGCAATGGATGCCGGCAGGTGGCAACGTATTCCCTGCGCGGAAGCTGTCCGGTCCCTAGATTGGCGGAGGACTGCGACGAGGAGGCGAACGATGGTGGCACGTTCTTCCCGAGGGTGGCCGTTGCCGGCCCTGGTGGGCTTCGGGCTCGGGGTGGCGTTGGGGCTGGTGACCGGCCGATCCGGCGGAGGGGTCGAGGCCGGCCATCCGGGTGCGGAGGACGCTCCCTGGACGTTGGGAGAGCGGCCGGCCTGGGGACCGGGGGACGCCGCCGTCACCATCGTGGAGTTCACCGACTACCAGTGCCCGTTCTGCCGGCGGTGGCACCAGGAGACATACCCGGAGCTTGTCGAGACCTACGGCGATCGGGTCCGCTACGTGGTCCGGCACCTCCCCATCAAGAACGCGCACCCCTTCGCCGAGGAGATGGCTCGGGCGGCGGTCTGCGCGCACCGTCAGGGCCGGTTCTGGGACTACCACGAACGCCTCTTCCAGGGCCCCTTCGAGGCACCGGGCGAGGGGGTCCTGGAGGGCCATGCCCACGCGCTGGGGCTCGATCCCTCGGAGTTTTCGACCTGTCTCGAGTCCGAGGCCAGCCTGGACGTCGTCTCGGGGGACTTCGTGTACGGTGTCGGGCTCGGCGTGCGGTCGACCCCGTCGTTCTGGATCGAGGGACGGCTCCTCAGGGGCGTCCAGTCCATCGAGGCCCTGCGGGGCGTGCTGGATCCCCTCCTGGAGAGCCAGGCCGGGATGGGGGGATAGGGGGAGCCGCTACCGAGGGAGGGACGCTGCGGAGAGGGGGATTCCCCGCGCATGCGCGAGGACCACGGCACGCGACCGCGGGGTGTTCGCCACCGCGGGGGTGGTGGTCAGCGCGTGGTGAGGTGCCTCAGCAGCGGGGATTCCGGTCCACCAGCCCCTTGTCCACATCCACCAGCGGAGCGGGGTAGTCCCCGGAGAAGCAGGCGTTGCAGAAGGGCCCCGCCTCCGCCACGGCGTTCTCCATCCCTTCCTGGGACAGATAGCCCAGAGACTGGACCTGGAGCTCCTCCATGATCTCCTCCACGGAGTGGTCCGACCCGATGAGCTCCTCCTTGCTGGGCATGTCGATGCCGTAGAAGCAGGGGAACCGGACCGGAGGGGAGGCGATGCGGAAGTGGACCTCCTTCGCGCCGGCGTCCCGGAAGAAGCGGGCCAGGGAGCGGCTGGTCGTGCCCCGGACCAGGGAGTCGTCCACCACCACCACCCGCTTCCCCTCGATGACCTCCCGGACCGGGTTGTACTTCATCCGGGCCCCGAAATCCCGGTCCGCCTGGGACGGCTTGATGAAGGTCCGTCCCACGTAGTGGTTCCGGAGCAGCCCCAGCTCGAAGGGGATCCCGCTCTCCTCCGCGTAGCCCAGGGCGGCGGAGTTCGCCGAGTCCGGGACCGCGATGACGCAGTCGGCCTCCGCCGGGTGCTCGCGGGCGAGCTGTCGCCCGAAGGCCCGCCGGGCCCGGTCCACGCTCACGCCCCAGAGCCGGGAGTCGGGCCGGGCGAAGTAGACGAGCTCGAAGATGCAGGGGGCCGGCCGATCGGCCGGGGCAAGGGAGCGCATCCGGGTCATCCGGTCTCCCTCGATGCGCAGGACCTCCCCCGGATCCAGGTCCCGCACGAAGGTGGCGCCCATGATGTCCAGGGCGCAGGTCTCCGAGGCCACGACGTGGCCGTCGCCCACGCGCCCCAGCACCAAGGGTCGGAAGCCACGGGGATCCCGGGCGGCATAGAGGACGTTCCCCACGGTGATCACCATGGAGAAGGCGCCCTCCAGGTGGCTGAGGGCGTCGTCGATCTGGGCGTCGACGGTCTCGTGGCGGGAACGGGCCACCAGGTGGACCATGACCTCGGAGTCGTTCGTCGACTGGAAGATCGATCCCTCCCGCACGAGCCAGCGGCGCAGGTCCTGGGCGTTCGTGAGGTTGCCGTTGTGGGCCACCGCGAGGTCCCCTTCCGAGTACCGCACCATGAGGGGCTGTGCGTTCCGGGCTCCACCTCCCCCGGCCGTGGAATAGCGCACGTGGCCGATGGCGGTGGGTCCGGGCAGGGTGTTGATGGTCTCTGCGTCGAAGGCGTCGGCCACCAGGCCCAGCCCCTTGTGGATGGCCGCCGACCCGTCCTGGATCGCCACGATCCCAGCCGCTTCCTGACCCCGGTGCTGGAGGGCGTAGAGGCCGAGGAAGGCCATCTCGGCCGCCTTGGGCACTCCCGAGATCCCCACCACCCCGCACTCCTCCCGGGGCCGGTCGTCCAGCATGGGGAGGGTGACGTTCGTAGCCCGCGGCGGGGTGGGGTGGCTCATTCGGTGTCGGCGGTCAGGGTCTGGTCCATGCGGGACGGCAAGGCGGAGCGGTAGGCGTCGGCGGCGTCGGCGGCGGAGACACGAACATCGTACTCGCCGGCCCGGAGGCGGATCCCGGCGGCGGCCTCCGCGACGCTCCCGATGTGCTTTGCGGGAACGCCGTGGCGGCCCGCGGTCTCGAGGACGGCATCGACGCCGTCGGGGTCACAGCTCACCACGATCCGCCCCTGGGCCTCGCCGAAGAGGAGGGGCACGGGGGCCAGGGTATCGTCCAGCTCGACGTCCAGCCCCAGGAGCTCCTCGCCGCCGATGGCGGATTCGGTGAGGGCCACCGCGAGCCCGCCGTCGGAGACGTCGTGAGCCGACGCCAGCAGACCACTCCGGATCATGTCCAGCACCGCTTGCTGCAGGCTCCGCTCCCCGAGGAGATCCACCGACGGGGGCGCGCCCGCCACCAGGTCGTGGAAGTGGTAGAGGTACTCGGATCCGCCCAGCTCGGAGGTGTTGACCCCCAGGAGGACGATGGCGTCGCCCGGGCTCCGGAAGGCCTGCCGGGTGACGTGGTCCACGTCCTCGATCACCCCCACCATGCCGATGACCGGGGTCGGATAGATCGCCCGACCGTCGGTCTCGTTGTAGAACGACACGTTCCCGCCCGTCACCGGCGTCTCGAAGATCCGGCAGGCCTCGGCCATCCCGTCCACCGCCTGGCGGAACTGGTAGTAGATGTGGGGCTTGGTGGGGTTGCCGAAGTTGAGGTTGTTCGTGATGGCCAGGGGGAGGGCGCCGGTGCACACCAGGTTCCGGGCGGCCTCGGCTACGGCGGCCCGGGCGCCGGTGCCGGGGCTCAGGTAGACGTAGCGGCCGTTGCAGTCGGTGGTGGCGGCCACGGCCCGCCGGGTTCCCCGGATGCGGACCACTCCGGCGTCCCCACCCGGCTTCACCACCGTCCCGGTCCGCACCGTGGTGTCGTACTGATTGTAGATCCACCGCTTCGAGGCGATGTTCGGCGAGCCCAGGAGGGAGACCAGCGCCTCGGACAGGTCCCGCTCCGGCGTCTCCGCCTCGGGGAGCGTCCGGTCCCGGAGCTCCGCGATCTCCAGCGCCTCGATCCCCTCCCGCTCGTAGGTCGGGCACCCGGTGGTCAGGGGCAGCGCCGGGATCTCCGCCACGGTCGTGCCCCCCTCGGTGACCCGGAACAGCCCGTCGTCGGTGACCCGGCCGATGACCGCCGCCTCGAGCTCCCACTTCTCCAGGATCTTCGTGACCTCGTCCTCGTGCCCCTGCTTCGCCACCACGAGCATACGCTCCTGGGACTCGGAGAGTAGGATCTCGTAGGGCGTCATGCCGGGCTCCCGCACCGGCACCAGGGAGGTGTCGATCTCGACGCCGGTGCCTCCCCTGCCCGCCATCTCCGTGGCCGACGAGGTGAGCCCGGCGGCGCCCATGTCCTGGATCCCCACGATGTGGCCGCTCTTGATGAGCTCCAGGGAGGCCTCGAGGAGGAGCTTCTCCGTGAAGGGATCCCCCACCTGGACCATGGGCCGGGAGTCCTCGTCGGCGTCCTCGCTGAGCTCCTCCGAGGCGAAGGTGGCGCCGTGGATCCCGTCCCGCCCGGTCCGGGCTCCCACCGCCATGAGGGTGTTGCCCACCCCTTCGGCCACCCCCGTGATGAGGTCCTCGTGCTTCATGAGGCCCAGGCACATGGCGTTGACGATGGGATTGCCCTCGTAGCCGCGGTCGAACTGGACCTCGCCGCCGATGTTGGGGATCCCCACGCAGTTGCCGTAGTCCCCGATCCCCTTCACGACGCCGCCGAACAGATAGCGGACCCGGGGCGAATCCAGGTCTCCGAAGCGGAGGGAGTCCAGGACCGCGATGGGCCGGGCGCCCATGGTGAAGATGTCCCGCAGAATGCCGCCCACCCCGGTGGCGGCGCCCTGGTAGGGCTCCACCGCGGAGGGGTGGTTGTGGGACTCGACCTTGAAGGCGAGGGCATAGCCGTCACCGATGTCGATCACGCCGGCGTTCTCCCCGGGACCCTGGATGACCCAGGGGGCTTCGGTGGGGAGGAGCCTGAGGGCCGGCCGCGAGTTCTTGTACCCGCAGTGCTCCGACCACATGGCGCTGAAGACCCCGAGCTCCGTGAAGGTCGGGGTGCGACCCATGATGCGGCGGACCCGCTCGTACTCGTCGGGGGAGAGGCCGTGTTCGGCCACGAGCGTCGCCGTGACCTCCGGGTCGCCGGGGCGGGCCGCGACATCGACGGGCTTCAGGGAACCGGGGGCTTCGGAAGGACTCACGGGACGCGGGGCTGCGGGTGCATGGGATGGGTGGGGCGAGCCGGAGCGGCGGGGCGGCTCACCGGGCGCCGGCCATGGCGCCGATCAGGGAGGTGAAGACCCCGACACCGTCGTCGGAGCCGAGCAGATCCTCCATGGCCCGCTCCGGGTGGGGCATCATGCCCATCACGTTGCCCCCCTCGTTCACGATGCCGGCGATGTTGTTCATCGAGCCGTTGGGGTTCCCCTCGGGTGTGGCCTCGCCCCGGGCGTCCACGTAACGGAACAGGACGCACCCCTCGCCCTCCAGGCGCTCCAGGACCGAGGCGTCGGCCCGGTAGTTGCCCTCGGCGTGGGCCAGGGGGATGCGGAGGAGCTGGCCTTCCTCGTAGTCCGAGGTGAAGCGGGTGTCGGTCCGCTCGACCCGGAGCAGACAGTCCTCGCTCTGGAAGCGGAGGCTCGCGTTCCGGATCAGGGCCCCGGGGAGGAGCCCGGCCTCGCACAGGATCTGGAACCCGTTGCAGATCCCCACCACCGGCCCCCCGGCACGGGCGAAGGCCACCACGTCTTCCATGATTGGGCTGAAGCGGGCGATGGCGCCGGCCCGGAGGTAGTCCCCGTAGCTGAACCCGCCGGGAAGGAGGACCGCGTCCATCCCGTCGAGCCCGTGGTCCCGGTGCCACCGCCACACCGGCTCTCCACCGACCTGCTCGACCGCATGGTAGAGGTCGTAGTCGCAGTTGGAGCCGGGGAAGGTGAGGACGGCGACCTTCATGTCAGGCCTCCTCGACCTGGTAGACCTCGAAGTCCTCCGTCACCGGGTTCGCCAGGAGCTTGCGGCACATCTCCTCGGCGGCGTCCCGGGCCTCGTCGGCGCCGCCGGCGTCGAACTCCATGTGGATGGCCTTCCCGACCCGTACGTCATCCACCCCGGACCAGCCGAGGTTGTGGAGGGAGTGGTGGATGGCCTTCCCCTGGGGATCCAGGATGCCGGGGCGGGGGGTGACGCGGATCTCGATGCGGAAACGGGACACTTCAGGCATCCTCCGGTGGGGCCCCGGACCGGCGGCGATCCGGTGGCGTCAGTTCGGCGTAGTCCAGGGTCCGTCGGGACGGGTACCCGTCGTCCTCGTCGTCCTCCTCGTCCAGGAGGGGATCCCGATCCGGGAGCCGGTCCAGGAGGCCCATGAGGAACGACTTCAGCAGGCCCCACAGGGTATAGAGAACCAGGGCCGAGAAGAAGTAGTAGCGGGGGAAGGTGAAGGCGAGGACGAGGAGGGCGGCGATGAAGATCGTGGTGAGGACGCCGCGGCGCGTCCGGAATCCGATGCGGGGGACCTTGGCGTAGGGGACGTGGCTCACCATGAGCACCCCCAGCAGCACCATCGTCACCGCCATGATCCGGTCCCAGGGCAGCGTCACCAGGTAGTCCTGGAAGAGCGGCGTCTGCGAGAAGGGATGGTACGCCGCCAGCGTCATGCCCGCCGTGGGCGAGGGCAGGCCGTTGAAGTGCCGCTTCGCCTCGCCGCCCTGCTCGACGTTGAAGCGGGCCAGCCGGACCACCACCGCGGTGATGTAGACGTAGGACAGGATCCAGCTCCAGGAGGCGTCCTGGTAGAACAGCTGGTACATGATGTAGCCCGGGGCCACCCCGAAGGAGATGGCGTCCACCAGGGAGTCCAGCTCGGCGCCGAACGCCGACCCGGTCCGGGTGAAGCGGGCCACGCGTCCGTCCAGCATGTCCAGGACCCCGGCGAAGATCACGAACCAGCCCGCCCAGGTGAAATCGCCCCGGGTGGCCGCCACCATCGCGTAGATCCCGAAGAAGAGGTTCCCCAGCGTGAACGCCGACGGGAGGATGATGACGCCCCGCTGGAGTCGCGGTCGGCGTCGCCGCCCGTCCTCCTGGGCTCCGGCCGCAGCCCCTCGTCCGTCGCCGGCCCGCTGTCCGTCGTCCCGGGGCTCCCTGGGCTCCATGTCAGTCCTCCGCCGTGAACCTGGGGGGCCGGTAGGCATCGAGATCCGATCCGGTCAGGCGCCGGAACACCTCGCGGTACCGCCGGGAGGCTGCGTCCACCACCTCGTCCGGGAGGTCCGGGGGGGGCGGCGTCTTGTCCCAGTCCGGCAGGGCGTCGAGCCAGTCCCGGATCGGCTGCTTGTCCAGCGAGGGCTGGCTACGACCCACGGCGTACGACTCGGCGGGCCAGAAGCGGGAGGAGTCGGGCGTCAGCACCTCGTCGATCAGGAGGAGGGTGCCGTCCTCCGTCTGCCCGAACTCGAACTTGGTGTCGGCCAGGAGGATGCCGACGTCCTCGGCCACCCGGCGCCCGTACGCGTAGACGCGACGGGACCGTTCCTCGAGTCGATCCGCCAGGGCGTCACCGAGGAGCTCGCGGACGCGAGCGACCGGAATGTTCTCGTCGTGCCCCTCCTGGGCCTTGGTGGCCGGCGAGAACAGCGGCTTCGGCAGGACCTGGCTCTGTCGGAGGCCTCCGGGCAGGGCCTCTCCCGCCAGGGTTCCGTGGTCCCGGTACTCCCTCCAGGCGGAGCCCGCGAGGTATCCCCGGATGACGCACTCCACCAGGATCGGCGTCGTCCGTCGGACCAGCATCCCCCGTCCGGTCCAGGCCGACCGGCTTCCGGCCAGGGACGGTTCCAGCTCGACGACCTGATCCGGGTCCACCGCCAGGAGGTGGTGCCGGATGCCCTCGTCCCGCTCCAGGCGGTCGAGCCACCAGCCGGTGATCTGCGTGAGGACCTCGCCCTTCCGGGGGATGGGCTGCGGGAGCACGACGTCGAAGGCGCTGACCCGGTCCGAGGCCACCATCAGCAGACGATCGTCGCCCACCGCGTACACGTCCCGCACCTTGCCCCTGTGCAGGAGGGGCAGGGGGAGGGCCGATTCGAGCAGGGGCGTTTCAGACACGGACGTCCGCCTCCTTGAGCAGCAGCTGCGCAGGCCCGAGATGGGCCTTCAGGACCGGACGCACCCGCTCGTCCAGGAACCGGTCGACCTGCTCCGGGGCACGGCCCACGAAGCGGCGGGCGTCCATGATCCCCTCGATGGCGGCCCGATCGAGCCCGAAGGCGTCGTCGCCGGCGATGCGCTCCACCAGGTCCGAAGCCCGGCCCTCCTTCATCTCCCGGGCCGCGGCGTGCGCGTGCTGCCGGATCCGCTCGTGGAGTTCCTGGCGGTCCCCGCCGGACGCGGTGGCCTGCATCAGGAGGGTCTCCGTGGCCATGAAGGGGAGGTGCTCCTCCAGGTTCCGGGCCACCACCGCCGGGTTCACGATCAGGCCCCGGGCCACGTTCTCCATCAGGACCAGCGACCCGTCCAGGGCCAGGTAGGCGTCGGGGATCGACAGGCGGCGGTTCGCCGAGTCGTCCAGGGTCCGCTCGAGCCACTGGGTGGCGGCGGTGAACGCCGGATCCTGGACCAGGGTGATGACGTGGCGGGTCAGCGCGCAGATCCGCTCCGCCCGCATGGGGTTCCGCTTGTAGGGCATGGCCGACGAGCCGATCTGCTCCGACTCGAAGGGCTCCTCCACCTCCCGCAGGTGCGCCAGCAGACGGAGGTCGTGCCCGAACTTGCTCAGGGACGCGGCCACCCCGCCCAGCGTCGCCTGGAGGGCGTAGTCGACCTTCCGGGTGTAGGTCTGGCCGCTCACCCCGTAGGTCTCGGAGAAGCCCATCTTCCGGCCCACCAGGTCGTCGAGCCGGTCCACGCGGTCGTGGTCCCCCTCGAAGAGCTCCAGGAAGGACGCCTGGGTCCCGGTGGTGCCCCGGACGCCCCGGAACCGGAGGGTCTCCAGCCGGAAGTCGATCTCCTCCAGGTCCAGGAGGAGGTCCTGGAGCCAGAGGGTGGCCCGCTTGCCCACGGTCGTGGGCTGGGCCGGCTGGAAGTGGGTGTAGGCCAGGGTCGGAAGCTCCCGCCACTCCCGGGCGAAGGTGGCCAGCGCGTCGACGCACCGGACGACCCGGGCCCGGATCAGCGTCATGGCCTCCCGATGGAGGATCAGATCGGTGTTGTCCCCGATGAAGGCCGAGGTGGCCCCGAGATGGATGATGCCCCGGGCGGCCGGCGCGTCGTCCCCGAACAGGTGGACGTGGGCCATGACGTCGTGGCGGAAGCGCCGCTCGTAGGCCGCGGCCCGCTCGAGGTCGATGGTCTCCAGCGCGGAGCGCATCTGGGACAGGGCGTCGTCGGGGACCGGCAGCCCCAGCTCCTGCTCCGCCTCCGCCAGGGCCAGCCAGAGCTGGCGCCAGGTTCCGTAGCGGTTGAGGGGGCTGAACACCGTCTGCATCTCCCGGGACGCGTAGCGCTCCGAAAGGGGATGCCGGTACTGGAGGAGGTCCGTCGTCACTGAGTCCTGCCGGATGGAGGGTGCGGAGGGTGGCTCAACGGCCCAGGGTGCGCACGCCCAGGCTGCCGTTGCGCTCGAAGACGATCTGTACGCGGACGCGGCCGGTGGCTTCGTTGATCTCCCGGAAGATCCGTGCGGCCTCGTCGGCGGAGGCGATGGGGACGCTGCCTCGGGCCGTCCGGAGTTGGACCAGGACGTCGCCCTCCTGGATCCCCAGCTGCGCGGCCCGCTCCGGCGAGATGTCCACCACCAGCGCGCCTTCCTCGCTCACGATGCCCCGCTCCCCCCGGATCTGGGGGGTTACGGTGATCAGCTCGATGTCCTGCAGCGCCTGGACCCGCTCGGCGGTCATGGACGGGAGCGCCCGGGCCTGGATCCGCACCGGTCGGTCCTGGCCCTCCACCGTGAGCTCCACCGTCTGCCCGATGCGGACGTCGAGGAAGATGTCCTCCCAGTCCAGGGGGCCCGCCAGGGGCTGCCCGTCGGCGGTGAGGATCCGGCGTCCGGCCAGGAGCCCGGCTTCCTGCGCCGGCGAGCCCCCGGTGACCTGACTGATCAGAACACCCCGGGTCCGGCCCCAGGCGTCGGCCTCCGCCGGCTCCACGTCCAGCCCGAGCCAGGCGCGGCGCACCTCGCCGTAGGCCACGATGTCCTCGGCAACCCGCAGCGCCCGGTCGATGGGGATGGCGAAGCCGAGGCCGTCGCTTCCCCCGCTGCGGGAGAAGATGGACGAGTTCACACCCACCACCTGGCCCAGGGCGTTGACCAACGGGCCCCCGGAGTTCCCGGGGTTGATGGCGGCGTCGGTCTGGATCATCCCCAGGTAGAAGCTCCGGTCGTTCTCCGACGGGACGATGTGACGCCCCACGGCGCTCACCACGCCGGCGGTCACGGTGGGCTCGGCATTCGAGATCAGGTTCCCGAACGGATTGCCGATGGCCACGACCCACTCCCCGATCAGGAGGCCGTCGGACGTCCCCAGCGGCACCTCGGGAAGGGGGGAGGAGGCCTGTACCCGGAGGATGGCGACATCGGTGAGGGGATCCGCTCCGACCACCTCACCGTCGGCGTCGGTACCGTCGGGGAAGGTCACCCGCACCTGCCGCGCGTTGCGGATGACGTGCTCGTTCGTCAGCACCAGCCCCTCCGCCGCGTCGATGACGAAGCCGGACCCGTAGCTCGCCCGCTGGCGTTCGGAGCCGTAAGGGAGAAAGAAGCTGTCCCAGATGCTCCTGGGCCGGACCTGTTCCGTGGAGAGCACGCTGATGGTCGCCACTCCCGAGGCCACCCGATCCGCCGCGCGCACGATGGCCGTGGCCCGGGACTCGTCCACCTGGGCCTGGACGGCCGCCGGCGCCTGGGCCGGGCTCTCCCGCTCGAAGCGGGGTGCCGCCTCGGCCGTCGACCCCTCGGCGGCGAGGGCCACGCGCCCCCCGTCGTCGGGACCGCAGCCGACCACGAGCCACCCGAGGAGGGCCGGAAGGAGGAGGCGGGGCGAGCGGGATCGATTCATGGTGGTACGGGGCTCAGATGTCCTTCCCCAGCGTCTTCCAGTCGGCCATGAAGCCTTCCAGACCGCGGTCCGTCAGGGGGTGCTTGAGGAGCTGGTAGAGCACCTTCGGCGGCAGCGTCGCGCAGTCGGCGCCCTGGAGCATGGACTCGACCATGTGCATCGGGTGACGGATGGAGGCCGCCAGGATGCGGGTCTCGAGCCCGTAATTGTCATACACCATCCGGATCTGGGCGATCAACTCCATCCCCTCGGAGGCGATGTCGTCGAGCCGCCCGACGAACGGGGACACGTAGGTGGCCCCGGCTTTCGCCGCCATCAGCGCCTGGGGCGCCGAGAAGCACAGGGTGACGTTCGTCCGGATCCCCTCGGCGGTGAGGGCGCGGCACGCCCGGAGGCCGTCCTCGGTGAGGGGGAGCTTGACGACGATGTTGTCGTGGAGGGCGGCCAGCCGCTTCCCCTCGGCCACCATCTCGTCCTTCTCCAGCGCCACGACCTCCGCGCTCACCGGCCCGTCCACCGTGTTGCAGATCTCGAGGAAGAGGTCCTTGGGATCCCGGTCTCCCGCCACCTTGGCCATGAGGGAGGGGTTGGTGGTGATGCCGTCGATGAGGCCTGCGTCGGCGGCCCGTCGGATCTCGCCCACGTCGGCGGTGTCGAGGAAGATCTTCATCGGTGCGAGGGTTGGATTGTCGTCGGAGGCGTCAGTAGTCCACCCGGGTCAGGAACAGACCCTGGGGGGGTGCCGGGGGAGAGGTGACCAGCTCCGGGTCCGACCCGTCGAGGAGGGTCCGGAGGTCGGAGACGGGTCGCCGGTCCAGTCCCACGTCCACCAGCGTGCCCACAAGATAGCGAACCATGTGGTGAAGGTAGCGGTTCGCGGTGATCGTGAAGACGCGGCCCAGATCGGGCCAGTCCTCCCATCCCGCGGCGTGGACCTCGCAACGGTGACCACGCTCCTCCTGGCCGGCCTTGGCGAAGGCCCGGAAGGAGTGGTGGCCGACCAGGAGGGCCGTGGCCTCCTCCACGGCGGACCAAGACAGCGTCTCGCCCAGAGCCCAACACCAGCGGCGGTGGAACGGGGACGCCGCCGCCGGCGACGTGCCCAGCCGGTAGCGGTAGGTCCGGGCCCGGGCGTCGAACCGTGGGTGGAAGCCGGAGGGGACAGCCTCCACCGCCTCGATCCAGATCGCATCCGGGAGCAGCCCGTTGAGGGCGGCCCGGAGACGTGGGGCCGACCACGAAGCCGGAAGGTCGGCCACGGCCACCTGCCCGGTGGCGTGCACGCCCGTGTCGGTGCGGCCGGAGCCCAGGACCGTGCGGTGCGCGCCGGAGATCCGCTTCAGGACCGCCTCCAGCTCGCCCTGGACGGTGGGGACGTCGGGCTGCACCTGCCACCCGTGCAGGGCGCCGCCGTCGTAATGCACGAGAAGCCGGAAGCGGGTCAGCGGTTGGTCTGGCACGCCGGGAAAGCTAGATGTAGTGGGAGGGGCGTCAAGCCGGTTTCGCGCCCCCGGCCCGACCGTCGACGGCCCGCCGCCCACCCCTCCCGTCCGCCCGCAGAATGACCGACACTCCGCCTCCCTCCCTCGACGACGCCGCACCGGACCTCGCCGACCTGGTGCGCCGGGTCTCCGATGGCCACGAGCTCACGGTCCCCGAGGCCCGGGCGGCCATCGGCCGGTTCATGAAGGGCCAGGCCTCGCCGGTCCTGATGGCGGCGTTGCTGACGGCCCTCCGGACCCGATCCGTGGCGGCCACCGAGGTCGCCGGCGGCGTCCTCGCGTTGAAGGACGCGCTGATCCCCGTCCCGGCCCGGGACCCGGAGGGACTGGTGGACACGGCCGGGACCGGCGGCGGCGCCCTCACCACCTTCAACATCTCCACGGCTGCGGCGCTGGTCGCGGCGGGTTCGGGCGTGCGGCTGGCCAAGCACGGCAACCGGTCCTTCACCTCCCGGAGTGGCAGCGCCGACGTCCTGGAAGCCCTGGGCGTCCGCATCGACCTCACGCCCGAGCGGATGGGCGAGATCCTGGAGGAGGTCGGGATCGTCTTCATGTTCGCGCCACTCCTGCATCCGGCCATGCGCCACGTGGGGCCGGTGCGGCGGGAGCTGGGGATGCCGACCCTCATGAACCTCCTGGGACCCCTGTCGAACCCTGCGGGGGCGCAGCGCCAGGTGGTGGGCGTGTCGGATCCGGAGCTGGTCCCGCTCGTGGTGGCGTCGCTTCGGGAGCTGGGGCACGTCCGGGCCATGGTCGTCCACGGGCACCCGGGCCTCGACGAGGTGAGCCCGCTGGGATCCACCCGGGTGGCGGAGCTGGCCACCGGAGAGGTCCGGCGCTACGAGCTCCATCCCGAGGAGCTCGGCTTGCCCGTGCTACCCGCCGAGGGCCTGGAAGGGGGTGAGCCGGAAGACAACGCCGCGCGCATCCGGGACGTGCTCTCCGGTGCGGACCAGGGGGTGGCCCGGGTGGCGGTCCTCCTGAACGCCGCGGCGGCGATCTACGTGTCGGACCGGGCGCCCACGCTCCCGCAGGCGCTGGCCGCTGCCCGCGAGGCCCTGGACTCCGGGGCGGCCCGGGACAAGCTCGAGGCCCTCAGGCTCGCGTCGATCCGCTGACCATGGCCCGGAGCCGCCAGGGTCCCGGGAGGGGAGCGGGGCCGCCTCCGGGGAACCGGATCTCCCGCAGTCCGCCCGCCCCCTCCGACGGCGAAGCGTCCCGCGAGAGGGCCAGCGCGAGCTGCGGCCCCTCCGTCTCGTCCCGCGGGGTGGGGCGAGCCACCGGAACCCCGGGCACGCCGGACAGGCCGACGGGCCGGGGCGGCGGCGGGCGCAGGGGCCGCCGATCTCCGGCGGGGATCCGGCCCCAGGCGAAGAGGGTGCGCATCAGTACTTCCGGATGACGCCGACGACCACGCCCTGGATGCGGACGTCCTCGGCATCCTCCACGATGGGCGACATGGTCGGATTCGCGGGCTGAAGTCGAATGCGGTTCCCCGGCTCCCGGTAGAGCTTCTTGACCGTGGCGGAGTCGCCCCGCACCAGGGCAACCACCATCTGGCCGTCGAGGGCCGTATCCTGGGAGGCTACGACGATGTAGTCCCCGTCCCGGATCTGCTCGTCGATCATGGAGTTCCCCTGGACGCGCAGCACGTAGTTCTCACGGCCGCGCCGCACCATGTCGGGGGGCACGCCCAGGGTCTCGTCGTCCTGGATGGCCTCGATGGGCAGGCCTGCGGCCACGGATCCCAGGAGGGGCAGGGCCACCGTCGGAGGCGCGCTCTCGTCCTCCACCAGCTCGATGGAGCGGCTCTCGTTGTAGGCCTTCCGGATGTATCCCTTGCGCTCCAGATTGCTCAGGTGCTCGTGCACCGTCGCCAGAGACGAATAGCCGAAGTGCTCCGCGATCTCCTCGAAGCTCGGCGCGTAGCCCCGATCGTCGATGAACTCCCGGATGTGATCGAGGATCTGCTTCTGGCGCTTGGTGAGGGGCATTGGCTACTCTCCGACGGAAGACCCGAACAAGACCCGAATCAAGGGTACCCGAACGTTGCCCGAAACGCAAGCGGCCCGCGATCCCGACATCCTCGCCGCCATCGTGGCGTCGAAGCGGGGGGAGATCGCCGGGCTGCGACCTCTCCGGGCGCGTCTGGACAACGAGGTGACGCTTGCGCCTCCGGCCCGGGACTTCCGTGCGGCTCTGGTCCGGCAGCGCGTGGCGGTGATCGCCGAGGTGAAGCGTCGCTCACCGGGGGCCGGCGACATCCGGCCCGGGCTGATCCCCGCCGACTGGGCCCGCACGTACCGCCGCGCCGGGGCGGCGGCCATGAGCGTCCTCACCGACGGCCCCTTCTTCGGGGGCTCCCTGACGGATCTCCGTGCCGTCCGGGGCGCGGTGAACCTTCCCTTGCTGAGGAAGGACTTCACCCTGGACCCGCTGCAGGTGGTGGAGGCCCGGGCCGCGGGTGCCGACGCGATCCTCCTCATCGTGCGCATCCTCGACGACCACGCCCTCCGCCGGCTCCGGGAAGAGGCCGAGGGCCTGGGGATGACCGCCCTGGTGGAGGTGCACGACGCCGAGGAGCTGGAGCGGGCCCTGGAGTCCGGGGCCGAGGTGGTGGGCATCAACAACCGTGACCTGCGGACCTTCACGACCGACCTGGCGGTGACCGAGTCGCTTCTGACCTCGCTGCCCGACGGAGGCGTCGTCGTCTCGGAGAGCGGGATCCATTCCGGGGAGGACGTGGCCCGGCTCGGGCGGGCCGGCGTCCACGCGGTCCTGGTGGGCGAGGCGATCCTCAGGGCCGACGACCCGGGTGTCCGGATCCGGGAGCTCGCAGGACATCCCCGTTCGACCCGTGGTTGAGGTCGCAGTCGGCGTCCGGGTGAAGATCTGCGGGATCACGCGTGTGGACGACGGGGTCCACGCCAAGCGGGCCGGTGCGGACTACCTCGGGGTCATCGCCTCGGAGGGGTTCAGCCGCTCCGCTCCCCTGGAGCTGGGGGCCGAGCTCGGGGTCGAGACGGGACTCCCGGTGGTGGCCGTCACGGTGAACGAGCCCGCCGCGCGGCTCGCGGCCATCGGCCGGGCGACCCGGGCCTCCGTCCTCCAGCTCCACGGGGACGAGTCCCCGAGCGTCCTGGACATCCTCCGGGACGCCGGGGAGTGGAAGCTGTGGAAGGCGCTCCGGGTCCGGACCGCCGACGAGGTGCGCGAGGCCCTGGACCGCTACGGTGAGGTTGCCGACGCCCTCCTCCTGGACGGCTGGCACCCCGAGCACCGGGGAGGGTCCGGCTCCCGCTTCCCCTGGGACCTGGTGTCTCCCTTCCGGGACGAGTTTCCCGACGGGACCGAGCTGGTGGTCGCCGGCGGGCTGACGCCGTCCAACGTGGCGGACGCCGTCCGGGTGCTGCGCCCGGACGTCGTCGACGTCAGCTCGGGCGTGGAGATGGAGAAGGGCCGGAAGGACCCCGGCCGCATGCGCACGTTCATCGAAAACGCCAAGCGGGCGTGGCAGGAGGAGTCGTGAAGGGGGAAGGAGAGACGACGGAGCGACGGTTCGGGCAGTTCGGCGGGCGCTACGTTCCCGAGACCCTGATCGCGGCGCTGGACCAGCTGGAGGAGGCCTGGGCCGCGGCCCGGACCGATCCGGCGTTCCAGGCGGAGCTGGACGAGCTCCTGCGGAACTACGTGGGCCGGCCGAGCCCGCTGTACCGGGCCCGTCGCCTGGAGGAGGTGGTGGGGGCCGGGCCGGTCTACCTCAAGCGGGAGGACCTCAACCACACCGGCGCCCACAAGATCAACAACACGGTGGGTCAGGCCCTGCTGGCCCGGCGCATGGGCAAGCGACGCATCATCGCCGAGACCGGAGCGGGGCAGCACGGGGTCGCCACCGCCACGGCCTGCGCCCTCTTCGACATGGAGTGCGTGGTGTACATGGGGGCCGAGGATGTCCGGCGGCAGTCGCTGAACGTCTTCCGCATGCGGCTCCTGGGTGCCGAGGTGGTGCCCGTGGAGTCCGGCACCCGGACCCTCAAGGACGCGACCAACGAGGCGATCCGGGACTGGGTCACCAACGTCGAGGACACCCACTACATCATCGGTTCCGTGGTTGGCCCCGCACCCTTTCCCCGCATGGTCCGGGATTTCCACGCCGTCATCGGCGACGAGACCCGGGCGCAGCTCATGGAAGCGGAGGGGCGTCTGCCCGCCGCCGTCGTGGCTTGCGTCGGCGGGGGCTCGAACGCCATGGGGATCTTCCATCCCTTCGTGGCGGACGAGGGGGTCGACCTGGTGGGCGTGGAGGCCGCGGGGGAAGGGATCGCCTCGGGCAGGCATTCGGCGACGCTCAGCGCCGGACGGCCCGGCGTGCTCCACGGGAGCCTCAGCTACCTCCTCCAGGATGGGGACGGGCAGGTGGCGCCCGCCCACTCGGTGTCCGCGGGACTGGACTACCCGGGGGTCGGACCTGAACATTCGAATCTGAAGGACTCGGGTCGGGCCACCTACGTCTCGGTGACCGACGACCAGGCCCTGGACGCCTTCGATACCCTGTCCCGACTGGAGGGGATCATTCCCGCACTGGAGACGGCCCACGCCGTGGCTCACCTGTTGACGATGGGCGCCGCGTACCGGGACCGGGGACCGCTCGTCCTGTGCCTGAGCGGGCGCGGCGACAAGGACGTCGCGCACGTGGCCCAGCTCAGAGGCCGGTCGTTGGACGGCTAGCGCGGTGACCGACACCCCGTCCCCCCAGGCCGGAGACATGGAACTCGCCACCCTGCCGGTGGAGCAGATCCGGGAGTTCTTCGTCGTCCTGGGCAAGGCGCTCCGCGCGTCTCAGCTCTACGACGAGAACAACCCCGTCTACCAGCGGTTCACGCAGGCCCTGGCAAAGGCCTTCCTCGGGCTCTGGGAGGAGTTGGAGGCGCTCAACGTCGTCGTGGAGGAGAGTCGGCTGCTCGTGGAGGACGAGGTCGTCTACGAGAACGACGCCCGGGCCGAGTCTCTGGCCTTCCTCCTCTACAAGGACGGTGTCCGGACCCTCACCTTCCGTCCCGGGATCGAGGACGAGGCCAAGACCTTCCTCGGGGTTCTGAACCAGGCGCGCCTCGCCCGGGCCGAGGGGGACGACCTGATCACCCTCCTCTGGGAAGCCGACCTCGCCCACCTCCGCTATCGGCACGTGGACCTCCTCGCCGAGGGGCTCGACGTTCCCGAGGCGGGTCCGGGGCACACCGCGGCGGACCTCCAGGCGGTGCTGGACGCCGAGGCGCCCACCGAGGAGGAGGCGGGCGAGGACGGAGCGGCGGCGGAGGACGCGCGCCAGCCTCTGAACCGGGACGACTTCAACCCGACCCTCTACAACCTCGACAACCGGGAGATGGAGATCCTCCAGGCCGCCATCGAGGACGAGATGGGGCGGGACGTCCGGGAGGAGGTGGTGAAGGCCCTGTTCGACCGGCTCGAGGAGCCTCATCCGGAGCGGCAGACCGAGATCATCGGGGTCCTGAGCATGCTCATCCCCGGCCTGCTGGCCCGGGGCGAGCTACAGGCCGCAACCCACGTCCTGTCGGAGCTTCGGACCATCGAGAGCCGGGAGGGGCTCCTCGGCGCCGAGCATCAGGGTGCCGTGGCACGACTCCTGGACCGACTCTCCGACGAGGAGACGCTCGGGGAGCTCGTCCAGTCGCTGGAGGACGGGGCGATCACGCCTTCGCCCAAGCTCCTGGGGGGGTTCCTCAACCACCTCCGTGCCGGGGCGCTGGGGACGCTGATCCGCGCGTCGGAGACCACCAAGGTCCGGGAGATCAAGCCGGTGCTCCGCCAGGCGGTGGCGGGCATCGCCCAGCGCAATCGTGAATCCCTCATCCGGTTCCTCGACGCCGAGGACCCACTCGTGGTGACGGGCACCCTGCATCTGGCGGGCCAGATGAAGGTGCGGGAGGCGGCGCCGCGCCTCACTGAGCTCCTCTATCACGCCGCCCCGGAGGTTCGGAAGGCCGCGGTGGAGACGGTGCTCGCCCTCAAGGCCACCACGCTCGCCAGCAGCCTCCACGACATCCTCCTGGACCCGGACCCCGACGTCCGGATCGCCGCCGCCCGGGTGCTCCAGGCCCTCCGGTCCCGGGGGGCCGCGGGTCGGCTCCGGGAGATCCTCCAGAGCCGTGAGATCCGGTCGGCCGACCTCTCGGAGCAGATCGCCATGTTCGAGGCGTACGGGTCGGTGGAGGACCCCCAGGCCGTGCCCTTCCTGGACAAGTATCTGAACGGCAAGGGGTTCCTGGGCCGGCGGGAGCCGTCCGAGATCCGCGCCTGCGCCGCCCTGGCCCTGGGCAAGGTGGGGACCGGGGAGGCCGAGGCTTCCCTTCGGCGCGCCGCGGCCGACGAGGACCCGGTGGTGCGGAACGCGGTGGGGCGTGCCATGCGGGGCATCGGGGAGGTGTCGCCGTGAACCTCACCCAGGAGAACGGCCGCAAGATCCTGATCTCCCTCTACGGGACGCTCCGGGCCCTGAAGCTCTACCCGTTGGAGAACGACGCGGTGCAGCAGGCCCTGGACGAGGTCCACCAGGGCGTGTCCCGGCTCCTGGCCGCGGAAGAGGGGATGGAGCTCCGGGTCGTGGGGGAGTTCTTCTTCCTGAACGAGACCCGGCTCCGGCTCGACCTGTCCAACTTCGCCACCTTCGGCACCGTGGCCCGGGCCCTGCACGAGCACGGCATCGGGGCGGTGGAGGTGGCGCCGGGCGTGGAGCGGAGCGAGTGGGCGCCCTTCCTCTCCCTCCTGCTCCGGAAACCCGACGGAGAGGACCCCCACGCGGCGTTCCTGGCCCGGTTGGCGGGGACGCCCGTGGACCACATCCAGGTCCGCCCGGTCCAGGAGGTCTCGGGGGACCTCGACGAGGAGGAGGCCCTGGAGCAGGCGAAGCGGACGTACGCCCAGTCCGTGAAGGTCGCCAAGGACATCCTGGGGGACGTCCGCCTGGGGAAGGCGGTGAACGTCCGCAAGGTGAAGCGCGCGGTCCAGGGCATCGTGGACCAGGTGCTGAGCAACGAGCCCTCCATGCTCACCATGACCACGCTCAGGGACTTCGACGAGTACACCTTCACCCACTCGGTGAACGTGTGCATCCTGAGCGTCATCATCGGGCAGCGCCTGGGCCTGGACCGCTTCCAGCTCTACGAGCTGGGGATGGGGGCCCTCCTCCACGACATCGGCAAGATGAGGGCGGACGTGGAGGTCATCAACAAGCCGGGGTCCCTGGACGAGGACGAGTGGCGGATGCTCAAGGAGCACCCCACGGACGGCCTGCTGCTGCTCTTCAACATGGGGGGCTTCTCGAGCCTCCCGTACCGCCAGATGCTCATGGCCTACGAGCATCACATGAAGACCGACCTGAGTGGGTATCCCACCAACCGCCGGGAGCGGAAGCCGTCCCTCTTCAGCCGCATCGTCGCCGTGGCGGACGGATTCGACGCCGCCACCTCGATCCGGAGCTACCAGCATCAGCCCTGGCCCCCGGACCAGGTGCTCCGGGAGATGAGGGACAACCCGAACCGGGGGTACGACCCCCTGGTGGTGAAGGTGCTCATCACCGCCACTGGCGTGTTCCCCGTGGGGACCCTGGTGATCCTGGACTCCTTCGAGCTGGCCGTGGTGTCCGGGGTGAACACCAACCCCGAGCTGCTCCATCTGCCCAAGGTACGGGTAATCTCCGACAGCATGGGCGTGCCCCTCGCCCAGCCCAGGACCCTGGATCTGTCGGAGTCCGACCCCGCCACCGGCCGGCCCGCCCGGTCCATCGTGAAGACGACCGAGCCCCAGAAGTACGGCATCCGGGTCGCCGACTACCTGATCTGACGTTAGTGATGTGTACCCGAAGTCGTGCTGCCATTCGGCCACCAGACCTCGGGTACACACCAATTGGACCTCTCCCCGCCATGACCTCCTCCACCGGACGCATCGCCCGGGCCTTCGCCGTGCGGGCCGCCTCGGGTCAGTCCGCCCTGGTGCCCTACGTGACCGCCGGATTCCCCGATCGGGACACCACCGCGCCGGTCCTGGATGCCCTGGTGGAGGCCGGGGCGGACGTGATCGAGCTGGGCATCCCGTTCAGCGACCCCCTCGCGGACGGCCCGACCATCCAGGCGTCGTCGTTCCGGGCTCTGGAGAACGGCGTCACCCTGGAGTGGGTGCTGGAGCAGGCCGCGGCGTTCCGGAGCCGGCACGACACGGCGCTGGTGCTCTTCACGTACCTGAACCCGGTCCTGCGGGCCGGCGCCTCGGAGTTCTGCCGACGAGCCCGGGAGGCTGGTGTCGACGGGCTGCTCCTCACGGATCTCCCCGCCGGGGCCGACCCCGGCCTCGAGGCGGAGGTGGCGGCGTCCGGCCTGGACCTCATCCGCCTGCTGGCGCCCACCACGGCGCCGGCCCGGGTCCCGGAGGTCGCACGGGGCGGAGGGGGCTTCCTCTACTACATCTCCCGGACCGGGGTCACCGGGGCTTCGGCCAGCCTGCGGGACGAGATCGGCGACGAGGTGGCCCGGATCCGGAAGGCGGTGGAGCTGCCCGTGGCCGTGGGCTTCGGAATCTCGACACCGGAGCAGGCCGGCCGTGTCGCGGGGCTCGCCGACGGGGTCGTGGTGGGGAGCGCACTGATCCGGACCCTGGAGCAGGACGGCGTGGAGGGCGCCCGGGCCTTCCTCCAGTCGCTCCGACGGGCGATGGACTCCGCCGCCGTCTGACCCGCCGTACCCCCACACCCGGTCCGGACGACCGGGAGGCCCGCTCAGTCCAGCCCGTCGTCCCGCAGTCGCTCCTCCAGCCCGGGATCCGGCGCCACGAAGACGGTTTCCACCCGATCCACGGTCACCGACCCCGGGCCCGCCTTCCGGGGCTTGCGCACGTACTTCCGGCGGGTCCAGTCCACGGGGACGCTCCCCGAGGTCCGGGCCTTGGAATGGAGGGCGGCCAGCACGGCCGCCTCCCGGAGATCCCGGTTCGGGGGATTGCCCTCCTTCCCCCAGCGCAGGACCACGTGGGCTCCCGCAGTGTGGCGCGCGTGGAGCCAGACGTCGTCGGGCGCGGAGTGATGGAAGGTGAGGTCGTCGTTGCGGCGGGCACCCCGGCCCACCCGGATCTCGAGGCCTCCGGAGGAGCGGTACCTCCGGTAGGGCAGGCTCGGCGCATCCGACGCACCCGGGCCCGAGTCCCGGTCCGGGACGGCGGCCTCCATCTCGGCACGGTCCGCCTCCCCGGTCCGGGCCCGCTCCAGCAGCGCCTCGAGGGCGTCCCAGGCGGCCCGGGCCTGACGGATCCGGTCCGGGAGCGTCTCCCGGGCCCGGCGGATGCGTGCAGCCCGGTCGTAGTGGCGGCGGGCGTTCGCATCGGGTGTCAGGGTGGGATCCAGGGGGATCCGGACGGGCATCCCGTCGAAGCCCTCCAGCGTCACCTCGTCCTTCCCCTCCGGGACCAGGTGGAACCGGGCCAGGAGGAGGTCGCCCCACCCCTGACGCTCGTCGGGGTCCCCGAGGCCGTCCAGCTCCTCCTGGAGCCGGGCAGCCCGGTTCCGGGCCCGCTCCACCCGCTCCTCCAAGGCCTGCAACAGGTGACCCGGGAGGGTGGCGGGGACGGTGGCGTCGTCGGAAAGCTCCCCGGTCCGGCGGAAGGCCTCCAGCAGGTCGTCCACGACCTCGAGGGTCCGGTCCGGGAGGGGAAGGGGGTAGGGCTGGGGCCCGAACCGCCCCTGGACCACGGCGGCACCCTCTTCGTCTCCGGAGGCCAGGACCCGGGCACGGAGCTTCAGCCAGCCGGCGTGTCCGTCCGGGCCGTCCAGGAGAGGGGCGGAGAGCCCCGATGCCCAGGCGATGCGGCCTCGGGGCACCCCGGCCTCGACCTCCGCCAGGATCCGGTCCCACGCCTCCCGGGAGAGGGGCTCGGCCGCTCCGGCTCGTCGGGTGGGGGGTGGCGGGGTCCAGGGACGGCCCCGACGGAGGGGGCGGTCCCCGTCCACCGTCCGGAGCAGCGCCCGGACGGTGTCGTCGTCGCCCTCCGTGATCACGGCGTTCTCCCGATTCGGGATCAGCTCGAGGACGATCCGGCCCCGGGGAGGCCGTCCCCGGATCCGGCGGGTCTCCAGGATCAGGATCCGGTCGTCGGGGGGCGCCGTGACCCCCACCAGACGGGCCGGGAGACGCCGGGCCTCTTCAGGCGGGTCGAGGGGTTCCGCCACCCGGAACCCGGCGCGCTCGGGATGAAGCTCCCAGACCAGGGTCGCCTCCCGGAGGAACACCGACAGCCTGCGGGCGTCGGGGTCGAGATGGACGGCCCGGATCCGGGAGCCCCCGAAACGGCGGTCGAGGGCCGCGGCCGTGGCCCCCACCAGGGCCGAATCCCATTGGATGCGCATGGGTTGAACGTAGGCAGCGCCCCCCGTCGCCAGAAGGCCGCTTCCCTTCCTCTACGGCAGCCTCCCCGGGAAGGGGCTGCCGGGTCCCCGGGGCCGCGATCGAAGGGTTTGACCCTCTCCCCCGGAATCGTCTAGCTTCCAACGCCGCCCGGACCCGCCGACTCCAGCCCCCCATATGGCGCAACTGCATCCCATCCTCCTCGATGCCGCCGAGGGTCGGCTTCCCGGCTGGGCGCAGGTGGACAAGAAGCGCTACGCGCACCTCGGGCGCGTCGCCGATCTCATGGGTCAGTGGGCCGAGGGCCTGGGCAAGAGCCGCAAGCAGCAGGCACGCTGGCGAGCCGCCGGGTACCTCCACGACGCCCTCAAGAACGCGCCGAACAAGGAGCTCCGGATCATGGTGCCCGAGCGTTTCGCCCGTCTGCCCGGCCCGGTGCTCCACGGTCCCGCCGTGGCCGTGCGCCTTCGGGTCGAGGGCGTGCAGGACAAGGGACTGCTCCGGGCCGTCAGCTACCACACCCTGGGCCATGCGTCGTTAGGGCGGATCGGCGAGGCGCTGTACGTCGCCGACTTCCTGGAGCCGGGACGCAACCTCCGCAACAAGTGGCGGGGTGAGCTCCGGGACCGCATGCCCGAGGATCTGGACCCGGTGCTGAGGGAGATCCTCCGGGCCCGGATCCAGCACCTCCTCAAGCGGGGTCGCCCGGTCCGCCGCGAGACGTTCGGATTCTGGAACCGCATCGCAGGAGGGCCCTCATGGGCGCGCGCCTCCGAGGTCTGATCGTGCTCGTGGTGGTCCTTCTCACGGGTGCCGTGCTGGGGACGGCGGGGGCGCAGTGGCTCGCCGCCGGCCCCGAGGGGTCCGTGGAGGTCCGTCCGCCGACCATTCCGGGCGGGGAGGCGGAACGGGTCCGGGTCGAGGTCCTGAACGGGAGTGGCCTCGAGGGGCTGGCCCGGGTGACCACGGGGTACCTCCGGGACCGGGGCTTCGACGTCGTCGAGGTGGGCAACTGGGAGACCTTCGAGGAGGACAGCACCTTCGTGCTGGCCCGGACCGCCGACCTGGAGGTCGCGGAGCGCGTGGCGGCGGCCCTGGGGGGCGTCCGGGTGCTGGAGCGCCCCGAGCCGAACCTCTACGTGGACGTATCCGTAGTACTGGGCAAGGACTGGTCTCCGGACCGGCACATGTCCCCGGACCAGCCAGCGGTCGACGTGCCCTGGTGGGACTTGAGGCAGTACCTGAAACGGCCCGGCCCGCCCCCCCCGGGGGCGCGCCTCGCGGACCCCGATCCTGGTGAGGGAAGGACATGAGTCGAGGTGGTGGAAGCACCGGTGAGGGAGCCGCCGGATCGGGACGTAGGAGGCGCAGGGAGGCGAAGCCGGAGAAGGAGAAGGCCACGCTGGGGGAGAACCTCAGGTCGCTGGGGTTCGCCGTGGTCCTCTTCCTGATCCTCCGGACCTTCATCCTCCAGACCTTCTTCATCACCTCCGGGTCCATGGAGGACAGCCTCCTGGTGGGCGACTTCCTCGTCGTGAACCGGGCCGCGGTGGGGTCCCGCATCCCCTTCACCCAGATCCGGGTTCCGGGCTACGCCGGGGTGGAGCGGGGCGACATCCTCGTGTTCGATCCCACCCACGAGCCCGACCTGAAGCTCGTGAAGCGCCTCATGGGGATGCCCGGCGACACGCTGCGGATGGAGAACGGCGTCCTCTTCGTGAACGGGAACGCCCTGGAGGAGCCCTACGTGAAGGAGGAGGGACTGCCGGACGAGGCCAACCCGGCCATGGTCTGGCAGATCGAGCACCTGGCCCCCGGCGTGGACCCGACGGGGTACCGCCCCACCCGCGACACCTGGGGCCCCATCGTCATCCCCGAGGGCCGCTACTTCATGCTGGGCGACAACCGGGAGCGGAGCCTGGACTCCCGGTACTGGGGCCTGCTAGAGCGGTGGCGCCTCGAGGGCCGGGTCTCGTTCATCTACTTCTCCTACAACCGGGGCTCCTTCGAGCCGTTCCCCTGGCTGCGTGAGATCCGCTGGGGTCGGATCTTCAACGGGGTCGACTAGCCCCCTCACTCGGCCCGCAGCGCCCGTACCCCCCGCATGCGCGCCGCCCGGGCCGCCGGGATCGCCCCTGCGGCCACCGCCACACCCAGCAGGACGAGCCAGATCCCGCCGAAGGTGAGGGGGTCGGTGGACTCCACCCCGAACAAGAGGGAGCCCAGGACGTCCGAGACGCCCAGGGACACCGCGGATCCCAGGACGATTCCCGCGACCGCCAGCCCGACGGTACGGCCCAGGACGCCCCGGACCACCCGGGGGCCCGAGGCCCCCAGGGCCATCCGGATGCCGATCTCGGGAGCCCGTTCCGCCACGGAGCAGGCGAAGACGCCGTAGATCCCCAGCGCCGCCAGGAGGAGGGCCACCCCGGCGAAGGCGGTGAGCACCTGCAGGATGAACCGCCTCGGGGACACCACCTCCCGCAGGGTGCCCTCCAGGGTCCAGTAGTCCCGGGTCGGCATCCCGGCATCCAGTGTCGCCAGCAGCTCCGCCACCCGGGGGCCCAGCACCTCGACCGGCGTCGACGACCGCACCACGAGGTCCATGGTGCCGTAGGCCCAGCGCTGGGCCATCGGGAAGTAGACCTCCACGCCGGGGTCGAGCTCAGGGGACAGATGCCGGACGTCTTCCACGACGCCCACGATCTCCCAGTCCACATCGGACCCTCCGGAGAGGATCCGCTGGCCGAGGGCCGAGCCGTCGGGGAAGAGCATCCGGGCCCCCGAGGCGTTGATCAGGACCACTCGGGCCGATTCCCCGGTGTCCCAGGGGGCGATGTCCCGCCCCTCGGCCAGCGGGATCTGCAGGCTCTCCAGGTAGCCGGGGTTCACCATGTGGGGATACAGCCCTCCGGTCGCGTCGTCCTGCTCCGGATCGCCGCCCACGACCCGGAAGCCCCAGGTCCGGTTCCGCCCCAGGGGAAGGGCGTCGATCAGCCCCACCGACGTGACCCCGGGAAGCTCCGCCACCCGGTCGGCGACGGACTGGTAGAAGCCCGAGATCTCCGCCAGAGACTCGAAGTCCCGGCTCGGATTGAGTTGCCAGGCCACCGTGTTCTCGGGCGTGAAGCCCAGGTCCACGTCCATGACGGCCGTGAAGCTCCGGAGCAGGAGTCCCCCGGCCACCAGGAGGACACACGCCAGCGCCATCTCCGCCACCACCAGACCTTCCCGGAGGCGCCGGGCGCGGAGACCGCTGCTGTGGCCCCGCCCGGCGGCGCGGAGCACGTCGGCCTCGCCGCCCTCGGACACCTGGAGGGCCGGCACGAGGCCCACGACGAGCCCGGTCCCCAAGGCCACGGCCACGGCCAGCAGAAGGGCCGATGCGTCTACCTGGACCTGCTCGAGCATGGGGACCTGGATCCCGGTCGTACCGGCCACGAAGCGGGTCGCTGCGAAGGCCACCACGGCACCCAGCACGGCGCCGATCACCGCGATGCCCGTGCTTTCCAGGAGGAGCTGGCGCATCATCCGGCCCCGGGAGGCGCCCAGGGCCTTTCGCACGGCCACCTCCTTGGCCCGCCCCGGGGTCCGGGCCAGGAGCATGTTCGAGACGTTCACACCCACGATGAGGAGAACGGTGACGGCGGCTCCCACCAGGAGCATGAGCCCGGTGCGGAACGGCGCGGCGATGTGGTCCTGAAGGAGGGACACCTCGGCCCCCAGGCCCCACCGGTCCGGCTGGGCCTCCTCCAGGGCCGCCACCGTGGCGTCCAGCTCCGCCTGCGCGGCCTCCGGAGTCACGCCGTCCTGGAGGCGGCCGATGAAGAACCACGTGTTTCCCCACCGGTCGGTGGCGTCGCTCACCGGGAAGGGAATCAGGAAATCAACGGTTGCGCCGGGCTTGAATACGGAGGCGAAGTCGAACTCCGCCGGAAGAACGCCCACGACCTCCCGGGGGACCTCGTTCAGCGTGAGGCTCCGTCCCACGATTCCCGGGTCCCCTCCGAAGCGCCGTTGCCAGAACCCGTGGGACAGCACGATCGCCGTGGAGAGGTCGTCGTTCCGCCCTTCCGCGAGGGTGAAGCCCCGCCCGAGCACGGGCTGTACGCCGAGGACGTCCAGGAAGTCCGAGGCGACGCCGAACCCCCGCAGCGGCTCGGGGGGCCCGTCCCCGGTGAGGGTGTAGACCTGCTGGTCCGAGAAGGCGTTGTAGCCGGTGATGCCCGTGAAGGACCGCGTGCGTTCCCGGAAGTCCCGGAGGTTGCTGCTTCGTGACGTCACGGCGGACAGGCTGTTGTTGCCGGGACCGGCCTCGTTCTGGATCCAGACCAGGCGCTCCGGCGCATCCACGGGCAATGGAGCCACCAGGAGCGGATTCACCACGCTGTAGGCCGCGGTGACGGCCCCGATCCCCAGCCCCATGATCAGGGCGGTGAGGACCACGAAGCCCGGGCTCCGGCGAAGGGCGCGGAAGGCGTATGCGGCGTCCTGGCGAAGGGCACCGAAGAAGGAGTCGTTCATGGAATCTCCAGCGGGGCGACCGGCAGCAGGATGGACGGCGTGGTCGAGCGACATCAGAAGGGCTTCGCGGGTGTACCAGAGACGGGCCCGGAGCGGCCCACGGGTCCGCCAGCGATGGACGAAGTCCTCGTGGAGGTCTCCCAGGATCGCGGAGGCCGTGGGCCGGTCCCCGAGGACGGCCGCGAGGAGCCGTCGGGGAAGGGTCGGGGGCCGCGGCGTCACGAGGGCCCCGCCGGATCCAGGCCCTGGAAGAAGGTGCCCAGGATCTCGCGGGAGCGCTGTGCCGCCTCCACCCCCTGCGGCGTGGCCCGGAGCCTGCGCATGGGGTGTCCGCCCCGCTCCGGCACCTCGCTGGGCTCGAGGTCCCATTCCAGGAAGCCCTTCTCGGCCAGGCGGTCGAGCGTCCGGTAGAGGGCCCCTCGGGAGACCCTCCGGTCCGCGTGGGCTTCCAGGTCCTCCCGGACCCGGTTGGCGTAGGGCTCCTCCTGCATCCGGAGCACCGAAAGCAGGACGAGCAACTCGAATTCGCCGAGGCCGGCTGGGCTCATCGTTCTCCTCCGTCGTAGTCTACTTTTTATACTACGACGGACGGAGGGGCCGGAAGGTTGCAACGGTCCATCGGGTCGCCGGACCGGGCCGACGGCGGGGCTCGGGCCGCGGGGCTCGGCTGGCGGGAAGGATGGGGCCCGTCAGGCCGTGGGAGGGGGCTCGGTGGCGGTGGCTCCCCCGGCGCCCTCGATCTGGACAAGGGCGTGGGCCCGGAGCTGACCACAGGCGGCGTCGATGTCCCGACCCCGGGGCTCCCGGACCCCGACGTCCACGCCGGCATCCTCGAGAACGCGGGCGAAGGCACGGATCCGGCGGGGATCGCTGGGGCCCCAGTCCTGGTCCGGGATCGGGTTGAAGGGGATGAGGTTGACGTAGGCCCGCAGGTCCGAGGCCAGGGCCGCCAGGCGGGGTGCCAGCTCCATGTCGTCGTTGATCCCGTCGATCATGGTGTACTCGAAGGTGATGCGGCGACCGCCGGCCGCGTCGAACTCCCGGAGGGCCTCCATGACCACCGGAAGGGGCCAGCGCTTCTCCAGGGGGATGAGCTCCCGCCGCAGCGCCTCGTCCGGGGAGTGGAGGGAGAGGGCCAGCCCGAACTGCTCGGGCCGCCGCGCCAGCTCCTGGATGCCCGGAACCACCCCCACGGTGGAGACGGTGATGCGCCGCGCCCCGAACCGGTAGCCGTGGTTCAGGATCGTCAGGGAGTCCATCACCGGCTCCCGGTTCGCCAGAGGCTCCCCCATCCCCATGTAGACCAGGTTCGTGATGGGGCCGTAGCCGTTCGCTTCGGCCCACCTGCGGGAGGCCCGGAACTGGCAGACGATCTCACCGGCGGTGAGGTGGCGCCGGAAGCCCCCCCAGCCCGTCGCGCAGAAGGTGCACCCCATGGCGCACCCGGCCTGGGAGGAGATGCACAGCGTGAGGCGGTCCGCGGCGGGGATGAGGACCGACTCCACCAGCTCCCCGTCGGGCAGTCGCCAGAGGTGCTTCGCCGTGCCGTCCGTGGATCGCTCGACGGTGTGGGCCTGGGGCTCGGCCAGGGCGTACCGCTCCGCCAGGGCCTCCCGCTCCGCCCGGGGCAGATCCGTCATGTCCTCGAAGGAGGTGGCGTCGCCTTCGAAGATCCACCGCACCACCTGCCGGGCCCGGAACGCCTGGGCCCCCCGGGCCTCGAAGTGGCGCTCCATCTCCCGGAGGAGGGCATCGGGGTCGAGGCCGAGGAGATCCTTGGGGCCGTCGGTGGGGGACATGTCGCAGGCCGGATTCGCTTGAGAGGGGGTGCGGGGCCGATTAACTTAGCCCCTGATCATTCCCCGCAGGAGGATGCCTCCCTGTCACCCCGATCCACCCCTCCGTGATCCGGCGCTTCGCCCCCTGGAGCCCCGCCGCCCTGTGGGCGGCGTTTCTCTTCTATCTGAGCTCCAGGACATGGGACCGTGGTATGGTGGGGTTCCCGATCGACGACAAGGTGGTTCATGTCCTTCTCTACGCCGTCCTCGGAGGCGCGCTGGCCCTGGGCCGCCGCCTCGCTCCCGTTCCTCCCCCCGCCCGGCGTCTGCTCATCCTAGGCCTTCTCTACGCCCTGTCCGACGAGGTGCACCAGCTCTTCGTCGCGGGTCGCAGCTTCGACCCCGCGGACCTCCTCGCCGACGCCGCCGGTCTCGTCCTGGGGTTCGGCGGAGTCCACTGGATGACCGGCCGTCGCGACCTCTCCCGCGTATCGACATGACCCACCCGATCTCCGGGGCCACCGTCTTCCGCAGCGACTACGTCGGGGGGCTCACCGCCGCCGACGCGGACCGTGAGCTCACCCTGGTGGGGTGGGTCCATCGACGCCGTCTCATGGCCGGGGACCTGACCTTCCTGGACCTGCGGGACCGCACCGGCCTGGTTCAGGCCTCGGTGAGCCCGGAGTTCACCGACGAGGCCGGGGTGTCCCTGGCCCGGGAGCTGGGGGCCGAGGACGTGATCCAGGTCCGGGGGCGGCTGGCGCTGCGACCGGACCCGAACCCGGATCTTCCCACGGGCGAGGTGGAGCTTCGCGTGGCGTCCCTCGAGCGACTCAATCCGGCGGAGACCCCGGCGATCCCGGTGTTCCGTGCGCCGGACGAGGAGCTGCCGTCGGAGGAGCTGCGCCTGAAGCACCGCACCCTGGACCTGCGACGCCCGGAGCTGCAGCGCACCCTCGCGCTCCGCCACCGCCTGGTCCTGGCCACCCGGAACTACATGGACCGGCTGGGCTTCCTGGAGGTCGAGACGCCCATCCTGACCAAGCGCACCCCCGAAGGCGCCCGGGACTACCTCGTGCCCTCCCGCGTCCATCCCGGCGAGTTCTACGCCCTCCCCCAGAGCCCGCAGATCTACAAGCAGATCCTGATGGCCTCGGGATTCGACCGCTACTTCCAGATCGCCCGGTGTTTCCGGGACGAGGACCTGCGGGCGGACCGGCAGCCCGAGTTCACCCAGATCGACGTGGAGGCATCGTTCGTCGGGGTGGAGGACGTGCTGGGGTGGATGGAGGGACTGATGCAGGAGCTGGCCCGGGTGGCCGGCGCGGACGCCCCCGACACCTTCCCCCGGATGACCTGGGACGAGGCCATGGAGCGCTTCGGCTCGGATCGCCCCGACCTGCGCTGGTCTCTCGAGGTGTCGGACTGGACCGAGGTCCTGGGCCGGGTGGACTCCCGCATCCTGAAGGGGGCCGTGGAGGCCGGGGGACGGATCCGTGGGCTCTTCCTGTCCGGAGGCGCCCGCATGTCCCGCAGGGAGTTCGACGCCGTCGAGGCCCGGGCGAAGGCCGTGGGCGCCCCCGGGCTCCTCTGGGCCAAGCTCGCCGAGGACGGGGGATCCTCCGGGCCCCTGGCGAAGTTCGCCGGGGACGACGCGCTCCGGGAACTGGGGATGACACCCGGGGACATGGTCCTGGTGGCCGCGGGGGACGACGCGACGACCTCCGCGGCCCTCGACGCCGCCCGGGTGCCGGCGCTCGAGACCTTGGGCCGTCCCCGGGAGCGGGACCACGCCTGGCTCTGGGTCACCGACTTCCCGGTCTTCGAGGCGGACGGAGAGGGAGGCTGGGGACCCAATCACCACCCCTTCGTGCTGCCCCACCCGGAGTGGATCGACGACCTCGCCGGGGATCCGGCGTCCGTCCGGGGAATGGCCTACGACCTGGTCTACAACGGCTCCGAGCTCGGATCCGGGAGCATCCGGAACCACGACGCCGGGGTGCAACGACGCATCTTCCACGTCCTGGGCCTGGAGGACGCGGAGATCGACGAGAAGTTCGGCTTCCTCCTACAGGCGCTGCGCTCCGGTGCGCCCCCGCATGGGGGCATCGCCCTCGGGGTCGACCGGATCGTGCAGCGTTTCGCGGAGGTACCTTCTCTGAGGGACGTGATCGCCTTTCCCAAGACCACGGCGGCCCGGGCGCTCTTCGAGGGGGCGCCCACCCGTGTGGAACGGGGAGAGCTCGACGACCTGCACCTGCAGGTCCTGCCCGGCGAAGGTCCGGGCGCGGGTTGAACCTACGCGGAGCGCGCATGGCCGACGGCAACGCCACCATGGTGGAGCATCGCCTCGACGCCGAGGGAGTGGATCCCCTCCTTCTCGCCGGCGTCAACGACCGGAACCTGCAGGAGCTGCACCAGCTCTTCGGGGTCCGGGTCATCCTCCGGGGAGACCGGGTGATCCTCTCCGGTCCGCTGAACGCGTTGGAGCAGGCGGTCCCCGTCGTACAGCACATCATCGAGCTCGCCCGGCTCCGGGCGCCCTTCGACAGCCACGACATCACCCGCTTCGCCGAGTCCTTCGACACCCTCGGGCACGGCGGGATCCTGGACCAGGCCGAGGAGATCCGTATCGCCCTCCCGGGCTCGCGGAAGGTCATCACGCCCAAGTCGGAAGGGCAGGGCAACTACCTCACCCACATCCTCGACAACGACATCGTCATCGGCATCGGGCCCGCCGGGACCGGGAAGACCTATCTGGCGGTGGCGGCGGCGGTGGACGCGCTGTACAAGAAGAAGGTGCGGCGGATCATCCTGGCCCGCCCGGCGGTGGAGGCCGGTGAGAACCTGGGCTTCCTCCCCGGCGACCTCCAGGAGAAGGTCGATCCGTACCTGCGGCCCCTCTACGACGCCCTCGAGGACATGATGCCCCCGGAGCGCATGCGCCGGGCCCTGGAGGAGCGCGTCATCGAGATCGCCCCGCTGTCCTACATGCGGGGTCGCACCCTGTCGGACGCCTTCGTGATCCTGGACGAGGCCCAGACCGCCACGACGGCGCAGATGAAGATGTTCCTGACTCGTCTGGGGCTGAACTCCCAGGTGGTCTTCACCGGGGACAAGACCCAGATCGACCTCCCTCGCCGCGACGACTCGGGACTGCTGCAGGTGGAGCGCATCCTCAGCGGGATCGACGGCATCGCCATCGTCTACCTGGACGCCATGGACGTCATCCGCCAC
>DATHRY010000030.1:0-13848 GCA_035464715.1 Longimicrobiales bacterium
CCCTCCAGGCGATGGTAGCCCGCCGGCCGGTAGAGATCGTGTTGGACGTCGTCCTCCCGGGTCCAGAGCAGCTTCACCGGGGTCCCCTCCATCTCCTGCGCGATCCGCGCGGCCTCCACCAGGTAGTCGTTGTACAGCCGACGCCCGAAGCCCCCGCCGATGCGGGTGAGGTGGATCGTGATGTCCTCCTCCCGCATCCCCAGGGTCTCGGCCACCATCCGGCGTCCGGACTCCGGGGTCTGGGTCGGAGCCCAGAACTCCATGCGGCCATCCTGGAAGAGCGCCGTGCAGTTCTGGGGCTCGAGCGGGGCGTGGGAGAGGAACGGGTACATGTAATCGGCCTGGACCCGGTGTGGGGCGCCCTCGAGGGCCCGGTCCACGTTGCCGTCGGAGCGCAGGGACTGTGCCGGTGGCTGTCCGAAGAGCTCCTCGGCCCGAGCCTGGAATCCTTCGCTGCTCTGAGACGCCGTGGCACCCTCGTCCCATTCCACCTCGAGGACGTTGAGCCGGGCCTGGTTCAGGAGCCACCAGTTGTCACCGACGATGGCCACCCCCGAGAGGAGGCCGCTCAGGTCGGTGCCGCCCTCCACCACGAACGCCCGCTGCACGCCCGGCGCCGCCTGCACCGCATCGAGATTCGCGCTGCGGACGCGCCCCCCGAAGACGGGGCACTTCTCGAAGACCGCGTAGACCATCCCGGGCATCGTGGTGTCGATACCGAAGAGGGGACGCCCGGTGACGATGGGCTCGATGTCCACGTTGGGCACCGGGGTGCCGATGATGCGGAACTGGTCCGGGGTCTTGAGGACCACCGACTCCGGGTCCGGCGCGTCCAGGGTGGCGGCCGTGGCGGCGAGCTCGCCGTAGCTGGCGGAACGCCCGCTGGCCCGGTGATGGACCCGCCCCGCCTCGGTCTCGAGCTCCGACGCCCGGACCTCCCAGGTCCTGGCCGCCGCCTCCACCAGGAGGTACCGCGCCGTGGCACCGGCCTGCCGCATGGGGAGCCAGTGGGTGGGCGTGGCGCGGCTGCCGCCGGCGAACTGTGCGGAATAGAGGTCCGTGTTCAGGTCCGCCTGCTGGACGGTCACGTCCCCCCAGGCCACGTCGAGCTCTTCCGCGACGAGCATGGGGAGCATGGTCTTGACGCCCTGCCCGATCTCCGGGTTCTGGGCCATGATCGTGATGGCGCCGTCCGCGGCGATCTGCACGTGTCCGTTGAGATACCCGGACGGGAGCTCCGCGAGGGCCCTGGACGTTCCGCCGAAGACGTCGAAGTAGCTGGAGATCAGCAGACCGCCGCCGGCCACGGCCCCGACCTTCAGGAACTGGCGCCGGTCCATCGCCGGGGCGCTCATGCGCCCTCCTCGTTGCCGCCGGCCGACCCGTCGACGCTGGCCATCCGCTCCGCGGCCCGGTGGATGCCGGCCCGGATCCGGATGTAGGTGCCGCAGCGGCACAGATTCCGGTTCATGGCCGAATCGATGTCGTCGTCCGAGGGGTTCGGGATGCGCTCCAGCAGCGCCGCGGCCGCCATGAGCTGACCGGCCTGGCAGTAGCCGCACTGGGGCACGTCCAGGTCCCGCCAGGCCTGTTGCAGCGGGTGGCTGCCGTCGGGGGACAGCCCCTCGATCGTCGTCACCTCGTCGCCGTCGATGGTGCTCACCCGAACCTGGCAGCTCCGGGTCGCCCGCCCGTTCAGGTGGACGGTGCAGGCCCCGCACTGGGAGACACCACAGCCGAACTTGGTGCCCTTCAGGTCGAGCATGTCCCGCAGGACCCAGAGGAGGGGCATGTCCTCCGGAGCGTCGACCGTCGTCGGGGCTCCGTTGAGGGTGAAGGTGACGGGGGGCATGGCATTCTCCCTGTTCGAGGCGGCTCTCGGCGCGGCCGGCGGCGTTCCGGCGCGGGTATGGTATCGAAGGGACGGCCGACGGGTTCCCTCCCCCCCGCGGGCGCGCTGCGCGCCCCCGCCGCGGTGGGACGGCCTGGGATCGGCTTCCGGATCATACGATCCCTGTCCCGGGATCATACGCCCTGGCGGGTGCTGAGCCCAGTCGTGACGGGGGAGGTTCCGGGGCGAGCGCCGCCGCCCTCTGCGCCGGTCGGTGCTCACCGGGCCCCCGGCAAGATCCCCCCGGGCGGCTTCACGGGACGATCTCCGGGAGGGCGGCCGGCCAGGCATCGGGATGCCGGTGTCCGGGATGGCCGGCGTGTTCCTCTCGGCGTAGTCTGCGGGCGGTCGCCCCGTTGCCTCGGACCCCGCACGCCCATGCTCCGCGCTCTCCGCCGACCCCGCCTCCGTGTCGTCATGTCCGCCCTGGTCGCGCTTTTGGTCCTGCCGTCGGCCGTCTCGGCCACCTGGTCCATCATCGCGGTGGACCGGGCGACGGGACGGATCGTCATCGCCTCGGCGACGTGCGTTCCCCAGGGCCGGTTCGCCGGCTTCCCCGCCGAGGGTCTCATGGACATCCAGGCCATCGTAGTCCCTGGGGTGGGGGTGGCGGCGGCCCAGGCCGGGGTGGACTCCAGCCGCGAGAACCAGCGGCTGATCCATCGGGAGCTCCTCGCCGGCACGTCGCCGGACTCGATCCTGGCCATGCTCCGGGAGGACCCGCAGATCGAGCGCCGGCAGTTCGGGATCGTGGACCTGGAGGGGCGGTGCGCAGGCTTCTCCGGGGCCGAGAACGGCACGGCATCGCTCTCGGTCCAGGACAGCGTGCCGGGGACCGGGATCCACTTCTCGGTCCAGGGCAACATCCTGGCCTCGGACGCCGTGGTGCACGACGCGGTGGAGGCCTTCAGGAGCGCGAGCGGGACGCTGGCCGACCGGGTCATGGCCGGGATGGAGGCCGCGGACGCCGCCGGCGGCGACCGTCGTTGCACCTGCTCCACCGAGCCGCTCCCCGCGGGGACCTGCACGGCCCGGACCTCCTTCGTGGCCTACCTGCTGGTGGCGGATCCGGACGACCCGGCGGGCGCTTCGTACAACGACGGCGACTACGCCCTCTACCTGAACGTCACCGACGAGAACCTGGACGCCGGGGAGGACGCGAACCCGGTGCGGACGCTCCGGGCGCGCTACGACGCCTGGAAAGGAGGGGGCTGATCCTTCCCGGGGGGATCATCCGGCCCGCCGCGGTTCCTTCCTCGCCGGGTCCGACCTCTCGGCGTTCGACCCCTCAGCGTCCGACCATGCCGAGTGAGATGCGCTCCGCACCGGCCAGGTGCAGGCGGTCCAGGACCGCGATCATGTCCGCGTAGGACGTCTCGGGCTCGGACCGGAGCGCCGCGATCAGCCCGGGGTTCAGGGCCACGGCGTCCCGCCACACCCGCTGGACCTCGTCGGGGGTGAGGCTCCGGGTGAAGGGGCTGTCCCCATGGCGGGCCGTGACTCGCCCGTCGGCGTGCACCGTCAGCTCCAGGACGTTGTCGGCCGAGACCTCGGTCTCGTCCTGGGGAAGGGCCATCCCCATCCCCTGGTCGCGGGGAAACACCGTGGTCACCAGGAAGAAGATCAGGAGCAGGAAGGCGATGTCCGCCATGGACGAGGTCGGGACGTCGTCGTTGGGGCGGGTCGGGGGGCGGAGCGTGGGCACGGGTCCTCCTCGGTGTGAAGGTGGGCGGTCCACGTCGGTGGTCGGGCGACGCTGTCCACACCTACGGCGGCACCGTCCGGACCTGTCATCGGGGTCCGTTGACCACTATGTGCATGACGCGTATATTCGTTGGGCGAATAGGCCTCCCTCCGCATCCCCGGCCACGAGCCGTGCCCCCGCCATGACCCCGTCCCCTGCCCCGCAGGACTTCCTGCCGGTGACCCCGGTCTCCTTCGAGATCCTCCTGTCGCTGACGGGAGGTGAGCGGCACGGCTACGCGATCATGCGGGACATCGAGGAGCGGACGGGCGGCGCCAAGAGCCTTCACGCCGGCACCCTCTACCGGGCTCTGGCCCGCCTCGTGGATACCGGCCTGCTGGAGGAGCTGGACGAGGACGTGGTCGACGACGAGGGAGACGAGCGCCGTCGCTACTACGCCCTCACCGCCCTGGGTCGGGAGGTGGCCGTGGCCGAGGCCCGGCGCCTGGAGAGCCAGGTAGGGGCCGCACGGCTCCAGGGGCTCCTTGGCGGAGCCGGAGGGAGCTGAGGGCGTGGACGTGCTCTATCGGCTCTGCCTGCTCGCCTTTCCGGCGTCCTTCCGGGTCGCCCACGGCCGTGAGATGCGGGGGGCCTTCCGGGCAGGGGCGGCCGACCGTCGTGCCGGCATCGAGCGGCTGCGCTTCTCCATCGGCGCGATGTGGAACGTGGTGTGGAACGGGGTGGCGGAGCGGCTGAGGCCTGGCGTCCGGGACCCCGACACGGTGGTGGGGAGTCTGCTGCCGTTGGACGGATCCAGTGGAGGAGGTGGCGGCATGGAGGGGTGGATCAAGGACGGACGGTACGCCTGGCGGACGCTGCGACGGGACCCGGGGTTCACCCTGGTCGCGGCGCTGACCCTGGCCCTGGGGATCGGGGCGAGCACGGCCATCTTCAGCGTGGTCCGGACGGTGCTCCTGGCCCCGCTGCCCTACGAGGATCCGCAGGAGCTCGCCCTGATCTGGAGCGAGATGCGGAACCGGGACGTCCTGCACTTCGTCAGCTCTCCGCCCGACTTCATGGACCTGCGGGAGCAGGCGGACCTCTTCGAGGAGATCGGGGCGGTCTTCTCCTTCAAACAGCCCCTCACCGACCCGGGCACCGACCCGGCACAGGTCGGGGTCGGCATGGTGACGGACAACTTCTTCGACCTTCTGGGCGTGTCCCCGGTCCTGGGCCGTGACTTCGAGCCCGAGGACGCGATCCCGAACGAGGCCGGCGTCCAACCGGGCCAGCCCGGGGCGCTGCCGATCATCACGATCCTGAGCCACGGCCTGTGGGAGCAGCGGTACGGAGCGGACCCGGCCGTCATCGGCCGGGTCGTCTCCCTGGGCGGCGCGCCGGCGGAGGTCGTGGGGGTGATGCCGGAGGGCTTCGAGCTCCTCCTGCCGGCGACCGCCACCTCGGCCTCGCAGGACGTGGACATCTGGGCCGCTGCGCGGATCGACTACCCGTCGGCGCCCCGGAACAACGTCTTCCTCCTCCCGCTGGGGCGGCTCCGGGACGGGGTCACCCCCGAACAGGCCCAGGCCCAGGTGGACCGGATCGCGGCCCGGTTCCGGGAGAGCGACCCCATCAAGGCGTCCGCGGATTACAACCTCAGGGTGGAGCCCCTGCACCGGGACCTGACGGCCGGCGTGCGGCCGATCCTTTTGGCCCTGCTGGGGACCGTCTTCTTCGTTCTGCTCATCGCCTGCGCGAACGTGGCGAACCTTCTCCTGGTCCGGGCCTCCCGCAGAGACCGGGAGTTGGCGGTGCGGGCCGCCCTCGGAGGCACCCGGCGGCGTCTGATCCGGCAGATGCTCCTGGAGAGCGTGATGCTCGCGGGACTGGGAGCCCTGGGGGGCGTGGTCCTGGCGAACTTCGGCATCCGCCTCCTGCCCCTCCTCCAACCCGGGGACCTCCCCCGGGTCGGCGAGGTGGGGATCGACGGGACGGTCCTGGCGGTGACGGCCCTCGCCGCGCTGAGCGCGGCCCTGGTCTTCGGGCTGGTGCCCGCACTCCAGTCGTCGGGGACCGCGCTGGGTGACTCCCTGAAGGACCGGGGCACCGCCTCACCCAGCCCGACCCGGAGGTTCCTCCAGAACGGGGTGGTCGTCGCCGAGGTCGCCCTGTCGGTGGTCCTTCTCATCGGAGCGGGGCTCATGGTCCGGAGCTTCAACGAGCTGAACCGGGTCGAGCCAGGGTACGCCACCGACGACGTCCTGACCTTCTCCCTTGCCCTCCCCCCCGGCCAGTATCCCGACGCCGAGGAGCGGGAGGTCCTCATGGACCGGCTCCAGGAGGGGATCGAGGCGATCCCGGGGGTGCTCCGGGCGTCGTCGGCCTTCCCCCTGCCGCTGTCGGGCACCGCGTTCAACGGGCGTTTCGGCCCCGAGGAGGCCATCGCCGACCCGGAGGCCTTCGGACAGGCCGACTACCGCTCCGTCCGGCTGGGGTTCTTCGAGGCCATGGGGACGCGGCTCCTCGAGGGACGGGTCCTGAACGAGGCGGACCACGCCGAGGGGGCCGCCCGGGTCGTGGTCGACCAGGTGCTCGCCGATCGACTGTGGCCGGGCGAGTCGGCGGTGGGCCGGACCTTCCTGGTCCGGGCCATCACGCCCGAGCCCGTGCCGGTGGAGGTCGTGGGCGTGGTGGAGCACCAGCGGAGCCAGGACCTGGCTCGGGTCGGGATGCCGACCGTGTTCTTCACGGACCGTTACATGGGCACCTTCGCCGGGAGCTGGGCGGTCCGCACCGGTGTGGACCCTTCGAGCCTCGTCCCTCGGATCCGGGACGTCGTGGCCGAGGTGGACCCGGACCTGCCGATGGCCGACGTCCAGACCATGGGCGCCTACGTCGACGAGGCGATGGCCCCGACCCGCTTCGCGCTCACCCTGATCGGCATCTTCGGTCTCATGGCGCTGGTCCTGGCGTCGGTGGGCCTCTACGGCGTGCTGTCCTACGTGGTGCGCCAGCGGACCGCGGAGATCGGGGTCCGGATGGCCTTCGGAGCCGAAGGGGGAAGCATCACCCGCCTGGTGGTGGGTCAGGGCCTGGGGCTGACCGTCATCGGCGTGGCGACAGGCGTGGGGGCGGCCTTCGGGCTCACGGGGTTCCTGGAGAGCCTGATGGTGGGCATTTCGCCCACGGACCCGGTTACATTCGGTGGGATCAGCCTGCTCTTCGTGGCGGTGGCGGCCGTGGCGTGCTACGTCCCCGCCCGACGGGCGGCACGACTCGATCCGGTCTCGGCGCTCCGGGAGGACTGACCTCCGGAAGCCGCGCCGGAGCCCATCCCGGAACCGGCGCACATGACCGACGAGCTGCCCCGACTCGACGCCGCCGTCTACCTCGCTCCCCTGCGGGAGGGTGGCTCCCTGCCGGCCGTGGTGGAGGCGACGGACGGGAGCGCCTGGGTGGTCAAGTTCCGGGGGGCCGGCCAGGGCCCCCGGGCCCTGATCGCGGAGATCCTGGTCGGCGAGCTCGCCGAGGCTGCGGGCCTGTCCGTGCCGGACCGGGCCCTGGTCGTGCTGGACGAGCCCTTCGGCCAGGGCGAGGGGGATCCCGAGATCCAGGACATCCTCACCGCCAGCCGCGGCGTGAACGTCGGGCTCCGATACATGGACGGAGCGTTCAACCTGGACCCCGTGGCGGTCCCCGAGTCGGTGGACGCCGACTTCGCCACGGCCCTGGTGTGGCTCGACGCGCTGGTCACCAATCCCGATCGATCGGCCCGCAATCCCAACCTCATGTTCTGGCAGGGACGGACGTGGCTGATCGACCACGGAGCCGCGCTGTACTTCCACCACGACTGGGGCCGGGTGACCCCCGAGCGGTTGAGGGCCCCCTTTCCGCCGATCCGGGATCACATGCTCCTGACCCGGGCGGCGGACCTGGAGGCGGCAGACCCGGGGTTGGCGGATCGCGTCACCCCCGACGTCCTGGAGCGGGCGGTGGCGACGATCCCGGACGAGCTCCTCTCCGACCCACTGGTCGCCGGGAGCGACGCCCCGGACCCGGCGGGGGAGCGAGAGCGGTACCGGGAGGCGCTGGCCACCCGCCTCGAAGGCCCGCGGGCCTTCGCCCACGAGGCCGAGCGCCTTCGCCGCGCCGCGCTCGAACGTCCGCCGGCGCGGCTGGAGTCGCGACGATGACCGGCCGGGACCGGGTGCCGTACGACTTCGCCGTGCTCCGGCTGGTCCCCCATCCGCATCTGGAGCGGTGGATCCCGGTGGGGGTCGTCGTCCACGCCCGGACCCGGGACTACCTGGACGCCCGGGTGCTGGCCGACCCGGACGTGCTGTCCCGGCTGGCTCCGGACGTCGACACCCACGTCCTCACCCGGTACCTGGAGAACTGGGTCGCCATCGCCCGGGGGCTCGAAGGGGCCGGCTCCATGGCGCTGTACCCGCCGTCCGAGCGCTTCCACTGGCTGACCTGCCCCCGTTCGGACGTGCTCCAGAGCTCGCCGGTCCGCCGGGGGCTGGCGGAGGACCCCGAGGCGGCCCTGGACCACCTCTGGGAGGAGCACGTGGCCCGCTAGCGGGGCCGTCGAAGGGGGGGCGTACCCGAGGACGGGAGCAGCCCCGGAGGTGTGCCCCGGGGTGGCTCGAAGAGGCCCGCGAAGGGGCCTCAGTCGAAGGTGTAGGAGAGGGCGTAGTGCAGGTTGAACGTCTCGATCTGGACCCGGGTCGCCCCGGCCACTCCTCCGAGGGACGGTCCAAACCTCCGCTCGTTGGTGGTCCCCCAGTTCGACGAGACCCCGACCGTGCCGGAGAGCTGTCCCCCGAAGGACACGGCAAGCCCTAAGCCGTGGAGGTCGACGGCCTGGAAGATGGAGGTGCCGGGATCGCCCACCGGGGAGTTGTCGATGAAGACGCCTCCGTGGAGCACCCAGTTGCCCGAGAGGGTGTAGTTGGCCCCCAGCGCGAGGTTGGTCACGGACCGGATCTCCTCCACGGCGGGTCCCAGCGTGGACTCGACCACCGTCGGGAGGCCGCCCGGGGCCGTCGTCACGACGGTGTAAGGCTCCTCGCTGCTCAACAGCTCGACCCCGGAACGACTCCCGTACCAGCGGACGTCCGCCTCGATCTCGAGCCGCCCGAAGGTCCCGGAGATCCCTCCGACGATCCGGAGCGGGAGGAGGGGGTCGAAGGCGGCCTTGGCGTCCCGGAAACCGACGTCCACCACGCTGGCGGGGTCCGACACGAACTGTTCCACGGCGAGTAGCGACGACCCGGACAGGTGCACCCCGGGAGAGGTGATCGTCAGCCCGGTCCGGAGCCGGTCGTTCACGTCCCACTGCACGCCGGCGGTCGCATGCAGCTGGTACAGCTGGCCGTCCAGGGAGACGCTGGACGAGGCTCGCCGGACGCTCGCGGCGTCGACCAGGAGGTTCGAGTTCCGGTTCTCCGCCTTGAGCGAGGTGATGGGCACCCCGAGCCCGAGGCCCACCCGCACGCGGTCGCTCACGCGAAAGCCCGCCGCCACCGCCGGAATCGCCACGCTCATCTCGACCTTCGAATAGAAATCGAAGACCTCCCCCCCCGTCTCGGGCGACAGGCCGCCGAGGCGGCCGGAGATGGCCCCCGGGGCCCACAGGACCGGGCGGGTGAAGGAGAAGCCGAAGCGGAGGCGTCGATCGTCGACGAAGGGCGATCCGATCACGCCGGCGAAGTAGGTGCCCAGCGACTGGAAGCGACCGGCGCTGTACGCCCGATCGAGGCCCTCGAGTCGCACGGTCGTGTACTCGTAGGCGTTGGTGCTCGCGTTCAGGGAGGTGTTGTCGGCCAGGGCGAGGCCCGCGGGGTTGTACCAGTTCGCCCCCGCGTCCCCCGTGCGGGCCACGTACGCTCCACCCTCCAGACCCTCGACCTGGCCGATGCGGACCCGGTCGTAGTTCGGGACGATGTTCCCCGGGCTGAGCTGTCCCTGGAGCGCCGAGGCCGACACCAGGAGCGCCAGCGAGACCCCGGATCGCAGCGGAAGAGGGAGGGGACGGACGAAGCTCACAGCATGAATCCTTCCGTCGCAGCAATGGAAACCGAGCGGCACCCGACTCGCGCACCGAGGCCAGGGCAGGGTAGGCGGGGTGGTGGGGTGCGGCAAGAACGCGGGGCCGGGTGAACCACCACGTCACGCGCGTCGCCGGGGGCACGGTGCGCGCATTGCCAACGTCCGCGGACCGGGGGATACTGTCCTCCCTCCCCGAGCCGCTCAGCGACCCTCGCTCCCCCGAGCCCCATGCGCTCCATGCCCTCGACCGTGCGGACTTCCCGGTTCCCGATCTCCCTTCCCCTGCGACTCCTGGTTCCCAGCCTGGTCCTGTGGGCCGGTTGCGGCTCCCCTCCCGATCCCGAGGAGCCGGTCGAGGGGGCCGCCCCCGACCAGGGAAGCCTGGTCGAGCACCTCCAGGCCGACCGGCCGGTGTTCGGCGTCTTCTCCGGTCCCAAGACCCGGGAGCAGGGCGCCGCCCTCGCCGCGGAGACCGACGCGGACTTCATCCTGTATTCCATGGAATCGGGGCCCTTCGACGTCTCGGAGATGGAGGGCTACATGGCCGGAATGGAGGACGCCGGCGGCCCCATGACCCTCGACCGCCTCCCGGTGGTCCTCCGGGTTCCCCCCATCGACGACGTGGAGGCCACCCGCGCCCAGCTGGACGCCGTGCTTCCCACGGGGGTGGCCGGCATCGTATTCCCGCACGTGGCCCGGCCCGACCAGGCGGTCACCTCTGCCGAGCTCATGGTCGAGTCCTGGCCGGGGGACTCTGCAGGGAGCCTCGTGAACATCCTCATCGTCGAGGACCGGGAGGGGATCGAGAACGTGCGGGAGATCATGGGCACCCCGGGCCTGAGCGCGGTCTTCGCCGGTCCCGGCGATCTTCGTCGCGCCTACGACGGGGACATGGAGGCGGTGGAAGAGGCGATCCAGACCGTGCTGTCGGCCTGCAAGGAGTTCGGGGTGGTGTGCGGCGTGACCGCCGGGGTGGACGACATCGGGGAGCGCCTCGACCAGGGCTTCGGCATGATCATCGTCACGGAGCCCGAAGCCGTTGCCGTGGGGAAAGCGGCGGCGGCTCGGGGGGACGGATGATCGCCGGGGGAGAGGCGGGCGGGAGGGGCCGGAAGCCCGCAGGTCTCCACGAGGGCCGGGACGCCCGCGGTGTCCGGGCCCCACGCCCCGTTCTTGCCGCCGCCGTGGCCTTCCTGGCCCTCGGTTCGGCGGCTCCCGCCCAGGCCCAGGGCACGCGTGCGCTGGTGGGTGGCACCATCGTGGACGGGACCGGGGCCGACCCCGTGGAGAACGGGGTCGTGCTGGTGGACGGGGACCGCATCACCTGCGTCGGGACCCGGGGGACGTGCCCGGTTCCGCAGAGCGCCGAACCGATCGACGTGAGCGGCCGCTACGTCACTCCCGGTCTGGTGGACGCCCACGTCCACTTCAGCCAGACCGGCTGGGTGGACGGACGCCCAGACGGCCTGTCCGCACCGGACGTCTACCCGTATGCCGAGACGGCGGCCGCCGCCGAGGCCAACCCCGACCGTTGGCACCAGTCCTACCTGTGCAGCGGGATCACCGCCGTGTACGATCCGGGCGGGCATCCCTGGACGACCGACCTCCCCCGGGCGGCGGAGGGCCGGGGCGACCGGGCCCACGTCCGCGCGGCGGGGCCCCGGGTGACCTTCGCCCGGGTGCCGGCGCTCAACCTGGACGACGAGGTCTACACCTTCCTGCCCATGTCGTCGGACGAGGAGGCCCTGGCCTCGGTCGCCCGACTGGCGGAGATGGGCTCGACCTCGGTGAAGGTCTGGTACCTCCGGGTGCCCGAGGGGCAGCGGGAGGAGATGGACGCGCGGCTCATGCGGGTGGGCGCGCAGGCCCGGACGGCGGGGCTCGACCTCATCGTCCACGCCACCGATCTCCGGGGGGCCAAGGTGGCGCTCCGGGCGGGGGCGGCCATGCTCGTGCACAGCGTGGAAGATCGTCTGGTCGACGACGAGTTCCTGGAGCTGGCCCGAGCCGCCGACGTGGTCTACGCGCCGACCCTCCGCGTCGGCCGCCATTGGGCCCGTGCGATCATCTCGGTCGTGCTGGACGCGCCGGCGACGCTCGATGATCCGAACGGCTGTGTGGATCCCGTCACCGTCCGGAACATCCAGGCCACCGGGGCACTCCGGCCCTACCTGCAGGACCGCCTCCAGGGGAACGTCGACTACGCCCTGGATCGCATGCGGCGGGTGGGGACGACGGAGGCCGTGATGGCCGAGAACCTCCGGCGGGTCAGGGACGCGGGCATCGTGATCGCGACGGCGACCGATGCGGGGAATCCCCTGACCCTCCACGGACCTTCGATCTACGAGGAGATGGAGGCCATGCAGGACGCCGGAGTGCCCGCGGCGGAGGTGGTGGTGCTGTCGACCCGGAACGGCGCCCGGGCCATGGGCCGGCTCGAGGACTTCGGAACCCTGGAGGCCGGGAAGCTCGCCGATCTGCTGGTCCTCGAGGAGGACCCGACGCAGGACGTGCGTGCGTTCCGGAGCCTCAGCCACGTCATGCGGGCGGGCGTGCTCCACGAACAGGAGGCGCTCCGGTATCGCTGAAGCACGCGGGGGAGGGCTCCCCGGCTCGGCGTCGCTCCGGGGCCCCCGGGGTCAGGGGGGCGGCGGCTCGATGAACGTGTCCTCCGGGAGAAGCGCACGGAAGAACGCCCCGTCCTCCGAGAGCCCGACGGACTCGAAAGCGTAGATGACCGGCACGACCTGATCGGCGACGTTGCCGGGGATGGTACCGCCCATCTTCCGATGATACTGCTCGAAGTCGAGCTTGAAGCGATCGACCGCCGCCCGGGCCTCGGGGTCGCCCCGTGCCGCGATGAGGCTGACCCGGTACTGCAGTGCCGCGTACATGGTCCACACGTGCTCCGGCCCCAGCAGCTCCTCGTAGATGAGGGCTCCGCTCCGCAGGGCGTCGACCGCCTCCTCCGCCCGTCCATTGCGGAGCAGCGCGCTCCCATAGGCCTTGTAGGCGGCGCCGACGCGCCAGTGTCCTTCGGGCCAGCGAGCCTCGGTGGCCGAGACGCTCTCCCGCAGGATGGCGATGGTCTCCTCCCCCCGACCGAGGAGTTGCAGCGTGCCTGCCCGGTTGGCCGCAGTCAGGAGGCTCGAGGGATGGGCCCGACCCAGCTCCGCGGTGAGGACCTCCAGGGCCTCCTGGTAGACCGTGTCCGCACCCAGGAGATCGCCGCGGGTCCGGAGGGCGAAGGCGAAGTTGTTCAGATGGAGGCCCAGCGACTGGGGATCCGTGCCCGGGTCCTGCCGGGCCCTCGGGACGACCGAGTCGTAGAGCGCCACGGCCTCGTCCAGCCGGCCCTGCCCCCTGTAGACGAACGCCAGACCGAGCTCCGAAGCCAGGGCGACACCCTCGTGGCCCCCGCGTTCCGCCAGCTCCCGGGCCTGCATCAGGACGACTTCGGCCGAATCCGGTAGAGCCACGTCCCGCAGGGTCACGCCCACCCCGACCAGGGCCGTGGCCGCCTCGCGCTCGAAGGGAGGGCCGAGGTCTTGATAGATCCGGAACGCCTCCTCCCGGAGGGGGAGGACTTCCTCGAACCGGCGGGCGGTGACCAACGCTTCGGACATCTGAAGCATGAGATCGGCCGCCTCGGGGCTCCGGGGCCCGAAGGCCCCGCGGGCCGTGGAGATGCCTTCCTCGTACGCCGCGGTCGCCTCGTCCAGCAGCCCCAGGTTCCGGAATGCATCTCCCATGACGCCGTAGAGGCGGGCCTGCACCACAGGCCGATCGGAGAACTCCGACCCCACCCGCTCGACGCCCCACTCCACCAGCTCCCTCGCCGTCACGGTGTCGCCCGGAGCCTGATCGCGCTGACGCCCGCGGAACACATCGGCCAGGAAGTCGATGACCACCTCGGAGTTCCTGGCCTCTTCCGCGACGCGGTCCCGCTCCCGGGCCAGCGCCGACCGCTGGGTGAGGAGGGCCGCGGTGGAGGCCAGGATCAGCATCAGAACGGCTGCCGCAACGCCGGTTCCCAGGCGGTGACGGCCGAGGAATCTCGCCGCCCGGTAGCTCCAGAGCCCCTCCCGGGCCCGGACCGGGAACCGGCGACGGAACCGCTCCAGATCGTCCAGGAAGGCCTGCACCGACGGATACCTGTCCGCCGGCTCCTTCCGCAACGCCTTCAGCACGATGGCGTCCAGGTCACCCGACAGACGCC
>DATHRY010000031.1:0-7164 GCA_035464715.1 Longimicrobiales bacterium
CAAGACCTACGACAGCCGGATGCTGATCTCCGACGCGGTCGTCCGCCGCCTGGGGGATACCGACCCCACCGGCGAGGACCTGGGAGAGGTTTCCCTGAAGGGCCTGGAGCGGCCGGTGCGGATCCACAGGCTGGCGTGAGGCCCGGATCGACGGTGGCGGTGGGACCGGCCCGGGTGGCCACGAGCCTGTCCGTCCCGCACCTTCGCGGTGGGACACACGTTCCCTCCCCACCGTGCCCATCATGCCGCGACTCGATCTCCGGACCCTGACGGTGCTGTTGGCGGCTGCCGTGACCGCCTGCCGACCCCCCGCCCCTCCCGCCGAGGCCGGGGCCGGCGACGGGAACGGTTCGGCCGCCTACACGGGCCCCGTCATCGACGTCCACGTCCACGCCTTCACCGAGGCGTCGGCCCCGGGGTTCTTCGGCGTCGAGCACCCCCCTACCCTCCGGGGCGAGACCTTCGCCGGCGTGGCCTCGCCGGAGGAGCAGCGCCGGGAGACGGTGGCCCGGCTCCGGGCGAACAACGTGGTCAAGGCGGTGGTCACGGATGGAGGGCTCTGGCTCGACGCCGATCCGGAGCTGGAGGACCTGATTCTGGTGGGCGGCGGAATGCTCCCCCCGGACGCCTTGCGGGCTCAGCACGCCGCCGGGAATCTGGACGTGCTCGCGGAGCTTGCGCCCTTCTATCAGGGATTGATGGCGGACGACCCCGCGGTGGAGCGGTACTTCGCCCTGGCGGCCGAGCTGGGGGTCCCGGTGGGCTTCCACATCTTCCCCGGAGGCCCCACCTCAGGGCCGTATCGGGGCATGCCGATGCTGGATAGGGTCCGGGCCTACAACGCCGATCCCCTCCAGCTCGAGGACGTCCTGGTCCGGTATCCCGACGTGAAGGTCTACGTGATGCACGGCGGGTGGCCCTACGTGGAGGACATGAAGGCGCTCATGTACGCGCACCCCCAGGTCTACGTGGACGTCTCCGTGGTCAACTGGCTCCTGCCCGAGGCCGAGCTCCACGCGTACCTGAAGGAGCTGCTGGACGCCGGGTTCGGGGACCGGATCCTCTACGGCAGCGACCAGATGGTCTGGCCTCAGACCATCGACATCGGCATCGCTTCGGTGAACTCCGCCCCGTTCCTCACCCTGGAGCAGAAGGAGGACATCTTCTACGACAACGCGGCGGCCCTCCTGGGGCTGAGCGCTGAGGAGATCGAGGCGCACAAGGCGGGGGGCTGACGGGACCGCGGGCGGCCGCCCTCGAGATCTACGGTGAGGCTCCTTGCAGGTCGCCCCGGGACGGGGTCTACTATGACAGCGTAGGAGTGGATGAGGTAGCGAGGGATCCGGACCCTTCAGTTCCGGTGGACACGATGAGAAGCGATCCAGCGGCATCACGTCTCCTCTTCGCGGTGCTCGTCGCCCTCGGCGCGCGGACGGTCGAGGCGTCGGCGCAGGTGGATGGTCCCGGCGGCTACTCCATCGAAGGGACGATGCTCTACACCGTCTTCTCCACCGAGGTCGGAGACACCTTTCAGGTTGCGGTGGCGCCACCACTCGTTCCGCACGATCGGGACGCCCGCCTCCCCCTGGTGCTGATGGCCGACGCCGATCTCGCGTTCGGGGCCACGGCGCAGATCGTCCGACTCATGCAGATCCGAGGCGAACTCCCCCTGTTCCTCCTGGTGGGTGTGGGCTACGGAAGCATGGAGGAGGCACGTGTCACTCGAGCCCGGGATCTGACCCCCAGCCACGATTCGACGTCGACGATCTGCCAGCAGGCTGGAGGATGTGGCGGAGCCGAGCGCTTCCTCACCTTTATCGAAGAGGACCTCCTTCCCTTCCTTGGAGCCCGCTTCCGGCTCGCCGACGACAGGACCTTCTACGGGGCGTCACTGGGAGGCCTGTTCGGGGTCTACGCCCTCCTGCGCGATCAGGGAACGTTCCGTCGGTGGGTCCTCGGCAGCCCGGCGGTGGCTTTCGCCGACTTCGCCGTCTACGACGTGAGGCCGAAGGAGGGTATGAGCGCCGGGCCCGCGGCGGACGCTGTCTTCGTGGGTGTCGGCGGAGAGGAGGGGGCTTTCGTGGGACACGCCAGAGGCCTCGTGGACATTCTCGAAGCCCGGGACCTGGCTCGCAACGTCATCCTCGATGTATTCGAGGGAGAGCACCACATGTCGGTGCAGCCGATGGTGCTGGCCCGTGGGATGCGGACCGTCTTCGAGGCGGTCCCGCCGAGTGTGGCTGGGGGACGTTGAGGTGACCGACCGGATCGAGCTCATGGGTGGCTTCCGGGTGGTCCGGGACGGCCGGGAGGTCGACCGGCTCAAGGCTCGACCGACATGCGCGGCGTTGCTCGCCTACCTTGCCGCCGAGGGGTGCGTGACCCGCGACGAGGCCGTCGTGCTGTTGTGGCCCGAGAGCGACGATCGGCGGGGGCGCCATGCGCTCAATCAGACCGTCTACCAGCTCCGGAAGATCCTCGGTCCTCGGTGGATCCTCTCCCGAGGCCCGGAGCTTCGGCTCGGCCAAAACATCACGGTGGATGTCCGGGAGGTGCGGAAAGCCCTCGAAGCACAGGAGTACGAGAGGGCTGCCGAGATCGTGGGGGGCCGGTTCCTCTCCGGCTGGCATCTGCGGGACACGGCAGGCTTCGAAGAGTGGGTGGACGAGACGAATCGACGTCACGTGTCCCTCGTCCGGGACGCATGCCGGGCCCGGATCGGCCAGGTGGCCGACGACGGGCACCGGGAAGCCGTGCTGGCAGCTGCGAAGCTCTGGCTGGCTACGGAGCCGACTCGAGAGGAGCCGCACCTGGCGCTCATGCGATCACTTCTGACCCTGGGTCGTCCCCAGGCGGCGGTGGAATCCAGCGAGGCCTACGCCGACCGGCTGGCGCGGTTCGGCGCCGTGCCTGGGCCCGAGGCGGTCTCGCTGGCGTCGGAGGCCCGATCGAGGATCGAGAGACAAAGCCGCACGGCGGCAGTGGCGGGAGACGGGACCCCGCAACATCGCCTCCTCGTGCTGCCTTTCGCCCACCTCGGTCCCGCCGAGTTCGGCCATCTCACCCAGGGCCTCACTGACGACATCACGGTGTGGCTCTCACGACACCCCGGTCTCGGCGTCATCGCCAGGCCGAGCGCTCTTCACGTTCCCCGGGAGGGACAGACGCTCGAGGAGATCGGTCGGGCCCTGGGAGTGGAGTCCGTTCTCTCGGGATGCTGTCGGTGGACCGCCTCCGGGGATCCACCTCGGATCAGCGTGCGCCACGTCCGGGTCGCGGACGGTCGGGAGCTCTGGTCCCGGAATGTGGGGGAGGCAGAGCGCAGCGATGCGGACGTTCGAGCGGAGGTGGTCACGCGAACGCTCGAGGCCCTCGGGCTTCCCCCTTCCCGGTCGCCGCACGCCTCCAACGGGACGCCCCCCGAGGCGTCGCCTGCCTACGAACTGTGCATTCGAGGACTTCAACATTGGCACCGCCGTAGCCCAGGCGGACTCCGTGAAGCCATCGATCTGTTCGTCCGGGCCGTCGAGGCGGACCGAAGCTTCGCCCGCGCTTACGGGTGCCTCGCCCTGGCCTATGCCATGCTACCCAGCTTCGCAGGGGCCGCATGCCGGGAGTGGATGCCCAAGGCCCGTCGCTGCGCGGCCATCGGCTTGAAACTCGACCCGGATCTGGTGGAAGGTCACCTGGCCGCAGGCTCCGTAGCCTGGGCGTATGAGCTCGACGCCCAACAGGCCGGCCGTCACTGGGGCCGCGCACTCGAGCTCGAGCCCAGCAACGCCCAGGGACTGGCATGGGAAGCCTATCGGAGGGTGGTTCTGGGCGACCACGTCGAGGCCGAGCGGCTCGCCCGGGACGCGCTGGCCGTCGACCCGCTCTCGGTGTCGATGAACTTCGACGTGGGCTTCATAGCTCGATGCCTTGGCAAGTCGGACCGCGCTCTGGAGCGTATGCGGAGCGTCCTGATCATGGACCCGTCGTTCTCGCCCGCGGCCTTCATCCTCGGCGTCGAACACCTCTCCCGGGGTGAGGTCGATGGCGCCCGTCAGGCGTGGGCCCGGATCGACATCTTCGGACCGGTCTGGAAGACATTCCTGTCGAGCCTGCATGATCCGGAGCACGCAGCTGAAGTCATCGACCGCCTCGTCTACCTCCTTCCCGGTCCCGTCCACTGGTACGCCGTCGCCGTCCTCTATGTCGCCCTGGGTCAGCCGGATCGGGCTCTCGAGTGGCTGGAAACCCACCTGCGCAACCTGCGGGGCGAACCGACGGAGTGGGTGACCGGTGGTCCCGGCGCGTTGATCCTCGTGGCGGATCCGGCCTTCGAACCCCTTCGAGGCCACCCGCGATTCCGCTCCATACTGCGTGCCATGGGCCTACCGACCGCTCCTCGGACCTCGCGGGGTCGCGACGCGTGACCGAGGGATGATTCCCCTGTGAGTCGGGGCTGACGCTCCGCGGTCATACTGGCCACATCCGAGTCGCCGGCCCGGTCGCCGCGGCCGTCGCATGGCCGGCCGTTTGCCACATTGCGCAGGAGGATCCCGATGCTCCGCCCCGTTTCAACCGCCTCCGCTGCCGTGCTCCTGCTCACCCTCGCCTGGGGCTGCTCCGATACGGATCCTGTCGGCGTGGACGCCGTCCGGGTAGTTTCGCAGCAGGCCACGCCGGAGCCCGCGTCCTCTCCTCGGCGCGGCGGGACGATCTCCGTCAGGAGACCCCTCTCACAGCGTTCGCTGGGTACGATGCGTTCCCTCGGCCCATGCTCCGGAGGGGTGGCCGTCGCCGCGTCGGGCGGCGGCGTCGCAACCCACATCGGGCGATTCCGGGTCGAGCTCGAATGGTGCATGGACCCCGTGACCGGAGTCCTCCTCGGCGGGGAGGCTACCGCCATCGCATCCAACGGAGACGAGGTGGCAATGACCCTCGCCGGTTCGGCTCCGGCTCCCACTCAGCTGGTGATGGAGGCGACCATCGTAGGTGGAACGGGACGTTTCGTGGACGCGACCGGGCGCCTGGACTCCACCATCTCCCTGGACGGAGCCGGCGGCTGGTCCGGTGAGGGGACGGGCTGGATCTCGTACTGACGGCCTGAGGTCGGGCGGACCCGCTGGCCCCCCCGTCCACCCGCCGGACGAGGTCGCGGGGCAGACGGCCGGAGGTCCGAAAGGCCCCTATCCCCGGGTCGCCCGGAAGTCGTCGGGCCGGGTGAGCCCCAGCCGCTCCGTCTCCCGGTCCAGCTCCTCGATCTCCTTCCGGGCGGCCAGCTCCCGGGCCGGCTCCGTGTTCAGGAACCGGGGCTCCGGGGTGATGAAGATGCGCCCGAGGTCCAGGCGGTCGGCGTCGTGGCACACCTGTACGGTGGGATCCGCCCGGAGGGTGGGGTCCGTGTGGGTGCGGACGGCGGTCTCCAGCCGGGCCACCTGCTCCGGAGTCAGCCCGAGGTCGAGGGTGAGGAGGAAGTCGGCGGCCCGGGGGCCGTGATGGCGATCGTACCCGTCGTCCATCCGCTGGCAGTCGTGGAGGGCCGCGAACAGGCGCACCACGGTGGTGTCGACCCCCTCCACCCGCTCCGCGAGCCAGAGCCCGTTCCGCTCCACCCGGACCCAGTGGTCGAGCCCGTGGTGCCGGGTGGTGTAGGTCGCCCGTTGGGTCTTCCAGGCGAGGCTCCAGACGGCGTCGAGGGTCAGGGTCACCGGCCCCCGTCCAGCGCCGGCGCCGTGGGAGCCGGCCGCCGGTGCCCCGTCCCCTGCTCGTAGGCGTAGCCCATCTCCAGGAGGAGGGCCTCGGTGAAGGGCCGGCCCAGGAACTCGAGTCCCACCGGAAGACCCTCCGGGGTGAAGCCCGCGGGCACCGTGAGGGCCGGGAAGCCGGTGGCCGGGCTCCAGCCCCGGTTGTCCCCGAGCCCGTACTGGTCGTTGGGCGCCGGATTCGTCAGGACGTCCTCGGCGATGGGCATGGGGGGCGCATCGAAGGTGAGATGGACCAGGGCGTCCAGCTCGGCGTCGGCCATGGCCCGGAGCACCTCCACCCGGAGCGCCTGCCGGGCCTGGGTGAAGGCCAGGTAGCCCGGGTCCCGGGTGGTGTGGCCCAGGTAGGCCAGCAGCGACGCCTGCCGCCAGGGGATCACCGTCCCGCTGAGGAGGATCTGCCGGAGCGACCGTACCGGCGGATCCTCGAGCCCGGCGAGGTAGGCGTCGGTGGCCTCCTCGGTCTCCCACACGTTCCCCAGCAGCCCCTCGTCCGGAAGGTCCAGCGTCACCGGCTCCACCACCTCGGCTCCCAGCGCCCGGAGGTCGTCCAGGGCCCGGTCGAAGAGGGCCCGGGCCTGCGCGAACTCGGCTTCGAAGCCCTCGGGCACCTCGGTCCGGCGGGGCCACACGCCGATCCGGACCCCCTGGAGCGCGTCGGGGCGGAGGCCGGCCCGGTAGCTCTCGGGGACGTGGCCCACGGACCAGGCGGTGATGGGATCCTCCGGGTCGTAGCCGGCGATCACAGCCAGCACCCGCGCCGCATCGTCCACGGTCCGGGTCATCGGGCCCATGGTGTCCTGCGACGGGTTCGCGGGCATCATCCCGTAGCGGCTCACCAGCGGCAGGCTCGGCCGGAGGCCCACCAGGTTGCTCACCGCTGCGGGTCCCCGGACGGAGCCGCCCGTGTCCTCGCCGATCCCCACGAGTCCGAAGTTGGCCGCCACCCCCGACGCCGTCCCTCCCGAGGAGCCGCTGGGATTCCGGGTGGGATCGTAGGCGTTCCGTATGATCCCGTAGGCCGAGCCCACGTAGCGTTGGGCGAACTCCCCCATGGTGGTCTTGGCCAGGATGATGGCCCCGGCCCCCTCGAGCCGGCGGACGATGGTGGCGTCCCGGCCCGACACGAAGCCCTCGAAGATCGCCGACCCGTAGGTGGTGGGCATGTCCCGGGTCTCCACCTGGTCCTTGAGGAGGACGGGGACACAGTGGAGGGAGCCCTCGCGCCCCGCCTCCTCCCGCTGCCGGTCCAGGGAGTCGGCCCGGGCCAGCGCCCGGGGATTGATCTGCTGGACGGCGTTCAGCTCGGGACCGCTGTCGTCGTAGGCCCGGATCCGGTCGAGATATCCCTGCACCAGCGTCCGGCAGGTCAGCCGGCCGTCGTCCAGCGCCTCGTGCACCCCGGCGATGGTGG
>DATHRY010000032.1:0-7585 GCA_035464715.1 Longimicrobiales bacterium
GGGCTCGTGTACCCGAAGGTGACGAAGACGGACGGGACCGCGAAGCCCACGAACGACATGGGGAAGAAGTACCCCGCGGCGTAAAGGAAGCGCTCCTCCTGCGTCCCCTTCTTCCACCGCCTGGGCAATCGCCTTCGCAGCTTGAGCCCACCCACGATGCCGCGCACGAGGATGTACATCCAGATGCTGAAGCCCACGACGCCCAGCTCGGTGATGACCTGCAGGTAGGTGTTGTGGGGCGCCACGTTCCGCTGGGCGGCCCGGGGTCCCAGGGCGGCCCGCTTCTCGGGATTGGCGAGCTCGGCCCGGCCGAAGTTGGCGGGCCCGAGCCCGAACACCGGGTAGTCCGCCACGTAGGTCATGCCCCGCTTGATGATCTGCCAGCGGCCGTCCACGTCGGTGACGTTGTAGTCGTCCTCCGGCTCCAGGATGGTGGACATCTGGTCCCAGTATCCCGGTGGCGCGAAGAGCATGAGACCGACGACCCCGGCCATCACGACGGAGACCCGCTTCCACACCTGAACCTGCTTGAGGGTGAAGAGCATGAAGGTGGCCAGGGCGGCCGTGCCCACGAGGGCACCCCGGGAGCCCGACAGGGCCACCGTGCCCACCACACCCACCAGGCTCGCGCCCAGGGCGATCCTGCCCTTCCGGCTGGACACCGGGAAGAGCATGAAGACGAACGGCACGCCCATGAGGAGGACGACCCCGATGTCGTTCGCGTCGAAGGTGTAGAGGTCGTTGAGACGCGTCGCCCGGGAGCCCTCGCTGGTCAGCTCGAAGACGAAGAAGGCGTTGTAGGCCCACAAGCCGAGACAGGCGACGTACGTCCAGAGGAACAGCCAGAGGTCCTGCGCCGTCCGGATCCCGGCCAGGAAGATGAAGGTGGCCACCAGGGTGCGGGAGAACTCCTCGATGAGGAACGTCGCGCTCCCCCCGAGGGAGATCCCGGCGAAGGACGACACGATGGTGGACCCACCGTAGAGGATGAGGGCCACGCCCACCCAGGTCGAGAAGATGTTCCGCCAGTTGACCGCCCTGGGGTCCAGGAAGGCGAAGCCGGCCGCCACCGCGATGGTGATGAGTGCCGGCCGGATGGGCTCGAGGAAGGGGAGCATGTACTGGATCCGGGCGATGGACACCAGCACGAAGCCCACCAGCGCCAACCGCATCGGGTCCTTGGAGATCCGGAACCTCCCCTCCGTCGCCGCCGGGGCCCGCCTGCGTCGCGCACGCCCGGTTCCCGGTCCAGCCGTCACGCGTTCCTCCGCGTCTTGACCCATGGCTTGTCCCCGACCATCCCCAGGGACGCGATCTGCACCCCGACTCTCCAGACCGTATACACGGGAAGGAAGAGAAATGAGCGCAGGGTCACGAGCGGACGCCGCTCCAGGGGGATCGACAGGGCCGTGACGAGGATCGTCCGGGCGATGCCGAGGGCCAGGAGGGCCAGGAGGACATCCAGCCAGGGCGCCGAGACCAGCACCACGATCGCCGCCGCCAGGGCGACGAGGCCGAGGTGCACCGCGGGACCCACGTGGGTGAGCTCGCCAAGGGCGTCGAGCTTCTGCCGCCAGCCGATGCGACGGCTCTTCAGCAGACCGGGCAGGGCGTCGGCCAGAACGGTGAGCTTACCGGCGGCCCAGCGCTTCCGTTGCGACCCACTCTGCTCGAGCGAACGCGTCTCCTGGGCCAGGATCCTCGCCTTCGGGTTCCCGACGATCGGGTAGCCCTCGATGGTGAGGAGCGCGTACATCTCCCAGTCCTCGCAGATCGAGAAGGCGTCCCAGCCCCGGGTCCGGAGGATGTCGGCACCGAACACCATCCCGTTCCCCATCAGGGGCACGTTGACCCCGGCCCGCTCCTTGAGGGGGTAGAGGAAGACGTACCGGGCGTTGGCGAAGACGTTCGACATCCGGGTCAGGGCGCTGTCGTCCGGGTTCTCCACGCCGCAGTAGATCTGGGCCGCCTGGCCCTCCCACGGCGCGAGGGCCGCCAGCTCACGCGCGGCATCGGCCTCGGCGATGCTGTCGGCATCCACGATGGCCACGGCATCGAAGGCGTCCAGGTCCAGCTGCTCGAGGGCCCAGGCGATGGCCCGCGGCTTTCCCGGCTGGTCGGGGTCGACGCGCTCCAGGGCCTGGGCACCTGCCCGCCGTGCTCGCTCCGCGGTATCATCCGTGCAGTTGTCCGCGATGACCACCACGTGCTTGAGGTGGGCCGGGTAGTCCAGGCCCACCAGCGACGACACGCACGCCTCGATGATCCCGCTCTCGTCGTGGGCCGGGACCAGGAAGAGGAAGGAGGGCTCCGCCGGGACCGGTCCGGATCGCTCGGACCGCCGCTCGGCTCCGAAGAGCACGGCGACGAGGCTCACCAGATCGGAGATCGTGGGGAGCAGGAGGATACCTGCGAGAATGGCAACCAGAATCGAAACGATGATCATCAGGGTGGACGCACCAGGTCTTCGGAATCGCCCGTGGAAGGCGGGGGGACGCGCGCCTCAGATGCAAGATCGCAGCCAGCAGGCGTTCCGCGAAACACCCGTGTACCTCCCGCCGGGTGTGGCGATGGCGCCGCAGCTTCGAGGACGGGCCGCAACCGACGCGGTGGCCCTGGTCGGCGCTCCCGGGTCGAGGAGCTGATCCGATGTGCGGATTCGCAGGTCTGCTGAGAGCCCCGGAGGGCCCCGATTTCGACCTCCAGGCATGCACGCGGCGCATGTCCGACACCCTCCGGCACCGTGGGCCCGACGACGCCGGCGTCTGGACCGATTCCTCGGGCAGGGTGGGGCTCGGGTTCCGCCGGCTCGCGATCGTGGACCTGACGCCCACCGGGCACCAGCCCATGTCCTCCGCCTCCGGGCGCTATACCCTGGTGTTCAACGGCGAGGTCTACAATCACGAGGCCCTCGGCAGGGAGCTGTCGGCCCTCGGGCACCGGTTCCGGGGCACGTCGGACACCGAGGTCATCCTGGCAGCCGTCGAGGAGTGGGGACTCCGTCGCGCGGTGGAACGCTTCATCGGCATGTTCGCCATCGCCCTCTGGGACGAGGAGGAGCGGGAGCTGTCCCTGGTCCGCGACCGACTCGGGATCAAGCCCCTCTTCTACGCCAGCGAAGGGCGGGTCCTCTCCTTCGGATCCGAGCTGAAGGCCCTGGTCGAGGCTCCGGGCTTCCGGCGGGAGCTCGACCGGGAGGCCCTGACCCTCTACCTCCGCTACCTCTACGTGCCCGCACCCCGGACGATCTACCGGGGCGTTCGCAAGCTGCTGCCCGGCCACATCCTCACCGTGTCTTCGCCGTCGTCGATCCCCGAGTCCCGGGAGTACTGGTCCCCGACCGGAGCTCGGGAAGCGGGCCGCCTGGACCCCTTCGGCGGATCCGAGGACGAGGCCGCGGACGAGTTGGAGCGGCTCCTGCGGGACGCCGTGTCCCGCCGGCTCCGGGCGGACGTGCCCCTGGGAGCCTTCCTTTCGGCCGGCGTCGACTCCAGCACGGTGGTGGCGCTCATGCAGGACGCCTCCGAACGCCCGGTCCGGACCTTCTCGGTGGGCTTCGAGGTCCTGGAGCACAACGAGGCGGATGTGGCCGCGGAGATCGCCCGGCACCTGGGGACCTCCCACACCGAGCTCTTGATGACCGGCGAGGAGGCCCTCGAGACCGTGGCCTCGCTCCCGGAGATGTTCGACGAGCCCCACGCGGACACCTCCCAGATCCCCCAGTACCTCCTGTGCAGCAAGGCCCGGAAGGAGGTCACCGTCGCCCTGTCGGGAGACGGCGGGGACGAGGTGTTCGGCGGGTACCATCGCTACATCGACGGCGTGGGGCTCCTGGGCCGGCTGGAGCGGGTGCCCGGCCCCGTGCGTCGCGGAGTGGCCGCCGGGATCGGTTCCGTGTCGGCGAACACGTGGGATCGGCTGTTCGATGCGGCGGGTCCGGTGCTGCCGTCCTCGATGCGGCGGCGCCTCCCCGGGGAGAAGCTGGGGAAGCTGGCCCGGGTGATGGCCCGGAGCTCCGCCGAGGAGATGTACCAGTCCCTGGTCTCGGCCTGGCCCGATGCCGAGGCGTTGACGGGGGTGACGCCCGGGACGGACCGGATGATGGACGTGCTGAACTCCGCCGGCGGCCCGGTGCTGGACCGGATGATGCTCGCCGACCAGCTCCTGTACCTGGCCGACGATCAGCTGGCCAAGGTGGATCGGGTGAGCATGGCGGTGAGCCTCGAGGTCCGCGTCCCCATGGTGGATCATCGCCTGGTGGAGTTCTCGTGGCGGCTCCCGGCGGCGATGAAGATCCAGGGCGGGGTCGGGAAGCACCTCCTGCGGAAGGTCCTCTACCGTCACGTGCCCCGGGAGCTCGTGGAGCGGCCGAAGATGGGCCTGTCGGTCCCCATCGTGGATTGGCTCCGGGGGCCGCTCCGGGGGTGGGCTGAGGATCTTCTGGACGCCCGCCGCATGGCGGACGACGGCTTCCTGGACCCCGCGGCGATCCGGGTGGCGTGGGATCGGATCCAGGCCGGCCATCCCGAGCACGGCCTGGGAATGTGGGCCGTCCTCCAGTTCCAGGCCTGGCGCAGGCGCTGGCTACCCTGACTCCTTCGGTCGAAACGAGAACGGCCCGGGGGAGCTGAGTCCCCCGGGCCGTCTGTCCGGTGTCGATGTCCAGTGTGGCGTATCGGGAGCACCAGGCCCCCGATACGTCACGCGCGGCGAGGCTCAGCGCCGGTGGGACACGTACGTGTGGGCCACGGAGAGCGTCTGGTTGTTGGGCAGGACATCGCCCACACCACCCCACACCGGAGCGAAGTGGACCTGCTCGATCTCCGCCCGGGTTCCCGAAGCGATGATGGCCAGGTTCCGGAAGTCGAGGATCAGGACCCCGTTGAGCCAGGCCCGCACGAACCCGTCGGAGCGCCCCGGCGTCCCCACGTAGATCAGCGTCTCGATCGTGTGGTCCACGCCCCGGGTCACCGTAGCCTGCTCCAGCGTCGGCGAGGCATGGTTCTCCGCGGAGTTCCAGCGCAGCGCAGCCGCGCCCTCCGGCCATCCCCCGATGTTCATGCCCAGGGTCAGTCGGCTGTCGTCCGGCCCGATGAAGGCGATGTAGGTCCGGGGCCGGTTGTCGGTGGTCCAGTAGCGGAACTTGTTCACGCCCGACCGATGGCCGTGGAAGTTGTTGGAGAGCCGCACACCCTCGTCCCGCTGGTACTCGTACGGGCCGTGGGGGAAGTGGTCCATGACCACCTTGCCGCCCGGGGGCACGCCCCCCTCCATCCCGGCCTCGTAGCTCCAGACCAGCCGGCCGTTGGAGAGGCCGACGTGGCCCACGTCCTTGTTGACGTGGTACCAGTCGCCCCAGGCGTTCCAGCTTTCGTTGATCAGGGTGGTGAACCCGTCCGGCTCGTGGAACGGGCCGCTGCCGGGTCCGGGGCTCGGATCTGGCGCCGGGTCGCTGCCGCCGCCGACGGTGATCTCATGGGTGTCGGTGGCGTCGCCGCCGGTGCGGATCCACGCGTGGATCGTCGCGGTCCCGGCCTCGGACTGGGCCCGGACCTCCCCGTCGGACGTGACGATGGCCACGTCGGGGTTGCTGCTGCGCCAGCCCATGTCGGGGTTCGAGACGCGGGTACCGTCGGCGTCCCAGGCCTCGACCGTGAGCTGGACCCGATCACCGGGAGAGACGGACGAGGTGCCCGGAGAGAGCCGGAGCCGGGTCACGGGACCCGCGGTGCCGCCGCCGGATCCTCCGTCCCCGCCGCTGCCGACGGTGATCTCATGGGTCGCGTTGGCGTCCCCACCCGTCCGAATCCAGGCACGGATGGTGGCCGTCCCGTTGATGTCCTGGGCGCGGACCTCACCGTGCGAGGTGACGATGGCCACGTCCGGATTGCTGCTCCGCCACCCCAGGTCGGGGTTGGGCACCCGGTCTCCGTCGGCGTCCCAGGCCTCGACCGTGAGCTGGATGTGGTCTCCCCGTGCCACCGACGAGGTGCCGGGGACGAGTCGCATGCGGGTCACCGGACCCACGCTCCCGTCTCCGCCCCCGGAGCCGCCGCCATCGCCCACCGTCATCTCGTGGGTGGCGTAGGTCCCGCTCCCGTCCCTCAGCCAGACGCGGATCGTGGCGGTCCCACGGACGTCCTGGGCCCGGACCTCACCGTCGGAGGTGACGATGGCCACGTCGGGGTTGCTGCTCCTCCAGCCCAGGTCGGGGTTGGAGATCCGGTCGCCGTTGGCGTTCCAGGCCTCGACGGTGAGCTGGATGTGCTCCCCGGGGGCCACCGTGGAGGTGGAGGGGGTGAGCCGGATCCGCCCCGTGGTTCCGTCGGAGCCGCCTCCGCCGTCGCTCCCGCCGGCGCCGACCGTCATCTCGTGGCTGGCCTGGGCGTCGCCGTTGTCGCCGATCCAGGCGTTGATGGTGGCGGTCCCGTCGGCGTCCTGGGCGTAGACGACACCGTGGGACGTCACGATGGCCACGTCGGGGTTGGTGCTCCGCCAACGGACGTCCGGATCGGAGACGCGATTGCCCGCGGCGTTCCAGGCCTCGACCGTGAGCCGGACGTGCTCGCCCTGCTCCACGGAGGAGGTGCCGGGGGTGAGGCGGAGACGGGTCACCCAGTTCGCGTCGCCCGGGGCGCGGGCCACCAGGTTGTCCGGCGAGAGAAGCTCGGTGGGGGTGGGGCCGTCGGAGCAGGCCGCCAAGACGGCCCCGGTCAGCAAGAAGAAGGGAAGGGCGGCGCGACGGAATCCGGCGCGCGAACGACGAGAGCAGGCTTCTGAGAACATTGAGACCGGTTCTTGGTTGCGTATCGCCACCGGCTGCGCCTCGACGCGCATCCAGCGGCGGTGCGTGATCTGGTCCCGGCCGCCGTCTTGCGGTCCGGGCAAGTCGTCACACAACGAGACGCCACCGGCTCTCCAGAGAACCCACCATAACACGCTCCGACCCCGGCCCGAGGATCGCTTGCGCGACCCGTGCGGCCGTGACTGGCAGTCCACTCGCCTCGCGGCGAGGTGTTGCCTGAGCAGCTGTTGCGGCACATCGGCGGCTCGATGCGACGTCGCCACATCAAGCCAGAACCGTGCCACCTCTCCAGTTTGAAGGAAATCCTGATCTCTACCCTGCGGAACGGGGCTGGCCGATCGTCCGGGACGCCTGTCCTCCGCTGGCTTCTCCCGGGTGGGCCTATCCTCTTATTCCCCGGCGATTTCGCGGAGAATGGCCGTCGCCTCCGACACTTCCCGGTCCGTTACGAAGGTGTGCGTGGGAAGCGTCACGAGCCGTGACACGAGGGTCTCTGCGCCGTCAAGAAACTTTTGTTGCGACTCCGCAACGTTCGGTGCGACGGCGGGGATGTCGCGAAGCACGGCAGGGTAACCGGGCGCTGCTCCGAATCGTTGCAGCCGCTTCAGGATGGAGCGTTGGGCGGCGTCACCGGGAGGCGCCAGGAAGGGGAATCGGAGAGCGGCGGACACGCCGCCCGGAACGGGGGTGGGAAGGGTCGGCGACAGGCGGTCCGGAAGGTCGTTCCTCCAGGCGGCGGCCCGGACGCGGCGGGCGGCCACTTCGTGGCGGGCGGCGTCC
>DATHRY010000033.1:0-3100 GCA_035464715.1 Longimicrobiales bacterium
CCGGAGCCCGTACCTCCACGCAGGCCCACTTCAAGAACTCCTCGGCGGGATCCAGCACCTGGAGGTCGGATTCGGCGTAGACCTGCATCGAGATCCGGTCGGTCGACGTCCGGTTCGGAATCTCCCGGATCCGCGGGCCGAAGGTGCGCCAGAGCACCGGTGTGGCATCGGCGACCCGTGACATCCGGCGCCCGATCCCCACGAGGGTGGAGGGCGGGCGCTCGATCATGCGCGGCCTCACGCCGGGCGCGCGATCACCAGCTTGAAGCCGTCGGGATCGAGCACCGTGAAGGCCCGGACCCCCCAGGGCATGTCCGCCGGCTGCGACACGAGCTCGGTACCGTCCGCTTCGATGCGGGCGGCGATCGTGTCCACGTCCTGTTCCGTCGTGAGGTAGAGGGAGAGGCCCTCGCCCTTGCGGCGGTCCCACCCCTTCGCCCCGTCGTCCTGGTTGACGATGAAGCGGACCTCGCCGGCGGTGAGGGACACCGCCCGGAGCTGGCCGTCCTGGAGGTGCTCCTGATCCACCGCGAACCCGACCACGTCGCGATACCAGCGGAGGCTGTCCCGGACGTCCTTCACCGTGAGGGAGACGCCGAGCGACTGCGCCCGGAAACCTTCTGCGACAGAGTCTTCGGTGCCCTCGTCGTTGCGATTCGTCATGTCGTGATCCCGGCTGAAGGGTAGCGCCCGCGATCTCACACGATCAGGCGGAGGAGCACGTCTTACGTCGCGCGCCACCGGGCCATGGCGGGTAGGGTGAATCCTAGCACCTGCACGGGAACGATCAACGCACCCGCGGCCATTGTCGTCAGAGGCGGCCGGCCCGGCCGCCTCCCCAGTCGTGGATCAACGTGGCGACGACGATGGCGTCGAGAATGGCGAACCCGGGACCCGGTGATTGCGTCGGGGTTCAGGCCCGGTCCCGCAGCCCGATCCGCAGCTGGACGGCGATCAGCCGGGCCTCGCGGCCGATCTCCCGCAGCATCCCGGTTGGGGAGACGTAGAACCCGCAATACCGGAGATGGTCCGGCGGACCGGGTCGACTTCGACGCATCGGGCGCACGGGGTCGGGCGCCGTGACACCTGCGGGCGGCCGGGATCGAAACCCCGTGGCCAGCACGATGGCGTCCACCATACGGCGTCCACCGTCCCGGAACCGCACCTCGGATCCGGCGATGTGCTCCACCTCCCCCACGACACGGATGGTCCCCCTGCGGATCTCGCGGACCGTGCCGATGTCCAGGAGTGGGATCCGACCCCGCTCGCGGATCTGCCGGAAGGGTCCATGGCGGGCCTTTCGAAGCCCGAGGCGGGCGTAGGACGGGTAGTACGCCCGGAGGATCGGCCAGACCAGCGCGTCGGCCAGCATCGGGGGCAGCCGGGATAGGGGGATGGCGATGGCGAGGATGGGGAGGCCCAGAATGTCCCGGGGCACGACGTTCACGGGGCTCCGCACGGAGAGGACCGGGCGGGCCCCGTGCTCCAACAGGTCCAGCGCGATCTCGCCTCCCGAATTGCCGAGCCCGACAATCAGGACGTCGCGGCCACGGAACGAAATGCCGTCGCGATACGCCGAGCTGTGGAGGACCGGGCCCGGAAACCCGTCGAGCCCCGGCCACTCCGGGAGGTTCGGCACGCCGTTGGCACCGGTCGCCACCACGACCGCCGCCGACGTCACCGTCCCGATCGTGGTCTCTACGCGCCACCCCGGTTCAGCGGCCTCGATCTTCCGCACCTCGACGCCGAGCTCCGGCGTCAGGCCCAGGGAGCGGGCATAGTCCTCGAGGTATGCCACCACCTGGGCCCTGGACGGATAGCGCGGGTAGCGCCGGGGCATCGGAAGGAAGGGGAGGCCCGAAAAGCGACGGCTGGTGTGCAGGTGGAGGCGGTCATAGTGGCGTCGCCACGAGGGCGCGACCTGCTCCTCCCGCTCGAAGAGCCGGTAGGTCAACCCCGCTCGCGCTACACAGGCGGCCACGGCCAGCCCTGCCGGGCCGGCACCCACGACGACGACGTCGGTGTCGATCCTCCGGGTCCCGATGCGGTCGTCCATCCGGGGGCTCCGCTCCTCAGCCGTGTGCCTGGTCCGCGTGCCCGCACCGCCCTTCGCCGGGGCTCACGGTGCGGCCAAGATCCGGCGTTCCGCGTCGGGCCCGCAACCTCCTATCTTCCGGCTCTCCAACACGCGCCGAGGGAGAACCGATGCCTTTCGAGTCCGAAGAGCAGATTCAGCTCCTGAAGGAGGCCCTGGCCTACGCCGAAGACTACCTCCGCACCGTGGATGCACGCCCGGTGTTCCCGGGCCAGGAGGCGCTCGGCGCGCTGGACGGTTTCGACGAGCCGCTCCCGCAGCTGTCCTCGGCCCCGTCCGACACCCTCGCGCTGCTCCACCGCCTCGGCAGCCCCGGCACCGTGGCGCAGATCGGCGGGCGCTACTTCGGGTTCGTGGACGGGGGGGCCCTCCCCGTCGGCGTGGCCGCCCGCGTCCTGGCCGACGTCTGGGACCAGAACACGGCCCACTGGGTCATGTCGCCCGTCGGTGCGCGCCTCGAGGCCGTGTGCGAGCGGTGGCTGGTGGATCTCCTCGGCTTTCCCGAGGGGACTGCCGCCGGCTTCGTGACCGGCACGACCCTGGCCAACCTCTCGGGGCTGGCCGCCGGTCGGAACGAGCTGCTTCGCCGGCGGGGATGGGACGTGGTGGAGGACGGCCTGTACGGCGCGCCGCCGATCCCCGTGATCGTCGGGGCCGACGCGCACGCCGCCGTCCGGAAGTCCCTGGCGCTTCTCGGGATGGGCGACGCTCACACCCACGTCGTGCCGGTGGACGACCAGGGGCGTATGGCCATGGACGGCTTCCCCCAGCTGGCGGAGCCGGCCCTGGTCGTGGCCCAGGCCGGGAACGTGAACTCCGGGGCCTTCGATCCCGTCGGCGAGATCTGCCATCGGGCCCACGGCGACGGCGGCTGGGTCCACGTCGACGGGGCGTTCGGGCTGTGGGCGGCCGCGGTCCCCTCGCTGGCGGACCTGGTGCCCGGGATCGCTCGGGCGGACTCCTGGGCGGTGGACGCCCACAAGACACTGAACGTCCCCTACGACT
>DATHRY010000034.1:0-61727 GCA_035464715.1 Longimicrobiales bacterium
GCCGGGGGAACGGACAGGGGAACGGTCGGGGCCGGGGAGGTGGGGGCCGGTAGCACTCAGGAGACGACGGGGAGGGTCGATCCCGGCCCTCCCCGTTCCCGTGCCCGGCGAACCCGGATCGCGCGCCGGGCTCCCACCCGAAGTGATCGCGTCGCGGGCTCTCTCTGCCCATCTTCCGGGGTGCACCGGGTCAGGAGGTGGCCTTGAGCGGATTCCTGGAGGGACTGAAGAAGAAGGCCCGGGGCGTCGTCGGGCTGGGCCTGCTGGGGGGAGCGGGCGGCGCCGTGGTCGGCGCCGTCCTCGGCGTCGTCCGGGCCGTGGCCCTTTCCGGTCTCTTCGCCGACCCGGAGTACCTCCGCTACGTCCTGCGCATGGTACTGGGGAACGCGGTGGGCTTCGGAATGATGGGCACCTTCACCACGGCCGGGTTCGGCGTCCTCCTCGCCGCGGCGGACCGGAAGCACACTCTGGACGAGCTTCCCCTCTGGCGCATGGGTGTCTTCGGCGGGCTGGTGGCTGCCACCTTCCCGCCGCTGTTCGTCATCGGCACCGCCGGCCCCGGGGTCTACCTCGACGTGGCGCGGGCCCTCCTGCCGGTGAGCGCGGCTCTCGCCCTCGCGGGCGGCACCGCCACGGCGGGACTGGTGGCCATCGCCAAGCGCGCAGCGCGCAGGGAGGTGGAGCCTCCTGCCGAGCCCTCGGGCAGGATCGGGAGCGGCGCGTGACGAAGTCCCCTCTCCTGGTGGTCCCCCGGCGTTCCCTGTGGCTCCAGCTGGGGACCTGGTTCGGCGGGCTCCTGCTGGGCCCCTGGGTGGCGCTGAGACTCGGGGCGGCTCTGGCACCCGGCTCCGACCTGGTCCAGCTGGGGTCGGTGTTCGGCTTCGCGGGGATCTTCGCGGGCGGTCTGCTCCTGTGGATGGGGATCGGGGTGCTCACGGTGGTGATCGCCGGGATTCGCCAACTCGTCCGGGGTCGACGGCCCGGAGTGCAGGGGCTCGGAGCCTCCGAGGCCCTCGTCCCCCGGGGCTACCGGTCGTTCTTCGTGCTCGGAGTCCTTCTGGGCGCGGGCACCGGGTTCCTGGCCGGTGTGTTCGGTGCCCCCTCCATCGCGACCGGGCTCCTCGCCTGGGGGCTTGCCGGGACGGCCTACGGAGCCCTCCTGTGGGCCGCGGCGCACCAGGGGTATCTGCCGTTCCCCGAGCCGGAGTAGGGCGCCTGGCCTAGGGGGTGCCCCCGCTCCCGCTCGTCCGCTTTTCGCCTGTCGGCCCGCCCCGCCACTACGCACCTTGTCGTCCGACCTCAACCGGAGATCCCCCATGGGCCCCCGTCGCCGCACCCTCGGCCTCCTGCTCCCCGCGATCCTGGTCGCGGCTTCCACGGTCGTCGCCCAGGCGCCTTCGGACAGCCTCCGCCCCCTCACGATCGACGACCAGTTCGCCCTCCGGGCCGTGGGATCCCCGGTGGTGTCACCCGACGGGGACTGGGTGGCGTACACGGTGCGCTCCGAGGACCCCGATGCCGAGACCTCCGAGACCCGCATCTGGATGACCGCCACGTCCGGGGAAGGGGAGCCGATCCCCATGACCCGGGCCGGGGAGTCCGCGTCGTCGCCGGCCTGGAGCCCCGACGGGCGGTTCCTCTCCTTCCTGGCGTCGTGGGGCGAGGACGCCGAGACGCAGGTCTGGGTACTGGATCGCCGGGGTGGTGAGGCCCGCCCCCTCACGACGGTGGAGCAGGGGGTGTCGGATCACGTCTGGTCGCCGGACGGCGCCCGCCTGGCCCTCGTGGTCCGGGACGCCGAGGAGGAGGACAGCACCTGGACGTCCGACCGGCCCGAGCCCTGGGTGATCGATCGCCTCCAGTTCAAACGGGACCGGGTCGGTTACCTGGTCGACGACCGGAAGAGCCACCTCTACGTCTTCGACGTGGCGGACGGGCGTCTCCGACAGCTCACCGACGGCCGTTGGGACGAGGGCGGCCCGGTGTGGTCCCCCGACGGCACCCGGATCGCCTTCGTCTCCAACCGGACCGAAGACCCGGACACGAACTCCGACAGCGACATCTGGGTCGTCCCCGCAGACGCCGCGGAGCCGGTGAGCGCGCCGCTCCGCATCACCGACAATCCGGGGTCGGACGGCTCACCGGCCTGGAGCCCCGATGGTCGGTCCATCGCCCACGTGTCCGTCACGGAGCCCGCGCTGATCTGGTACGCCACCGGGCATCTGGCCCTCTCACCCGCCGACGGGAGCGGGGGGACCCGTGTGTTGTCCGCCGAGATGGACCGGAACGTCTCGGGGCCGCGCTTCTCGCCCGACGGTCGTGAGATCTTGTTCCGGGTGGAGGACTCCGGCGAGAACCACCTGGCGGCGTACGGACTGGAGGGTGGGACGATCCGGCGGGTGACGGCAGGCCCCATGAGCGTGAGGGACGCGGACCGCGGACCCGGGGGCAGGACGGTGGCACTCATCGCCCGGACCGACCTGCCGGGAGATCTCTTCCGGGTGGACCAGCAGGGGGACGGGCCCGCGTTCCTGCAGCGCCTCACGGCGGTGAACGACTCCCTGCTGTCGGGCCTCGCCCTGGGGGAGGTCCGGGAGGAGCGCTGGGCGAGCGAGGGTGGGGTGGAGATCGAGGGCTTCGTGCATCTGCCTCCGGACTACGAGGAGGGACACCGGTATCCGCTTCTCCTCCGACCCCACGGTGGGCCCGTGTCCCAGTACGCCCACACCTTCAACTTCGAGGCCCACCTCTTCGCGGCGAACGGCTACGTGGTCCTCACGCCGAATCCCAGGGGATCGTCGGGCTACGGCCAGGATTTCTCGGCGGCTCTGTGGGCGAACTGGGGGACCCCGGACTTCGCCGACGTCATGGCGGGGGTGGATCACCTCATCGACCTGGGTCTGGCGGATCCGGATCGGATGGGCGTCGGCGGATGGTCCTACGGGGGGATCCTGACCAACTACGTCATCACCCAGACCGATCGGTTCGAGGGCGCCATCACCGGGGCCAGCGAGGTCCTGTACATCGCCAACTACGGGCACGACCACTACCAGCGGCAGTGGGAGGCCGAGCTGGGGCTCCCCTGGGAGGGCGACAACCGGGAGGCGTGGGAGCGGATCTCGCCCTTCAACCGGGTGGAGCACGTCACCACCCCCACCCTGGTCATGGGCGGCGAACGGGACTGGAACGTGCCCATCCAGAACTCGGAGCAGCTCTATCAGGCGCTACGGCGGCGCGGCGTCCCCACCGAGCTGGTGGTGTACCCCGGCCAGCCCCACGGCATCGGGCCGGCGTCCTATCGCCGGGACCGGCATCAGCGGTATCTGGACTGGTACGACCGGTGGGTGAAGGGGGCGGGGGAGCGGCCCGTCAGCTGAGGATCCCGCACCCAGGGGCTGCCCGGCCGAACCAGGCAGGGTGTCTCGGAGTCGGGGCGGACGTCGGTCGGCCGATCTGCCCGCCGCGGCCGCGAGAACCGCGAGCAGCCCACCCAGGACACCCCCCGAGACGGCCCCGAACAGCTCGGTGCGAAGGGCCATGGCTTCGCGATGAGACGCACCCGCGCCTTCGAAGTCCCCCAGGGCCTCCTGCACCACGCCCAGGTCGTTGAGGGCCCGGGCCAGGGTCCGGCGGCCCTCGCCGTCCCTGCGGGCGTCCGCCACCGCCGCCTCCAGCGCGGGCAATGCCTCGTCGGTGCGGCCCAGCTGATGGAGGGTCCAGCCCACCAGGGTGGCCGCCGCGGCCCGCTCGGCCGGCGGTGCGGACGTCCGCAGGGCCAGCGCCTCCTCCGCCCAGGCCAACGCCTCGGTGAAGAGCCCGAGGCGCTCGTATCCCTCCGCCAGGACCAGCATCATCTCGCCCCGGAGCTCGGGTCGGTCGGCGTAGCTCTCCCGGACGGCGGCGGCCTGCCCATCCAGGAGGGCCCGGGCCGTCACGGAATCCCCGACGGCCCGGTTGGCCCCCGCGGCCCCGAAGCTCTCGCGGAGGAAGCCCCGGATCCCTCCTCCACCCCCGGGGCGGATCCCCCGCGCCCCGGGCGACCCTTCTACTCGGCCCGGAGGGCCCACATGGGGTCGACCCCGGAGGCTCGCCGGGCCGGAATCCAGGCCGCGGCCGCGGCGACCGCCAGCAGCCCGGCGGCCACCACCAGGTAGGGGCCCGGGGCGGAGCCGGCGGAGCCGAAGATGTACCGGGACAGCCCCTGCCCCGCGCCCCAGGCGATCGGCAGGCCTACCGCGAGCCCGAGAGCGCACACGAGCAGCGCCCGGCGCAGCACCCGGGCCCGGACCGACGTGGCGTCGGCCCCGAGGGCCATGCGAACCCCGATCTCCGGCACCCGGCAGGCGACACTGTAGCTGGTGGCGGCATAGACCCCCACCAGCGCCAGGAAGAGGGCGGCGGCCGCCATGGTCCCCAGGACCCGGGAGAGGGCCCGGATGCCCTCCGCCGCCTGGATCAGGACGCTGTCCAGCGTCCGGACGTCCCGCACGGCGATCTCTCCGTCCAGGTCGGCCACGGCCTGCCGGATCCCAGCCAGGGGGGGCTCCGGGCCGGAGATGCGGAAGACCACGCCGAGGGGTCGTGACGGCCACTGGGCCAGGGGCACGTACAGGGCGTACCAGGGCTCCATGGTGGCCCCCACCTCCCGGACGTCGGGAAACACACCCACGATCTCCACGGTCCGGCCTCCGACCTCGAGGGTGCGGCCCAGGGCGTCCTCGTCCGGCCACAGCTCGGCGGCGAAGGACTCGTTCACCAGGGCCACGGGGGTGGAGCCGGCGACGTCGTCGACGGTCAGGCCGCGGCCCCGCAGCGGTTCCAGCGCCAGGATCTCGAAGTACTCGGGGTCCGCCTGACGGGTGAGCACCCGGGGCAGGTTCTCCCCGTCGCTCCCCGGCGGTCGGTACGAGAGGGACCGCCACCCGCCGCCGGGGAGGGCGACGCCCAGTCCCGCCGCCTCCACGCCCGGCACGGCCACCAGGGCGTTCCGGGCTCGCTCGATGCCGTCCGCCACCGCTGCGTCGTCCCGATAGGCATCCTCGGGCAGCGTCATCCGGAAGCTCCAGACCCCCTCCGATGCGAAGCCCGTCTCCACCGCCCGGACGTCCTCGAACGAACGAACCAGGAGGCCGGTGGTGGTGACCAGGACGACGGCCAGTGCCACCTCGCCGGCCACCAGGGCCGACCGCAGCCGGTGTCCGGTGCGCGCCGCCGAGCCACGGGTGCCGGAGAGAAGTCCCCGCCGCTCGCCGGTGGCCAGGGTCCGGAACGCAGGAAGGAGCCCGAAGAGGAGGACCGAAGCGAGGGCCATCCCCATGCCGACGGCCGCGTTCCGTGCATCCAGCACGAGCTCGCCGACCCGGAACATCTCCGGAGGCGCGAGGGTCGCGAGGCCACGGAGTCCCAGGACCGACAGGGCGACGCCGAGGACGCCTCCGACCCCGGCCAGGAGGGTCGCCTCGGCCAGAAGCTGCCGGATGATCCGCCCCCGTCCGGCCCCGAGTGCCCGCCGCAGCGAGATCTCTCCGGCCCGGTCGGTCCCCCGGGCCAGCAGGATGTTGGCCACGTTCGCGCAGGCCACGAGGAGGACGAAGAGGGCCGCGACCACGCTCACACCGAGGCCCTGGGTCACCGTGGGTCCCCCCGACAGCTCCGACACCATGGTGTTGGCGGGGAACGTCCGTTCGGCATGCGTGGCCGGGTAGCGTTCCGCGATTCGGCGCGCCTGCTCGGCCAGCTCGGTCCGTGTGCTGGCGAGGTCGCCCCGCATCCGTCCGATCACGGTGAGGGTCCATGCGTTACGAGCGCCGTCGTCCTCCACGCGCAACGGCAGCCAGACGTCGGTCCGGCCGCGTCCGAGCTCGAACCCCCGGGGAAGGACGCCGACCACGGTCAGCGGTCGACCGTCGAGCCGGAGGGTCCGGCCCACCACCGCGGGATCGCCCCCGAAACGTCGCTCCCAGAGCCCGTGGCCGAGGAGCGCCACGGTCGCCTGATCGCCCAGGGCGTCGTCCTCGCGGAAGCTCCGTCCCAGAGCGGGTGCGATGCCCACCACGTCGAAGAAGCCCGGGGTGACCCGTCGGACGGAGACCCACTCGGGCACCTCGCCCCCCAGGCTGGCACCGCCCTCCCGATACGCCGTGAGCGACACCGTCCGCGTGGCCGCCCTGAGATCCAGGAAATCCCCTGCGGCCATCGGGGTCGAGGGCATGCCCTGTCCCCGTTCGGCGCTCCCGACATAGACCATGGCACGGTCGGGATCGAAGGGGAGTGGTCGGAGGATGAGGCGGTCCAGGGTCGTCCACATGGTGCTCACCGCCGCCATTCCCAGGGCGATGGACACGACGGCCACCCCCATCGGGCCCGGTCGCGATCGGGCGGACCGGAGGGCGAAGCGGACGTCCTGCCCCCACTCCCGCACCAGGTCCGAGGCACGTCGCCGGCGGTGCACCCGCCGGGTGCGACGGACCATCTCCGCCCGGGCCTCCTCCACAGGGCCGAACTCCTCCAGCGCCCGGGCCCGGGCATCCGAGGGCGACATCCCTTCCCGGACGAGCTGCTCGGTCCGGGCGTCGAGGTGGTACGCGATCTCGTCCGCCACCTCGTCCCCCGGGGTCCTGCCGAGTCCGGCACCGTCCACCCACTCCGACGGACGTCGACGGCGGCCCTTCATGCGCCCGCTCCCAGCGCCCGCTCGATGGCCGCCGAGAAAGCCGACCACAATGCCTTCTCCTCTTCGAGGGCGGAGCGGCCCCGATCGGTCAGGGAGTAGAACTTGGCCTTGCGACGGTTCTCGGAGCGCCCCCAGCGGGCCCGGATCCAGCCCCGCTCCTCGAGTCGGTGCAGCGCCTTGTAGAGGGCGGCGTCGGGGGTGCGCAGGACGCCCCGGGTCCGGTCGTGAACCCATTGGGAGACGTCGAAGCCGTGTCGCTCCTCCCCCTCGAGGCTCCGGAGGATCAGGAGGTCCAGGGAGCCCTGGAGGAGGTCCTGTGGGGTTCGGGTCACGGCTCGCCTCCGTCGTTCGCCGCCCTTCGATGGTGTCCCGGACAGTCCCCTCACCGGGTGTGGGGAAGATGGTTCCGGCCACTCCGACGATGCAAGAGCGCTCTGGGAGCGCGAGATCGTTGCGCCCCTGCCGCAGGCTCTGCAAGTATGCTGCGACTTTCGCATCCCCCGGAGGCTCACCATGCCCAGGAAGACCCCGATGGACGCCGCCGCCCTGCGCATGGCGCCCAACCCAGCCGATCTCGAGACCAAGCTCCACGCGCGGCAGACCGAACCTCCGTCCGGGGACGCCGGCACCCGCCTCCTGGTCAAGATCCGGCGGAGGGACGCCCTGAGCGCCGCGGATCCCAGGGCCGGCCTGCGCCCCCTCTTCGAGGCGTCGCCCGGCGGGCGGGACGCCGACGGCTTCGGCCTCGACGGAGGGCCGGACTGGTACCTGGCGGAGCTCCCCGACCCGTCGGGCACCGCCTGGGACAGCGCCCACGCCCGGGTGGCCGACCAGCTCGGCATCGACGGCTCGGACGTCCTCTTCGTCGAGCCGGACCTGGTCCACGACATCTACCTCGATCCAGACGGCAGGGAGCCCGATCAGACCTTCGACCTGGTCCGAGACTGCAAGGGGCCCCGCCAGACCACCGAGGCCGTGGTCGTCGGCCCCACCGATCGGGGATGGCACCTGGACGAGGCCTTCACCCAGCTCCGCACGGCCCGGGACGAGGTCGCCTTCACCGACGAGCGGACGCGGATCGCCATCCTGGACACCGGCTACGATCGCGACCACGTGGGAGCCCCCCGGCACGTGCTCCGCCACCTGGAGCGGAGCTTCGTGGAGTCCGACGCCACCCGGACGTCGGCCGAGGATCCCGACGGGAAGGCTTTCCCCATCGACAACTCGGGCCACGGAACGGGGACCCTGGGCATCCTGGCCGGGGGACCGCTCCCGGAATGGGACGGGGACGCGCTGGGGGGCGCGCCCGACGCCGATGTGGTTCCCCTCCGGATCGCCGACAGCGTGGTCCTCCTCAAGACCAGCGCCTTCGCGCGGGCCCTGGACTACGCGGTGTCGGCCGGGTGCGACGTGGTGAGCATGAGCATGGGGGGCCTCCCCTCACGGGCCTGGCGGGAGACGGTGGATCGGGCCTACGAGAACGGCGTTTTCCTGGCCACGGCCGCCGGCAACAACTACAACGGCCTCCCAAGCCGGAACCTGGTCTATCCCGCCCGCTACGGTCGGGTGGTGGCCGTGTGCGGGGCCATGGCGGACGGCCGGGCCTACGCGGACATCGACGGATGGCGCATGGAGGGGAACTACGGGCCGGGCAAGAAGATGGAAACGGCGATGGCGGCCTACACGCCCAACATCCCCTGGCCCGTCTTCGGCTGTTCGAAGACGGTGCGCCTGAACGGGGGCGGGACCTCGGCCGCCACGCCCCAGGTCGCGGCGGCGGCGGCCCTCTGGTACGAGAAGTACAAAGGCGTGCTGCCCCGAGATTGGCGCCGGGTCGAGGCGGCCCGCCACGCCCTGTTCAGCACCGCCCGGAAGGGGAACCGGAAGCAGTTCGGCCAGGGCATCCTGAGAGCCCATGCCGCCCTGGGCGTCCGACCGCGGCTCGGCCTCGACAAGACCGCGTCCGACAAGGACTGGTTCGCCCTCTTCCGCGTCCTCACGGGCCTCGGGTTCGCCGAGATGCCCCCCCGGGAGCAGATGCTGAACGTCGAGCTCACCCAGCGCTGGCTCCTGAACCCCGCCCTGCAGGAGTTGGTCGAGGACCCCGAGGACGCCGGGGTGCCCGGGAGGGCGAAGCTCCGGAAGATCCTGGAGGCCGTCATCGAGGACGAGGGGGCCAGCCGGGCCCTGCGCCAGCACGTGGCCGGTCGCTACGCGGTGGTGACCGGAAAGAGCCGGCCCCTCTCCACGACCCCCCGGGAGGCCGAGCGCGCCACTCCCCCCGCAGCCTGCGAGAGTCCGCCGCCCGTGCCCCGGCCTTCGGTCCGGAAGCTGCGGGCGTACGCCGTGGACCCGAGCCTGTCCACCCGTCTCGAGACGGCGGGGACCAACGAGGTGACCCTGGCGGTGCGCTGGGAGGATCTCAAGCCGGGTCCCGAGGGCGAGTATCTGAAGGTCGTGGACCTGGACCCTCCAGACAGCCCGTATCCCCAGGTGGACCTGAACGACCCGAGCCTCCTCGCCCAGGAGGGATGGAAGCCCTCGGAGGGGAATCCCCAGTTCCACCAGCAGATGGTGTACGCGGTGGCCATGCGCACCCTGTCCCACTTCGAGGAAGCGCTGGGTCGTCCCGCCCTGTGGCGCCCCAAGGGGTCGAAGGGGATCTTCGTCCAGCACCTCGAGATCCACCCTCACGCCCTTCGCCAGGCGAACGCCCACTACAGCCCGAGGACGGTGACTCTGGAGTTCGGCTACTTCGACGCCGAGCCCTCGGATCCCGGTGTGCTCGTTCCGGGCAGCCGCATCTACACCTGCCTCTCCCACGACATCATCGCCCACGAGACGACCCACGCGCTCCTGGACGGGATGCACCGTCGGTTCCGCGAGGCGACCAATCCCGACGTCCTGGCCTTCCACGAGGCCTTCGCGGACGTGGTGGCCCTCCTCCAGCACTTCACCCTGGAGGAATGCCTCCGGGCGGAGATCGCCCGGACCCGGGGGGACCTGTCCAGCGAATCCCGGCTGGGGAGCCTGGCGGTTCAGCTGGGGATGGGGATGGGGCGGGAAGGGGCCCTGCGCCAGGCCATCGGCCGGGTGGTGGACGGCGAGTGGCAGCGGCTGGAGCCGGACGCGACCGCCATGGAGCGGATCCTGGCCCCCCACGCCCGGGGTGCGATCCTGGTCGCTGCCGTGTTCGACGCCTTCCTCGCGGTCTACCGGCAGCGGACGGCGGACCTGTTCCGCATCTACACCGGTGGGACGGGCGTCCTGCCCGAGGGGGCGATCCATCCCGACCTGGTGCGCCGTCTGGCCCATGTCGCCGCCAGCACGGCCCGCTGCCTCCTCACCATGTGCATCCGGGCGCTGGACTACCTCCCTCCAGTGGACGTCACGTTCTTCGAGTACCTCCGGGCCCTGATCACGGCGGACATGGACGTCTGGCCCGACGACGAGCACGACTACAGGGTGGCCCTGGTCGAGGCGTTTCGCCGACGGGGCATTCATCCCGACAACCGGGGCCGGGATCCGGGCAGCCCGCCCCGTACCCTCTCCGTGGACAGCCTTCGCTGGCGGGGGCTCATGGACCTGGGGAAGACGAAGGCCCAACTGACGGCCATCGGGCGGTCGGCGCTCCCCATGCTGGAGGACCTGAAGGACTACGCCGAGGCCTGCACCTACGTGAAGTCCCGCAGGGAGCTGTTCGATCGCACCGCCCAGGTCCGGGAGGCGGTCCGGAACAAGCTCGCGGAGGCCGTGAAGGAGAAGGAGCTGGCCTCGGTGCTGGGGATCGATCCGGACCACCCGTTCGAGGTGCAGGAGATCCGCCGCGCGTTGAGGATCCCATCCGGCGGGAGCGTCTCCCCGGAGGTGATCGTGAACGTGGTGCAGACCCGGAAGCTCCCCGCGAACCCCGACGACGGGACGCCCGCCCACACGTTCTCCGGAGGCGCCACCCTGGTGGTGGACCTCGCGGAGGAGGCCCTGAAGTACGTGATCTTCAAGCGCGTCGGCAGCCAGAGCCGCCGCCTGCGCACGGCTCACTTCGTACGGGAGCTCGCCCAGGATCCCCTCCGGGACCTGTTCCTCGGTGGCGGTTCGCGGGAGCCCTTCGCCGCCCTGCACGCCCTGGCCGACGAAGGGGTGTGAACGGGGAGGGGCCCCGTGCCGGCGTCTCGGCCGGGCCGGGGCTCCGAAGGGCGTTCCGGGGGTGGTGGGCGGTCGAGCCCGGAGGGGGAATCCGGTCCCGGGCCTGCAGCAGGGAGGCCCGGTTCTTGCTTTTGACGTGTCTCAGATGTCGGGCCAACCGTTTGCGGGTGGAACCATGTGTGAGAGACGGCGCGAGCTCCTGGCGGCCGCGTGAAGGTCGAAGAGAGGCGACCCCCCTTCTGGGGGTGGGCGAGGGGAGCGGTGCGTCGTCTGGTGCTCCAGCTCACGGAGGGACGTGTGGCGGATCGCCATCCCCTGAACGAGGAGGCCAGCCGAATTGAGCGGCTGCGCCGATGGGCGCGCTTCGAGGAGGCCGAGCAGCGGCGCGATCACGCGGCTCTGGAGGAGGCCCACCGCCTGTACTGGAGCGGGCCCGACGGGGCGGCCTGGCACGAGGCGCACGGATACCGCTTCCACACCTGGTTCCTCGAGCAGCACGGCCCCCTGATGGACGCCGTGGAGGCCCTTCTACGGGACGAGCCCCGCTTCGACCGACTCGTGGAGCTGGGCACCGGAGACGCACGGGCGCTGGCCCACCTCGCCGCTCGGCTCCCGGCGCTCCGGGCCCTGATCGGCGTGGACCTGTCGCAGGCGACGATAGAGGCCAACCAGGCCCGCCACTGGAACACCCGGCTCGGTTTCGTGTGTGAGGACCTGGTGGAGTACCTCGAACGCGAGGCGGCTCCGGGGACGGTGTACCTGACCAACGGCGGCGTGTTCGAATACGTCGCGCGCCACAGGGTGGAGCGCCTCCTCCGGGCCATCGCAGCCCGGCCCCCCGCGGCCCTGGCCCTGGTGGAACCGCTGGACGAGGACATGGACCCGGATGTGGACGGCCGGTCGCGGGTCATCGGCTTCGAGCACACGTTCGCCCATCCGTATCCGGCGCTGCTGCGACGGCACGGGTTCAGGATCGTCCACAGGAGGCAACTCAGGGTCGAGCCCTGGCGAGTCCTGGAGGCGGTGGCGGTGACCCGCCGACGATAGGCGGCGCCGGGGCCGGCTCCCGCCCGGCCCAGGACACCGCTCGGCCCGCCGCCGACCCCTGCGTCAGGACCCTCGGAGGGGCACTCGCCAGGTCATTCCGCCCGGAGCACCTCCGCCGGCGCCAGGCGCCCGGCTCGGAGCGCCGGGATCCACGCCGCCAGCACGGCGGCTACCCCCAGCGTCACGGCCGGGGCCAGGTACGCGCCCGGGGACAGGGCCGAGACCTCGAAGAGCATGGACCTGAGCAGGCGCGTGCCCAGGGCGGCGCCCAGGCACCCCGCCAGCACACCCGCGCCGGCAAGGGCGACACCGGAGCGGACCACGTGGCGGACCACCGCCCGCGGCTCCGCGCCCAGTGCCATCCGCACCCCCATGTCCCGCCGGCTGGCGGCGACGTGCTGGGCGAGGACCGCATAGATGCCCAGCGCTCCCAGGCCGGTGGCCAGGACCGCCAGCACCACCAGCAGCCCCATGACGATCCACGAAATGGCGTAGGCACCCCGGACGACCTCAGTCATGCGGGTGATGGAACGGACCGGAACCACCGGGTCCGCGGCCTCGATGGCCGAGCGCAGGGCCGGCCCCAGGGCGGCGAGGTCCCCTCCGGCGCGAACGACCACCGTCAGGTCCCGGACCGGCTGTTCGGCGATGGCGGTGTAGATCGCCGGGCCGGCAGCCTCCTTGATGGCCCCCGAACGCACGTCGGGCACCACGCCCACCACGGGGAGGAAGGTCCGCCAGTCGTGCGGGTCGATGGCGATCCGCTGGCCCACGGCGTTGCCGTCGGGCCAGAGCAGCGCCGCCAACGAGGCGTTGACGACCACGGCCGAGGGGCCGTCGGTCTGGTCCCGGGCGTCGAGGACCCGGCCCTCGAGGGGCTCGATCCCCATGGCGGCGAAGAATCCGGGATCCACCAACTGCATGGGGACCTTCAACGCCTGGGCGGGCTCGACCGGCTCGGCCTCCGGATTCAGGGGCGTGGTCGGGGCGAGCTTCCGCAGGGGGAGCCATCCGGTCACGCCCGCCTCCCTGACGCCCGGAACCGCACGCACCGCGTCCACGATCCTCCCGTAGAAGGCCCGCCCGGCGGCCGGGCTCGCGATGCGGTCCTCGGTGGGCGACAGCTCGATGGCCACCAGACCCTGCGGGTCGAAGCCCAGGGGCACGGACCGGAGGTTGTCCACGGTGCGGGTGAGGAGGGTGGCCGAGACCAGCAGGATCGTGGCCAGCCCGGCCTGGACGCTCACCAGCGTCTGCTGCACGCGGGTGCCCCGGAGGGTGTTCCCCCGGAGGCCCGACATCCCGTGGGCGAGGAAGTTCCCGATGGGGATGCCGCTGAGGACGAGCCAGGCCCCGCAGCCGACCGCTGCGACGAAGGCGAGGACGGCGGCGGACCGGGTCGGGGCGGCCCCCACGATGGCCTCGCCGACGAACAGGTCCGCGATGAAGGGCGCGCCCAGCCCCGCCACCCACAGCCCGAGGAGGACGGCGGGGAGGGTCAGGACGGCCCCCTCCACCAGGAGCTGGGTGACGATGCGACCCCGGCCGGCGCCGATGGACGCCCGGACGGCGAGCTCCCGCCGCCGCCGGATGGCCCGGCCCAGGAGGAGGTTGCCCACGTTGAGGGCGGTGACCAGGAGGAGCAGCCCGGTGCCCCCGAGGAGGAGGAGGAGGGGGGTGGCCACCATGCGGCGCTGCACCTCGTTCGCCGGGGCCACCCGCTCCACGCCGTCGGACCATCCCTCCGGATAGAAGCCGGGCCACATGTCCGTGAGCCCGTCGTTGAAGGCGACCAGCTCCGCCTGCGCATCGCCGGGCGAGGCCCCGTCCGCCAGGACACCCACCACCGTGAGGTTCTGGGCCCGGAAGTAGTCGTCTTCCCGCGGGTCCACCACGAGTGGAACCCAGAGCTCCGCCAGGCCCCCCGGTGCACGGCCACCGGCGCCCTGGATCCCCACGACGGTGTGGGGCACCCCGCCCAGCTCCACCCGACCGCCGACCAGGTCCAGGTCTCCTCCGAAGACCTCGTGCCAGAGTCGGGTCCCGACGATGACCACCGGCTCGACGCCGATCCAGGCGTCCTCGGGAGCCAGGCCCCGGCCCCGGACGGGCTGGACCGCCAGCTCTCCGAAGAGCGCCGGCGAGATGCGCACCCCGTTCACGGAGCGGCTCCCGCCGTCCGGGAGGGCCAGGGCGAACGCGGTCTCCACGAACCCTCCCACCGCGCGGTACGCCTCCGTATCCTCGCGGTAGAGCTCCATCTGACCGAAGGAGAAGGGCGCGTCGGGAGAGATCGTGACCGTCCGCTCCGGGGCGCTCCACCAGCTTGCGTTCCTGAAGGTGCCGTCCACGACCGAGAAGACGGCGGCGTTGGCGCCCAGCCCCAGCCCCAGCACCGCCACCACCCCCAACGCGAAGCCGGGATGACGCGTGAACATGCGCAGGGACCAGCGGAGGTCCATCCAGACGTCCGTACCGGCGCTGGGCCCCTGGCGCCCCCGGGCGCCGTGGTGAAGGACCAGCGACGCGGCCTGCCCCAGGTACCAGACCCGCGCGGCCAGGTGGCTCCGCCGGGCCCGGCGGTCGAACTCCTCGGCCAGGTCCCCCAGCGTGCCGTCCGTGGCCAGCCCCGGCGGGAGCATCCGCTCCAGGGCGCGTTCCACCAGGCGGGGTGGGTGATGTCCGCTCATCGTTCCAGGGCTCCTTCGATCCCGTCCCAAAGGGCCAGGAGGCGGCCCCGGGACATGGACAGGGCCTCGGTGCCCTCGGGGGTGACCTCAAGGTAGCGCCGTGGGCGGCCGCCCCGCTCCGAGGACGACTCCCCTGCACGGGACGCCAGCAGCCCCTTCCGTTCGAGCCGCTCGATGGTCGTGTAGAGGGACCCGCTGGAGGGCGAGCGCCCCGCCACCCCTTCGAGCTCGTCCTTCACCGCCAGCCCGTAGGCGTCGTCGCCCAGACGGAGGACGGACAGGAGGACCATCTGCTCGAACTCCCCCAGGAACGTGTCGCTCATCGGACGCACGTCCGGAGCTCCGTCCGGACCCAGGAGATGGACAGGGCGCAGTCCACGGCGATCACGCCGCCGACGATGACGAAGGGATCGCCCTCGGGCGAGAAGCGACGGATGCTCGGGTGGTCCCGTACCTCCGCCGGCAGGTCGGTCCACGTGGCGCCTCCGATCTCGAGGCTGGGGGCCCGACCGTCCACGATGGCGCCGGCGTCGCCCACGGCGGGATTCCCGAGGACCACCGGCGTCCCGAGCTCGAGCATCGCGGGAACCCCGGTGCCACCCATCGCCACCTGCAAGGCGATGACGACGCCGTGATAGACCTGGAGCCGGACCGGCCGGGAGAGCTCGTAACCCTCCCACGAGACGGGTGGCCCCACGGGCCGCAGGAGCATCCTGCCCCCGGGAGCGTCCAGGAGGACGTCGAAGGCGCTCAACGTGTTCGGCGCCAGCATGCCGTCGAACCGCTCGCCCCCGTGGGTGAGAGCGTCGTCGCCCAGTGTCTGTGCGCCCTCGAGATCCACGGGTGCCCCGGGGAGCCCGCCGATGGTCAGCGCGCCCGCGGCCTCCTGTCGCCGCGCACCGGTCTCGGAGAACATCGTGTAGGGGACGCCCGTGCTCAGGAGAAACCGGAGCTCTGTGCCGTCGGTGCCGCGAACCGGAACCCACAGCCGCCCCTCGTGATGGTGGAGCGGCACCTCCAGGACCGGAGGGGCCGCCGTCTGGGCGGGGAGCCCGGCGGGGAGGAGGCACGCCGCCAGGAGGAGCGACCCCCCCGAGACCCACCCCCGCGTGTGGAATCCCCCGTCCCGCCGTCCCCTCGTCGACCGTCCGCCCATCTCGTCCTCCCCGTCCGGGTTGAGCCGCGCCCCCGGGGCGTCGGCCGAATCTCACAATGTGAGAAAGTTGATGCTCACAATGTGTGGAAGGGTTGCCTCGGACAAGGGGACCTTCCGCCTCGGCGGGCTTTCCCGCATGATTGCTCCCGGACTTCCCAGATCTCCCGACTCCCACCGGGCCGGACGGAGGCCGCCGTGACGAGAGCGCAGCCGGTACACCCGAACGCCGCCACGCAGGCGACCCGATGTGCGCGGGGGCCGCTCCGCCTCCTGTCGCTCGTCCTGGCCGCCGCGGGCCTGGCCGGCGGACCGGGGGTCGTCGAGGCCCAGGAGCCGGCGGGTCCCACCGCACGCCCGGCGGTCCCCGCGGCCCCGATGTTCTCCTCGGACGACCCGGTTGCCTTCACCATCCTGGCGCCCCTCGAGGAGATCTTCGGCCACCGGGACCAGGAGAGCGAGGAGTATCCCGGCGTCGTCATCGTGGACGCGGGCATGAGGCTCGATACCGTGGAGGCGGACATCCGCACCCGGGGCAGGTCCCGCCTCGACCGGCGCGTGTGCCGCTTCCCGCCGCTCCGTCTGGACGTGCCCCGGAGCCGGGTGGAAGGCACGCTCTTCCAGGACCAGGACAAGCTCAAGCTCGTCACCCACTGCCGTGACGACGAGGAGTACGAGCAGGGAATCCTCCTCGAGAGTCTGGCCTACCGGGTGTTCAATCTCCTGACCGACATGAGCTTCCGTGTGCGGTTGGCCCGGATCACCTACGAGGACTCGGAGGGCGGCCGGGATGCCGTCAGCCGGTACGGATTCCTGATCGAGCACGAGGAAGGCGTGGCGGCGCGGACCGGCTGGTCCTACCTCCCGGTTCCCCTCGTTCCTCCGGAGGCCTCCGACCCGGAGCACCTGGCACTCCTCGAGGTCTACCAGTACATGATCGGCAATACCGACTGGTCCGCATTCAGCGCGGATCCCGGGAGCGACGAGTGCTGCCACAACACCAAACCGCTGGGGAATCCCAGGGGACCCGTCTTCGCGCTGCCCTACGACTTCGACATCACGGGCCTGGTGAACGCCCCCTATGCCCGCAACCTGTATCGGGCCAACCTCCAGGCCCTCGGCCTGCGCAGCATGCGGGACCGGAAGTTCCGGGGAGTCTGCACCTCGGAGCCCCACTGGCCCGGGATCTTCCAGGTGCTTCGGGACAAGCGTGGCGAGATCGAGGCCCTCTTCCGCGACCAGGTCGGACTGTCCGCGGAGACGCGGGACGAAGCCCTCGAGTACGTCGGGTCCTTCTACGCGGAGCTCGAGGACGAGGAAGAGTTGCTGGACGACTTCAGGGAGGTCTGCCTGGGGTAGTGCGCCCCGGTCCGACCCCGGGACGGGGGCCCGCCGGGACCGGACCGACGGCCTGCCGATCCGGTCCCGGTCCGGTCCCTCACCTGGTCAACCGCCGAGGGGGAACCCCAGGCCGGCCTGGATCATCCACACCCGGTTCTTCACCGAGTCCGTCCCGGTGTCGTCGAGGTTCGAGAGCCCGAGGTTGTAGAGCCCGTCCAGGGTGATGATCAGGCTTTCCCCCGCCTGGATGTCGAGCCCCAGGCCACCCATGAGGCCGAAGTCGATGGAGGCGATGTCGATGTCGGCCGTATCGCAGTCGATCGAGGCGGACTGGCTGCCGTCCGAGCCGCTGAGGTTGCAGCCCGCCTGGAACGAGACCGAAGGCCCGGCCAGCAGGTGGAACGACGTGGTGCCCTCCGTCGGGAACCCGTAACGCAGCAGCACCGGGATGTCGACGTAGTCGAACTCGAGGGTGGCGGAGATGCCCCCCTCCGACTCCTCCGCGCCCTTCTGGGAGTAGTGGGCCCCGGCCTGCAGGCCGAGGTTGCCGGACAGCGGGAAGATGACGACGGCTCCGAAGTTGAGCCCCGTCCGCGTGCCGACTCCGTCCGCGTCTCCGCCGAGGGTCGCGAAATTCACGCCCCCTCGGACGCCGAGAGTGGTCTGAGCCGCCACCGGCCCGGCCAGGAGGAGCGACAGTAGCGCAACGAGCGTCCTGGACATGAGCGGATCCTTGTTGAAGGCGATTGGAGAAACAAACGTTTCCATCTCCAATCAAGGACCCTTCGGGGTGCGACGCAACGGTGACGTCACGCCCGTTTCCGCCGGGGCTCACGTGAGCGCACGGGAGCTGGATCGCCGAGGCGAGAGCCCCGGTCTCAGTCCCCCAGCATCGCCAGGACCTCCTGGTGGAGCACACCGTTCGACGACACGCCCGACCCTCCGTGGATCGTAGCCTCTCCGGCCAGCGTGGTGAACCGGCCCCCGGCCTCCTCCAGGATGGTCAGGAGGGGGCCCGCGTCCCAGGCGGAGAGGATCGGGTCCACGTGCACCTCGGCGCGGCCGGTGGCCACGAGGATGTGGCCGTAGCAGTCTCCCCACGTCCGGGAGAAGGCGGCCCGCCGCTGCAGCTTCCGCCACCCGGGACCCTCCTCCCGCGAGAGGATCCGCTCCACGTCCGTGGTGGTGACCAGGGCCCGGTCCAGACTGTCCACCCGGGAGACGGCGCAGGGGTTCTCGTTCCAGTAGCAGCCCATGCCCCGGGCCGCCGAGACCATCTCGCCCAGCGCCGGAAAGTGCGCCACGCCCACGACGGGCTCGTCGCCGAGCTCGACGCCGATGAGGACACCGTACAGCGGCACGCCCCGCATGAAGGAGCGCGTGCCGTCGATGGGATCGAGGATCCACCTCACCTCCGCGCCCTCGTTGGTGGGCGGGAACTCCTCCCCCAGCACCCCGTGGTCCGGGAAGCGGGAGGAGATCCGCTCGCGGATGAGCTGCTCCGCCTCCCGGTCGGCCTTCGTCACCGGGGAGCCGTCGCTCTTGGGCTCCGCGTCCACCAGCCCACCGAAGTAGCGGAGGGTCACCTCGCCCGCCTCGGCGGCGAAGGTACGGGCGGCCTGGAGGATGTCCGCGATGCGGTCGCGCTGGGATTCGTCGGTCATGACTGCGGGTGTGAGGGGTGTCGCGCAGGTGGGGTGGAGCGGGTGCGGGGCCTGTCGTGGAGGCTCGGGCGGAGGACGGCGTGACGGGGGCTCAGTCCCCCAGCGCGTCCCGGCTGCCCTTGTGCCGGTACAGGTCGGCGTCGGCGGCCCGGAGCAGGTCCTCTCCCCGGTGCATGCCCTCGCCGAAATGGGCCACCCCGCAGGCGACCGTCAGGCCCGCGGTCCCCAGGAACGGGTGCTCCTGCATGCGAGCCCGCACGCGCCCGACGTACCGCAGCCCCCCGTCGTCGTCGGCGTCCGAGAGGATGGAGACGAACTCGTCGCCGCCGTAGCGGGCCACGAGATTCATGGCGCGGTTCTCCTCGGTGAGGACGTCGGCGAACGCCCGGAGGGCCTGGTCCCCGGCCAGGTGGCCGTGCCGGTCGTTGAAGATCTTGAAGTTGTCCAGATCGAAGATGACCGCCATGAGCTCCCGGCCCCGCTTCGCCGCGGCCACCTCCCGCTCCAGGTGCACGTCCATGTGGCGCCTGTTCGGAAGACCCGTGAGGGGGTCGGTAAGGGAGAGAGCCCTCAGCGAGGCGTGCAGGCGGGCGTTCCGGAGGGCCACCGAGGCCTGGCCGGCCAACCGCCGGAGGACGTCCCGGTCCTCGTCGGAGAAGGCGGCGGGGCGCCGGCTGCCGGCGGCCAGGACCCCCACCACCTCGTTCGCCACCACCAGGGGGGTACCGATCCCCGAGCCCACCCTGAGGAACTCCCGCAGGCGCCCGTGGATCAGCGCACTCTCGCCCAGGTTGTCCACCACGACGGTCCGGCGCTCGCGGACGAGCTGGTTGTACAGCGGCCCGTCCAGGTCCCATTCCAGGTCGACGGGGAGGGTCACACGGCCTCCAACCTGGTCCACGCGGGCCACGGTGCCCGCACCCAACATCCACACCGAGGCGCCGTCGGAGCCCAGGAGCTCGATCGTCGCCTCGATGACCTTGGCGAGCACGTCCTCCGGCTCCAGTGAGGCCGCCAGCGCCCGGCCGATCTCCTCGATCTTCTGGGCCTCTACGCTCCGTCGTTCGAGGAGCTCCAGGTGACGGGCGTTCTCGATGGCCACCGCGGCCATGTCCGCCACGCCCTGGAGGAGCTCGATGTCGGCGTCGTTGAAGGAGGAGGGCAGGTAGCTCTGGGTGCTGATGGCGCCCAGAACCCGGTCCTTCCACCGCAGAGGCGCCGATATGGCCGAGCGCGTCACCTCCCGGGCGTCGTCCCCCAGGAGCATGAGGGAGCGTCGCTCGAGGCGGTCGTCCACCCGGACCGCCCGGGCTTCACGGATGACCGAGCTCTCGGACCCACGGTAGCTGACTTCGACCCGCTGCTCCTGCCCACGGTCCGCGAAGAACACGATGGTGGCTTCGTCGCTCGGGCTGTCGTAGAGCGAGATGTAGAAGCCGTCGGCGTCCAGCACCCGGGAGGTCTCCCGGTAGATCGCCCGGTAGAGCTCCTCGAGCGTGCGGGTACCCGACAGGGTCCGGCCGACATCCAGAAGGACTCTGTAGCGGTCGGCCAGGCTCGACGTGGCGGGACGGTGACCCGGTATGGAGGCCATGGGGACAAGCCCGGAGGGGGAATGGATCGGCGTCAGTATACGGGCCGACGGGGGTCGGTACAACGTGACCCGGCTCCGTCGCCGGCGCCGCGATCATCACCCGCCTCCTTCCTTCGACGCCCTCTGGTCCTCCGGGCCGTAGGTCCGGTCGATGTAGTGGCCGATCTCGAAGCCGATGGCGGCGAAGAGCCGCGATTCGCGGCTGTCCAGCTCCGCCCGCGCCAGCACGGTACGCAGCGTCCGGAGCACCGCCTCGGGCTGCCTGGACTTGAAGAACTCGATGCGGTGGAGGCCCTTCTCCAGGGCCCCGTAGGTCGTCTCCAGGTCCTCCCGGGTGGCGGGTCCGGTGGCGCGGCGTCCCCGGGGGAGCGGCCGGTCGCCTTCGCCGCTGGCCACGAAGACCTCGTAGGCCAGGACCATCACCGCCTGCGCGAGGTTGAGGCTCGAATATTCGGGATCGGTGGGCACCACGGCGATGCTGTGGCACAGGTCCAGGGCGGCGTTGTCCAGCCCCCGATCCTCCCGTCCGAAGAGGAGGGCGACCGGCCCCGACTCGGCGGCCTCCAGCAGGTTCGCCGCCGCCTCCCGCGGACGGACGTAGTTCCGGTTCGCCGTCCGGGAGCGGGCGGACGTCCCCACGATCCGCACACAGTCGGCCAGGGCCTCGTCCAGGGACTCGAAGGTCTCGGTGGCCTCGATCAGGTCGGTGCTCCGGTGGGCGATGCCCTCGATGCGCCACGCGTCGAACTCGGCGGGGTTCACCAGTCGCAGGCGACCGAGCCCCATGTTCTTCATGGCTCGGATCACGGCCGCGATGTTCACGACGTTCTGCGGGTGGTCCAGGACCACGACCACCCGGTCCAGAAGCCGGGTCTCCGGGGGCCGGGCGTCGGCGGCGTTCGCGTCGGTCATCGATCGGGCCGGGGGAGGGGCCCTGCGAGAGACCCTGTCGTCATGTCCGTCTCCCTTCTTCGACAGGCTTCAGGGGCAGCGCCAGGATCGTGGCTCCGGCGGCCACCACGGCGCCGAGAAGGTAGGGGAGGGCGGGCCCTCCGTCGAAGGCGAACCCCGCCGCCAGGGGACCCACGATCCGGGCCAGGGAGCCCACCGACTGGCCGACGCCCAGGACCCCGCCCTGGACGTGGTCCGGGGCCACACGGCTCACCAGGCCCAGCACCGGGGGCAGGGCGCCGCCGTATCCCACCGCGAGGATCCCGAGGGCCAGGAGGAGGATGGGCAGCGATGGAGCCACCGCCAGGAGCGTCAGCCCCAGCACGAACGGGACCCCCGAGAGCCGGATGAGCCGCACCTCTCCGAAGCGCGGCACGAGGCGCCGGACCAGGCCGCCCTGGACGACGGCGGACACCAGCCCCAGGAAGGCGAAGAGATATCCCACCTCCCGGTCGTCCAGGCCGAAGCGGGCCTGCCCGAACAGCGAGAGGGTGGGCTGGATCACGGCGAAGGCCACCGTGAAGAGGAAGTAGAGGACCAGTACCCGTCGCAGGTCCGGGAGCCGGAGCGCACGGGCCATGGCGACCACCGGGTGGCCCGCGGCCGCCAGCGGCCGGAGCGCTTCCCGACGGGCCCGGGGCAGGGTCTCGCGGATGAGGGTGGCGGCGACGAGGGCGTTCACCAGGCAGAGGGCCGCGGCCAGGTAGCCGGGGGCCTCGAAGGACACCCCCGCCAGGACCCCACCCAGGGCCGGCCCGATCGTGAAGCCGAGGCCGAAGGCGGCGCCGATCAGGCCCATGTTGCCGGCCCGCCGCTCCGGGGGGGTCACGTCGGCGATGTAGGCCTCGGCGACCGGGATGGTCGCGCCGCCGATCCCCGCCAGGATCCGGGAGGCGAAGAGCCAGGTCAGGTTCCTGGACCAGGCGAAGACCAGGTAGGCCAGGGCGGATCCCAGCAGCCCCAGGACCAGGATCGGCTTGCGGCCGAAGCGGTCGCTGAGCCGACCCCACAGCGGCGCCATGAAGAACTGGGCCACCGAATACACGGTGACCAGCAGGCCCACCATCGCTCCGCTGGCCCCGAACCCGTCCGCGTAGAGGGGGAGGAGGGGCAGGACGATCCCGAACCCCACGAGGTCGAGGAGGACCGTGAGGAAGAGGACCAGCAGGGGACGTCGGTTGGATCTCTCCTCAGCGGGAGGAGTCGTCACCCTCGCTCCCGTCGTCCGGTGGCTTGATCTCGCCCTTGAAGTTGCGGATCCCCTCGCCGAGGCCCCGGGCGATCTGGGGGATCTTCCTGGCTCCGAAGATCAGGACCACCAGGCCCGCGATGAGGAGCAGTTCACCGAAACCGAGTCCGAACACGTGGTCTCCGGGTGGGAGGACGACGGGGCCCGGTCCGTGCCGGGCCCCGCTCCAGGGTCAGCGCAGGAGCATCTTGGCGATGGTCTGCTTCTGCATGTTCGACGTGCCTTCGTAGATCGTCCCGATCTTGGCGTCCCGATAGTACTTCTCCACCGGGTACTCCTTGGTGAAGCCGTAGCCACCGTGGAGGTCGATGCAGGTGGAGGCGACCTTCTGGGCGACCTCCGACGCAAAGAGCTTCGCCTGGGCGGCGGGCATGAGGAAGTCCTCCCCGCTGTCCTTCAGACGGGCGGCGTTGTACACCAGGAGGCGTGCCGCCTCGATCGCGGTCGCCATCTCGGCAACCTGGAACTGGACTCCCTGGAAGTCGCCCACGGGACGCCCGAACTGTTCTCGCTCCTGCACGTAGCGGAGCGTGTGGTCCAGGGCACCCTGTGCCAGGCCCACCATCTGGGCGCCGATGCCGATGCGTCCCTCGTTCAGGGTCTCGATGGCGACCTTGTACCCCTTCCCCACCTCGCCCAGGACGTTCTCCGGCGCCACGCGCACGCCGTCGAAGACCAGCTCGGTGGTGGACGAGGCCCGGATGCCGAGCTTGTCCTCCTTCTTGCCCACGGTGAAGCCGTCCTGCCCGGCTTCCACGAGGAAGGCGGTGATGCCCCGGTAGCCGTCCTCGGGCTTCGCGTTGGCGAAGACGATGAAGAGGCCCGCCTCCTTCCCGTTGGTGATCCACATCTTCTGGCCGTCGATCACCCAGTCGTCACCGTCCCGGCGGGCTCGGCAGGACAGGGCGAAGGCGTCGGAGCCGCTCCCCGCCTCCGACAGGCAGTAGGCCCCCACCGTGTCGGCCGCCAGGCGGGGAAGGATGCGCTGCCTGAGCTCGTCGTCGCCCCAGCGCTGGATGGCGTTGATCACCAGGGTGTTCTGGACGTCCACGAGCACGGCCACGGAAGGGTCGACCCGGGACAGCTCCTCCACGACGAGGACGGAGACGAAGAACGAGCTGCCGGCGCCCCCCATGCTCTCGGGGATCTCGATGCCCATGAGCCCCATCTCGAAGAGGAGGGGAAGGAGATCCGCGTCCATCTCGCCGGCCTGGTCCATGGGCGTGACCCGATCCGCCAGCTCCGCCTCGGCGAATTCGCGCACCGCCTCCCGGAAGAGGGTCTCGTCCTCGCTGAGGGTTGAGAGGGCCGGCCGGGCCCCGGTCAGAACGGTCGACATGGTTGGAGATTCCCCCATGAGGGTGGTTCTCAGGATCCTCGGGCCCAGCGCTCCAGGACGGCCGCGACTTCGAGCTTCTCCCGGGCGGAGTCGAGCTCCGCCGGGGAGAAGGTCCCGGCGTCGGTGACCACCTGGTCCACCAGGTCGTAGGGCAGCAACTCAAAGTAACGATTCCACACCGTCACGCCCCTGGCGCCACGCCATACCTCCTCGGCGGGGCGGTCGTCGTCCACGGGCTGCGGGAAGCCCCGGGGGAGCCACTTGGAGCGGTCCGCCGCGACCCAGACCGGGACGCCGCGGAGCTTCGCCTCCCGGGCCAGAGCCAGGGAGCCGATCTTGTTCACCACCCCCTGGTCGCCCACCGAGTCCGCGCCCATGACGAGGACGTCGGCGGACCCCACGAGCGACGCACCGGCGGCGTCCACCGCGAGCGTGACGGGAATCCCCGCCTGAGCCAGCGTCCGTGCCAGGGCGTGGCCCTCGTACATGGGTCGTCCCTCCAGGACGATGACCCGGATGTTCCGGTCCCTGGCCTCGAGCAGTCCGGTGCGCACCGTGCTTGACGACGACAGGGTGAGCAGGGTCGCCCCCTTCGGAGCCGCCTTGGCCAGGCGGTGGGCGACCTCGAAGCCTCGCTCCTCCAGCCGCCCCCGGAACGCCTCGGCCTCGGCGGCGGCGGCGCCCCGGGCCGACTCCAGCGTCTCCGCCCGCCCGGCTGCGGCCAGGACCGACGTGATGAGCTCCACCAGGGGCGCCATGGCGGGCTGGGCGTCCATGACCCGGACCGCCAGCCCTTCCAGCGCCTCGCACAGGCCCTGGGGGGTCTCGGCCGGGAGGTGGATGGCTCCCCGCCGCATGGCGGCCGCGGCGGCGCGGCCCACCACGGCTGCGCCGCTCACGACATCCGCCCGGAGGGGCGCGACCAGGGCGTCGAGATTCATGGGGTTCCGTCTCCTGAGGAGAGCCGTGCGCCGTCTGCGCGGGGGAGGTAAAGGTAGAACCTGCCCCGAGTGCCGAAAACCCGCGCGGGGACTATCAAGCCTCTTGGCGATTCCCTACATTCGACGGGCTCGCCCGAGCCCTGCGGACGGGGCTCGGCCACGCTCCCGGCAACAAGGCTGATCGACTCATGTCCGACATCCCCAGCGGGCTTCTCTACTCCGCCGAGCACGAGTACCTCAAGAAGACCGGCGAGGACGATGTCTACGTCGTGGGGATCACCGACTACGCCCAGGGCGAGCTCGGAGATGTGGTCTTCGTCGAGCTGCCCGCGGCCGGCGACTCCTTCGATCGCATGGCCTCTTTCGGCACCATCGAGGCCGTGAAGGCCGTGAGCGATCTCTTCAGCCCGGTGAGCGGCGAGATCGTCGAGGTGAACTCGGCTCTCGACGACGATCCCTCCCTGGTGAACAGCGATCCCTACGGCGACGGGTGGATGGTCAAGATCCGGGTTTCCGACGCGTCTGAGCTGGACCAGCTCATGGACGCGGCCGGGTACACCTCCCACGTAGGCGAGTAGAACCCTCCCCGGACCGCCCGGGGCGACACGAGGACGACGGTCCGGGCGCCCCGACGGATGGGGCACCGGCCGTTTTCATTTCCGCACACCAGCAGCAAGACAGACGAGTGGGTGACATGACGCTTCACTTCTCTCCCGATCGGGACTTTTCCCTCCGACACATCGGCCCCTCCCCCGAGGAGGTCGCCGAGATGCTCGAGACCCTGGGACTGGACTCGGTGGATGCTCTCGTCCGTGAGACGGTGCCCGCCGACATCCTCCTGGACCGTCCCCTCGATCTTCCCGATGCCAGGGGCGAGCACGAGCTCCTCGCTCGGCTCCGGGAGATCGCGGGCCGGAACCGGGTCCTACGGTCCTTCATCGGCATGGGGTACCACGGCACCCTCGTCCCCGGGGTGATCCAGCGGAACATCCTGGAGAATCCCGGCTGGTACACGCAGTACACGCCCTACCAGGCCGAGATCGCCCAGGGCCGGCTCGAGGCGCTCCTGAATTTCCAGACCATGTGCATGGACCTGACGGGTCTGGACATCGGCAGCGCGTCCCTTCTGGACGAGGGGACCGCCGCCGGCGAGGCCATGGGCATGCTGGCCGGGACGGTGAAGGGCGACCGGAGCCGGTTCTTCGTCTCCGACCGGTGCCACCCCCAGACCATCGCCGTTGTCCGGACCCGGGCCGAGCCCATCGGCATCGAGGTCGAGGTCGGCGACTGGCGGGCGTTCACCCCGGACGAGGACACCATCGGTGCGCTGGTCTGCTATCCCGACACCGAGGGCGCCGTGGACGACTTCGGGCAGCTCGCCGACGCGCTCCACGCCCAGGGCGCATACCTGGTGGCCGTGGCGGACCTCCTGGCCCTGACCCTCCTGACGCCTCCCGGCGAGTGGGGCGCGGACGTGGTCGTGGGGAATACGCAGCGCTTCGGCGTGCCCATGGGGTACGGCGGGCCCCACGCCGCCTACATGACGGCCCGGGAGGAGTTCAAGCGGCGCATGCCGGGGCGGATCATCGGGGTGAGCGTGGACGCCCAGGGGAACCGGGCCCTCCGCATGGCCCTCCAGACCCGGGAGCAGCACATCCGGCGGGAGAAGGCCACGTCGAACATCTGCACCGCTCAGGTCCTGCTGGCGATCATGGCGGGGATGTACGGCGTCTATCACGGCCCCGAGGGACTGCGACGGATCGGCCAGCGGGTTCACGACGCCGCGTCCGCCCTGGCCGACGGTCTCGGCCGGCTCGGCCACGAGGTGGTCCATGGCCGGTTCTTCGACACCCTCAAGATCCGTCCAGCCGGCCGGTCGGCCGGGGAGGTGCTGGCCACCGCCGTCGAGCACGGGATCAACCTGCGGGCCTACGAGGACGGCTCGGTGGGGATCGCCCTGGACGAGACGGTCACCACCGCCGACGTGGACGCCCTCCTGGCCGTCTTCAACGGCGGCGAGGCGCCGGGCTTCGACGCTGCGGCCCTCGCCGCGGGAGGCATCGAGCGGCGCTTCCCGGACGCGCTGGCACGCACCTCGGCCTACATGGAGCACCCCGTCTTCAACACGTATCACTCCGAGACGGAGATGCTCCGGTACATCCACAAGCTGGAGAGTCGCGACCTGTCGTTGAACACCAGCATGATCCCCCTGGGATCGTGTACCATGAAGCTCAACGCGACCACCGAGATGGCGGGGGTGACCTGGCCCGAGTTCGGGTTGATGCACCCGTTCGCCCCCCGGGATCAGGCCGCGGGTTACGCCGAGGTCTTCGGCGAGCTGGAGGCCTGGCTCGCCGAGATCAGCGGCTTCCAGGCGGTGTCGCTCCAGCCCAACTCCGGGGCCCAGGGGGAGTACACGGGCCTCCTGGTCATCCGGGCGTGCCACGCCGATCGGGGAGAGGGGCACCGGACGGTGTGCCTGATCCCCTCGTCGGCCCACGGGACGAATCCCGCCAGCGCGGTGATGGCCGGGATGGACGTCAAGATCGTGAAGGTGGATTCCGACGGGTCCATCGACCTGGATGACCTCCGGGCCAAGGCCGACGAGTACGCGGACCGGCTGGCGGCCGTGATGGTGACGTACCCCTCCACGGCGGGCGTCTTCGACGACGAGATCCGTGAGGTGTGCGAGATCATCCACGAGCGGGGAGGGCTCGTATACCTGGACGGCGCGAACCTCAACGCACAGGTCGGCCTGGCCCGCCCCGGGGACTATGGCGCCGATGTCTGCCACATCAACCTCCACAAGACCTTCGCCATCCCCCACGGCGGCGGGGGTCCGGGCATGGGCCCGATCTGCGTCAACGAGACGCTGGCGCCCTACCTGCCGGGCCATCCGGTGGTGGACATCGGGGGCGACAAGGCCATCGGGCCGGTGTCGGCGGCGCCCTGGGGCAGCGCCAGCATCCTGCTCATCTCCTGGGCGTACATCGCTCTCCTGGGACGGGACGGGGTCCGCCGGGCCTCCGAGGTGGCGGTCCTGAACGCCAACTACATGGCGAAGCGCCTCGAAGGGCATTTCGATGTCCTCTTCCGGGGCAAGAACGGGCGGGCCGCCCACGAGTTCATCCTGGATCTCCGGCCCTTCAGGAAGTCGGCGGGGATCACCGAGGAGGACGTGGCGAAGCGTCTCCAGGACTACGGATTCCACGGCCCCACGATGTCCTGGCCCGTGGTGGGCACGATCATGGTCGAGCCCACCGAGTCCGAGCCCAAGACGGAGCTCGACCGGTTCTGCGACGCCCTGATCAGCATCCGGGCGGAGATCCAGCAGGTCGAGCTGGGGATCGCCGACCGGGACGACAATCCGCTCAAGCATGCACCTCACACGGCGGCGGTGGTGACGGCCGACGAGTGGGACCACGCCTACACGCGCCAGCAGGCAGCGTGGCCCGCCCCCTGGACCCGGGACCACAAGTTCTGGCCGAGCGTCGGGCGGGTCGACAACGCTTACGGGGACCGCAACCTCGTCTGCGCCTGCCCGCCGGTGGAGGACTACGCAGAGGAGGCGAAGACCTGATGGCAGAGCTCACGTTCCACGGTCATGCGACCTGCAGCATCGAGAAACAGGACGGCACCCGACTGGTCATCGACCCGTTCTTCGACGACAACCCGGTCTGCGACACCTCGGCGGACGAGGTGGAGGCGGACTTCATCCTGCTGACCCATGGTCACGCCGACCACATCGCCGACGTGGTGCCGCTGGCGAAGCGGACCGGCGCACTGGTCATCGCGACCTACGAGCTGGTGGAGTTCCTGGCCACCCAGGGGATCGAGAATGCCCACGGGATGAACATCGGGGGTGCCCGCGACTTCCCCTTCGGTCGGCTCAAGATGATCCATGCGATACACGGCGGGAGGGTGCAGCTCGAGGGTGGCGGACCGTACACGACCCCCTGTGCGGGCCTCCTCATGGAGGTGGACGGGTGTCGGGTGTACCACGCCGGCGACACCGCCCTCACCCTGGACATGAAGCTTCTCGAGGGTCGGGTGGACGTGGCCCTGCTCCCCATCGGAGACAACTACACCATGGGGCCCGAGGACGCGGCTCGGGCCGTGGAGTTCATCCGGCCCCGGGCGGTGATTCCGATCCACTACGGCACCTGGCCGGTGATCGACCAGGACCCCGAGGCGTTCCGGGAGCTCGTGGGCGACATGGCCGAGGTGCGGATCCTGCAGCCGGGGGATCGCACCACCCTTTCCTGAGGCGTCGCGGATGACCCGGGCTCCCACCTGGTCGGTCCGGCTCGACGAGGCCCTCTCGGGGGCCGAGAACATGGCTCTGGATCACACCCTGGCCCGGGATCTCCCCGGGGACCGGGGCTGGATCCGCCTCTATCGCTGGTTCGCCCCCACCCTCTCCCTGGGCAGGAACGAGCCGGCCCTCGGTGTCGTGGACGCGGCCGCGCTCCAGGAGGACGGGGTCGACCTGGTGCGGCGCCCCACCGGCGGCCGCTCCGTCCTCCACGACCACGAGCTCACCTATGCGGTCGTGGCCCCCATCCGGGCCCTGGGCGGGGTCCGGGCCACCTACGCCCTGATCAATCGTGCGCTGGCAGAGGGTCTCGCCCGTCTCGGGATTCCCGCGGTGCAGGCGGACGACGGGCCGGTCGAAGGCCTGGACGCCGGGCCCTGCTTCCGAGGGGCGGCGCCCGGAGAGGTGGTGGCCCGAGGCCGGAAGCTGGTGGGGAGCGCCCAGGTCCGGATCGGGGACGCCCTGCTCCAACACGGCTCGATCCTCCTTCGAAACGACCAGTGGCGGATATCTCGTTATCTGACCCGGGACCCACGGCAGGACCCTCCGCCCGCTACGGTGGAGGAGCTGCTGGGGAGGAGCGTGGCGCCGGAGGAGGTGGCCCAGGCGGTCCGGCTCGGCTTCCAGGCCGTCCTTCCAGGTGACTGGCGTAGGGCTCCGGCGGTGGGCAGCTTGGAACGAGGAGACCGTTCTTCCCCCGCACCCGACCTCCTGGAGCGATACCGCTCACACGAATGGTCCTGGCGACGTTGACATGATGACCCTCCCCCGATCCACGACGCTTCTCCCGGCCGCCGTCCTCTTCCTGGCCGCGTGCGGCGACGCTCCGTCTCCCCGTACGGCGGCCGCCGAGGGGGATCCATTCTGCGAGGACGCCATGGCCCGGGTGGATGCATGGGTCGAGGCCGCCGCGGAGACGGGGCTGAGAGACGAGGACGCGGCCTATGGCGGGACGGCGGTGGTGGGACACACCACCGAGCTGGTCCGGGGCATGAACGCCCTCCAGACGGTGGGCTACTACCCGAGTCAGCTACAGCGCTTCGTCAATCTCATGACGCTCATCCAGGTGGACGGGGACCTGGAGCCCGTCCCGTACCTGGCCGAGTCCTGGACGGAGTCCGACGACGGCACCTCGGTGACCTTCCGGCTCCGGGACGACGTCTACTGGCACGACGGCGAGCGGACCGACGCCTACGACGTGGCCTTCACGTACCTGCGCGCGACGGACACCGCGACCGCCTTCCCCAACGCCGCCTTCTTCGAATGGTACCTCCCGGGGGACGAGGGGGTCGAGGTGGTGGACTCCCTCACCGTGACCTTCCGCATGCGGCCCCACGCCGAGGTGCTGGATCCCTGGCGGGCGCTGGCCATCATGCCGGAGCACCTCCTGGGCGAGGTCCCGCCGGAGGAGCTGGTGGAGCACCCCTTCGGGACCCGGTGCCCGGTGGGGAACGGGCCCTTCGTCTTCGTCTCCCACGCCACGGACGACCGCTGGGTGTTCGAGGCCAACCCGGGGTTCCCCGCGGGGCTGGGTGGACGGCCGTACCTCGACCGTCTCGTGTACCGCGTGATCCCGGAGCAGACCACCCTCCTCACCGAGCTCATCACGGGAAGGGTGGACGTCTTCGTGTCCCTGCGCCCGGACCAGGCCTCGGTGGTGGTGGACAACGAGGGCACCGGGCTTCGGACCATGGCCCCAAGGGAGTTCACCTTCGTGGCCTGGAACACGCGGCGGCCGCAGCTGGCCGACGCGCGGGTCCGCCGGGCCCTCACGCTGGGGGTGGACCGGGGCGCCGTCGTCGACGCCCTCCTTCGCGGGTACGGGAGCGTGGCCCAGACCGGCATTCCCCCGTACCACTGGGCGTACGATCCCGACCTGCCGGCGCCGGCATTCGATCCGATTCAGGCTCGCCGGCTCCTGGATCAGGCGGGGTGGAGGGACCGGGACGGAGACGGGGTCCGGGAGGGTCCCGACGGGACTCGCCTCGCCATCTCGGTCATCTTCAATGCCGCGAACCAGGATCGGCGCACCATCGCGGAGCTCATGCAGGCCCAGCTCCGGGAGGTGGGCGTCGAGCTGACCCCCGAGCCGCTGGAGGCGGGCACGATGGCGGAACGGGTCATGGACCCGGGGGCCCGGGACTTCGACGGGCTCATCCTCGCCTGGGTCCCGGAGTTCAGGGTGGAGGAGTCAGACCTCTTCGCCAGTGTGCGGATCGACGAGCCCTACGCGTTCGCGGGCCTGCGCGACGCGCAGGTGGACGACCTCCTCGCCCGCCTGCCGCTGGCCACGGAGCGGGACCAGGCCCGGCCGCTCTGGGACCGGTACCAACGCCGCATCCTCGACCTCCAACCCTTCACCTACTTCTACTATGCCCAACGCCTGGCGGGGGTGTCCGACCGGATGACGGGGGTGGAGATGGACTACCGCGGGGAACTGGTGAACGTGCGGAGATGGCGCGTTCGGGCCGACGACCGCTGACGCCTCGGCCCGCGCCGGCCCGGTGAGACGCTTCGTCCTTCGGCGCCTCCTCCTCGCCGTCCCGCTCCTGCTCGGGGTGGCGACGCTCCTCTTCGTCCTGGTGGAGGCGGCCCCCGGCGATCCATCCGAGATCTGGCTGGATCCCGGGATGACGTCGGAGGTCCGGGAGCAGATCCGCGCGAATCTCGGCCTCGATCAGCCGGCCCCCGTGCGCTACGTCCGCTGGATCGGGTCCGCCGCCCGGGGGGACTTCGGCTTCTCCCACAGCCGGGGGCAACCCGTCCGGACCGTGTTGGCCGAGATCCTCCCGAACACCCTCCTCCTGTCCGGCACCGCCCTGGCCGTTGCCTTCCTCCTGGGCGTGGGCATCGGGGTCGTCCAGGCAGCCCGCCAGAACACCCTGGTGGATCAGGGGCTGAGCCTGGTGGTCCTCGTCTTCTATTCGATTCCCGCGTTCTGGCTCGGGATCATGATGGTCCTCGTCTTCGCCCTCGGGGCGAGCCGATGGAACTGGCCGATCCAGTTCCCGCCCTCCGGGGCCGTCGGCGTGGACCACGACCTCCTGAGCTTCCCCGGCAAGGTGCTGGACCGCCTCCAACACCTGGTGCTTCCGGCGGCCACGCTGGTCCTGGTGATGGCGGCCGGCATCGCCCGGTACGCCCGGACCGGCATGCTCGAGGTGCTCCGCTCGGACTACGTGCGCTCCGCCAGGGCCCGGGGTCTGCCCGGCCGCCGCGTGCTCCTCCACCACGCGCTGCCGAACAGCCTGCTGCCCCTCATCACGGTCCTCGGGCTCTATCTGCCGGTGCTCTTCAGCGGGGCCGTGTTCGTCGAGACGGTCTTCGCGTGGCCCGGGATGGGGCGTGCGATGGTGGATGCGGTGGGTACCCGCGACTACCCCCTGATCCTGGCGGGCAGCCTCCTCTTTGCGGTCCTCGTGGTCCTGGGCAATCTGGTGGCGGACGCCCTCTACGTCCTCGCGGATCCACGGGTGCGCCATGAGTGAGCCCCCGGGGGTGGTGCGGGACGCGATCGTCGGGGGACGGGCGCCCATCTTCGGGATCCCGAGCGGATCCCTCCGCCTGCTGTCCCTCGGCGGCAACCGTATGGCCCAGGCCGGGCTCGCCTGCGTGGCGGTCGTCACCCTCCTGGCCCTCCTCTCGCCCCTCCTCGCGCCCCTGGATCCCATGGCACCGGGCGACCTCTCCAGAGAGGTCCTGCTGCCTCCCGGACCGGGCCACCTCCTGGGCACCGATCAACTCGGGCGGGACGTCTGGAGCCGTCTCCTGGTGGGGACCCGGGTCTCGTTGGCGATCGCCCTCTCGGCCGTGGGGCTGTCGGTGGGTGCCGGGGTGCTTCTGGGGGCCACGGCCGGCTATCTGGGCGGATGGGTGGACGCGATGGTCATGAGGGCGGCGGACGTGGTGCTCGCGGTTCCGCGGATCGTGCTCCTGGTGGCGGTGATCGCCATCCTCGAGCCGTCGCTACCGGTCATCGTCCTCCTCCTGGCCTTCACCCAGTGGCCGGCACCCGCCCGCCTGATCCGGGCGGAGATCCTGTCACTCAAGACCCGGGACTTCGTGGAGGCGGGCCGGGCTCTGGGCTTCTCGGGGTCCAGGATCCTCTTCAGGCACCTGATCCCGAACGCCCTGGCCCCGGTGCTGGTGGCGGCGACCCTGGGTGTCGGACACATGGTGATCCTGGAAGCGGGCCTCTCGTATCTCGGCCTCGGGGTCGATCTCTCCTGGGGGGCCATGCTCCGGGACGGCCAGACCTACATCCTCACCGCCTGGTGGCTCGCCACCTTCCCCGGACTCGCCATCGCCCTGGTCGCCGTTTCCTTCAACCTGCTCGGGGACGGGATCCGGGACGCCATGGACCCCCTCCAGGGCCCCGGTCGATGACGGCCCTCCTGGAGGTCCGGAACCTGGGCGTGTCCTTCCCCGGCAGCCACGGCGACGCCCGGGTGGTCCGGGACGTCTCCTTCCGGGTGGAGCGGGGCGAGACCGTGGCCCTGGTGGGGGAGTCCGGGTCCGGGAAGACGGTGACGGCCCTGAGTCTGATGGGCCTGCTGCCGGAGACCGCCCGGTTGGACTCCGGAAGCTCGATCCGCATCGGGGGACGCGAGGTGGCGCCTGCCCTGGGAGGGGAGGCCGGGACGCTCCGGGGCGGTACGGTGGGGATGGTCTTCCAGGATCCCCTGACCGCGCTGAACCCGGTGCGCCGGGTCGGTGCCCAGCTCGAGGAGGTCATCCGGATCCATGGCACGGCTCGCGGCGACGAGGGTGCCGCGGCCTCGCGGCTCCTGGTGGAGGTGGGGCTCCCGGATCCCGCTGGGGTGATGGACGCGTACCCCCATCAGCTCTCCGGCGGCATGCGGCAGCGGGCCCTGATCGCCATCGCCCTGGCGGGGGACCCGGATCTCCTGGTGGCCGACGAGCCCACCAGTGCCCTGGATGCCAATCTCCAGCTCCAGATCCTGGACCTCCTGGCCACCCTGGGACGCACCCGGCAGCTGGGCGTCCTCCTCATCACCCACGACTTCGGCGTCGTGCAACGGGCCAGCGACCGCGTCGTGGTCTTCTACGCCGGCGAGACGGTCGAGGAGGGGCGCACGGACCAGGTCCTGGCCGGACCGCTGCACCCCTACACCCGGGCCCTCCTGGAGGCGCTTCCCTACGGCGGAGAGCCGAAGGAGCGGTTCGGCGTCCTGCCCGGGCAGGCGCCGGATCCGGCCCGTTGGGACGCCGCGTGCGCGTTTCGGGAGCGCTGCCCCCTGGTGGAGCGTCGGTGCGCCGTCCACCCGAGGCTTGAGCAGACGGAGAGCGGGCGCCGGGTGCGATGCTGGGTGGCCGGGCCGTGAACCCGCCGCCCCTCCTCGAGGCCCGGGACCTGACGGTCGTCTTCCCCCGCCGGAGATCGGCGCCGGTCACCGCCCTCGACGGCGTGTGCCTGGACATCCAGCCCGGTGAGACGCTGGGGGTGGTGGGCGGATCCGGGTGCGGCAAGACGACGCTCGGCCGGGCCCTCCTGGGCCTTCAGCGGCTGGACGCCGGCGAGGTGCGTTTCGCGGGCGAGAGCCTGGGACCGGTCCCGCCCCCGGGCTTCCGACGCAGGGCGCAGATCGTCTTCCAGGACCCCCTGGGCAGCCTGAATCCTCGGCTCACGGTCGAGGCCACCTTGGCGGAGGTGCTCTCGGTGTGCGGCGTCGCCCGCCCCCACCGGGCGGGCCGGATCTCCGGGCTCCTCGAGCAGGTGGGGCTGCCCGACGGCGTGCGCTCGGCCCTGCCCCATGCCCTCAGCGGCGGCCAGCGCCAGCGGGTGGGTATCGCCCGTGCCCTGGCCGTGGGCCCGGAGTTCCTCGTTCTGGACGAGCCGGTTTCCGCCCTGGACGTCTCGGTACAGGCCCAGGTCCTCAACCTGTTGCTGGACCTCCAGAGGCGCCTGGGACTGACCTATCTCTTCATCTCCCACGACCTGGCCGTGGTGCGGCGGATGAGCGACCGCATCGCCGTCATGCAGGGGGGGCGGGTGGTCGAGCGCGGTTCGGCTCGGGAACTGGTCCTGCAAGCGCGTCACCCGTATACGCGTACATTACTTTCGGCATCTCTCTCGGGCCCTTCGGGAGAGGTTGGAGCCCCGGGCGGAGGCCCCCCGGAGGACGGTGGTGGCGGGGGTTGACACTTCGGCAGAGGTCCCGCCATCTTGCCCACCCTTCGCCGTACAATGCTGGCTCGCCCCTGCGTTTCCGCCTTGGCGGGCTCTGAACACAACCTGTGCTGGAGGTCATCTTGACCGGTGTAATGCGTCTCTACGGAGCCCTGGTTCAGTTGCCGGGCATGGATGCTCCCGAGCTCACCCTCGGGGAGCAGATGAACCAGATCTGGATGGACACCGGCTTCATGAAGTGGCCTCTGTCTCTCTGTCTCGTCCTCGGGATCATCGTCATCATCTGGAAGTTCATCGACCTCCAGGCGAAGGCTTCCCGCACCCGCGCAATCCTGCGTGAGGTGGACCAGCTGCTCTCGGAGCAGCGCATCCGCGAGGCGCTCGACGTCACCCGCGACTCCAACTCGCCGGCCGCGAAGATCCTCTACGCGGGTCTCGAGCGGCACGACGAGGGGACCGAGCGGGTCATGAAGGCCATCGAGAACCAGGGCCTCATCGAGCTGAGCCGCCTCGAGAAGGGCCTGGTGATCCTGGCGACCCTCACCAACATCGCTCCACTCCTCGGCTTCCTGGGGACCGTGATCGGGATGATCATCGCCTTCCAGTCCATCGAGATGGCCGGTGAGGTGGAGGCGACCCTGGTGGCCGGCGGGATCAAGGTGGCGCTGCTCACCACCGCGGCCGGACTGGTGATCGCCATCCCCGTCAGCATCGCCCACAACTACTTCGTCTCCCGGATCGACTCCATCGTCATCGACATGGAGGAGTCGGCCCAGAAGATGATCGACACCCTTCACGGGATGGGGTCGGCGGCCTGACGCCACCTCGACTCGAGCGTGTCTCGGCGGAGGCCGCCCTTGATGGGCGGCCTCCGCTTCGTACATCTGTAGATGGGGCTCCCCCGGGGCTCCCGTCGTTCCCTCCGGTGTAGTCTGGTTCATGATGAAGCGAATCCTCCTCGTCCTGGGTGTCGTCCTCACCGGGCTCGCGTCCGGGGCGGCGCTGGGGTGGAGCGCACCGGGGACGGCGCTCCGCCCGTCGCTGGAGGAGGCCCGGCGTGAGCTGGAGCTGGGCCGCCACTGGCATGCCGCCCAGCTGCTGCGCGCCCTCGAGCGGGAGGAGGGGCTGGACGCCGAGGGCCGGGTGCTCCTGGCGGAGGCGCTGGCGGGGTACCGGTCGTGGGAAGGGGTCCGGAACCTCCTCACCGACCCGGACTGGTCCGACGACGAGGCGCCCCTGCGGGGCCCGTACCTGCTGGGCCGCGCCGAGGAGGCCCTGGGAGACGTCGGGGCGGCGGCCACGGCCTACGGTCGCGCCTTCCTCGCCTCGACGGACCCGTCGTTCGAGCTGACGGCGCGCCTGGCTCGGACCCGCTACCGGGCCGGCAGCATCCAGGACGCCCTGCCGTACCTCGACGGGCTCGCGGAACGGGACGACGTGGCAGCCGGGCTCGTGGGCGGTCTGGCCTGGGAGATGGCCGGAGAGGCCGCCAGCGAGGGGGACAGCGCCGCGGTCACGGTGCTTCTTCCGCGCATCACGGTGCCCGAGATGCAACGCCGTAGCCGCCCCTACGCCGCCCGGGCGGTGCTGGAGGCGGGGGACTCGGCCCGGGCCGAGGAGCTGTATACGGGGCTTCTGGAGACCGCCGAAGGCGACGGGGAGCGCGCGGGGTACGCGGAACAGGTGGCGTCCCTGGCCCTGGCCCGGGGGGACACGGTCACGGCCACCGCGCTCTTCCTGGAGGCCTTCGAATCCGCGCCCCGGAGCGGCGCCGGCACCCGGGCCGCCGCCCACGTGGTCGATCACGTCGAGCTGGACGTGGATCTGACGCTCGAGGCGGCCCGTGCCCTCGACCGGGCCGGCGACGGGACGCGCGCCCTGCGGGCGTACGACCGGTACGTCGCGCTCACCCTCGCCGCCGGCGAGGAGCCCCGGGCGGCGGCCCGGGTCGAGCGGGCCCGCCTTGCCGCCACCGTCCCGGAGCGGGTCGAGGAGGCCGTGGAGGAGTTCCGCGCCCTGGACGAACATCCCGACCCCACCATCGGCGTGCGGACCCTCGAGGTCTGGACGGCCCTCCGTCGTCGTCAGGGACAGACGGGAAACGTCCGCACACTCCGGCAATGGCTGGTCGAGCGGTACCCGGACACGGATGCTGCCGCCCAGATCGTCTTCCTGCGGGGTGACGACGCCCAGGACCGGGGCGACCTGGAGGCGGCCGTCCGCGAGTACGAGCGCGTGGCGGAGATGGCGCCGAGCCGGACGCTGGCGGGCCTGGCCCGCATGCGCATCGGCCAGATCCGACTGGCCGCGAGCGAGTGGACCGCTGCCGCGGAGACCTTCGAAACGTACCTGAACCAGTTCCCCGAGGGCCGGAGGTGGGCCGAGGCGAGCTTCTGGGCGGGCCATGCGCGGGCTGCCGCCGGGGACGTCGACGCCGCCGGCGTCCACTTCGACCGGGTGCTGGCCGGTGATCCGTTCTCGTACTACGGAGCCCTGTCGGCGGCCGAGTCGGGCCGGAGCTATCCGCCCACCCTGGCAGCGACCCCCACGGCGATGAATCCGGCCTGGGTCGACACGGCCCTGATCCGGCTGGACCTCCTGGAGGCGGCAGGTCTCGCCGCCGCCGCGGAGTTCCACGTGGACCGGCTGCAGGAGCGGGTCGCCGCCGAGGGGGGCGCCGCGCGCTACGCGCTGGCCGAAGGGCTGATCGAGCGGGGGCGGACCATCGAAGGGATCAACCAGGGATGGGCACTGATCCGGGAAGGGGACTCGTGGAACCCGCGACTGCTTCGGATCGTGTACCCGTACCCGAACCGCGAGATGGTCGAGCGGGAAGCCGAGGAGTGGGGTGTCGACCCCTTCCTCATGGCGGGTCTCATCCGTCAGGAGTCGGCCTGGGACCACGACATCGTCTCGTCCGCCGGCGCCGTGGGGCTCATGCAGGTCATGCCGGCCACCGGCGCGCAGCTGGCCCGGAGCATCGGACCGGACGGTTTCTCCCGGGAGAGCCTGGAGAGCGCCGAGGTGAACCTCCATCTGGGCGCCCGCTTCCTCCGGGACATGCTGGACCGGTTCGGCCCGGACCTTCCCCTGGTGCTGTCCGCGTACAACGCGGGCCCGACCCGGGCGAGCCGTTGGCGGAGCTTCCCCGAGCACGCCGATCCCCTCCGCTTCACGGAGCGCATCCCCTTCACCGAGACCCGGGGGTACGTCAAGAACGTGACCCGGAATCGGGACCTCTACCGGGCCCTCTATGCCGAGGACCAGGACGTCTCATCCCCGTAGTTCGGGGATTCTCGGGTAAGCTGTCCAGGCCGCTCTTGCACCGGCGGGGTGGGAGGCTCATGCTCAGGGGCGCCCGATGACCGGAGTCGGGCTTGTCTCGAGACGGAGGTGCCGCACGATGTCCAAAGGGAAGGTGAAGTGGTTCAACGAAGCCAAAGGCTACGGCTTCATCCAGCGGCCCGACGGAGATGACGTGTTCGTTCACTTCTCGGCCATCGTGGGCGACGGGTACCGAACGCTGAGCGAGGGCGAGACGGTGGAGTTCGAGATCTCGGACAAGGACGGTCGCGTACAGGCCGCCAACGTGCTCCGCGCCTGATCCACTTCACCTCGGAAGGCGGTTGAAGAAGCGGAGGTGGCTCACGACTTCGGCGCCCCGACGCTTCCCCATCCGGCTTCAAGCGGCTGAACGCCCCGCGGTTCCCATGGGGACCGCGGGGCGTTTTCGATCCCCCGGCCTCTTCCCCCAACCCAGCTCCCGTTGGAGATCCCTCGAAAGACCCGGCCCCGCCTGTTCCTGGTGGACGCCTACGCGTTGATCTACCGGGCGTTCTACGCCTTCATCAGCCGTCCGCTCACCAACTCCCGGGGTGAGAACACCTCTGCGGCCTTCGGCTTCGCCAACTTCCTCGAGGAGCTCAGGGAGAAGTTCGAGCCCGACTACCTGGCCGTGGTCTTCGACTCGGGGAATTCCTTCCGGGAGCAGGAGTATCCCGAGTACAAGGCGACCCGGGAGAAGATGCCCGAGGACCTCTCCGCCTCCCTGCCCGGCATCCGGGCCATGGTCGCCGCCTACGGCGACCCGGTGGTGGAGCTGGACGGCTATGAAGCCGACGACGTCATCGGGACCCTGGCCACCCAGGCGAAGGCCCGGGGCATCGAGTCGGTGATCGTCTCCGGAGACAAGGACTTCTACCAGCTGGTCGACGAGGACGTCCACCTCATGAATCCGGGTCGCGGCGGCCCGACCGGCGTGGAGGCCGAGTGGGTCGACCCCTCCAACGCCGAGGAGCGCTTCGGCATCCCCCCTTCCAGGATCGTGGACTACCTCGCCCTGATCGGCGATTCAGCGGACAACATCCCCGGGGCACCGGGGATCGGGCCGAAGACCGCCTTGAAGCTCCTCACCGAGTACGGGGACCTGGAGACCCTGCTCGAGCACGGGGCCGAGCTGAAGGGCAAGCGGGCCCGGGAGGCGCTCACGGACCACGCCGCCGACGTGCGGCTCTCCAGGCGCCTCGTGACCATCATGCGGGATCTCCCCGTGGAGCTGGACCTGGACGCCCTGGCCCTCGGGGATCCGGACCCGTCGGCCCTCCGGGACATCTTCCTGGATTTCGAGTTCAGGCGGCTGAGCGAGAAGTACACCCAGCTCGCCCTGGACAGCGACGCCCTGGAGAGCCGGGCCGCCGAGGAGGCCAGGTATCGACTGGCCCTGACGCCGGGCGAGGTGGACGAGGTGTTGGATCGGATCCGGGCCAGGGAGCGGGTGGCCCTGGACACGGAGACCACCGCGCCGGATCCCATGCGTGCCTCCCTGGTGGGGCTCGCCCTGGGGCTGGGTGAAGGCGAGGTGCACTACCTCCCGTTCCGGCACCGGAAGGGGGACGAGCTCGAGCTCGCCCTGGACGACGCCCGGGACGACGGTGTCCCCAACCTTCCGTCCCTGGACAGTCCGGAGATGGCCGGCCTCCGGGAGATGCTGGCGGATCCCGGGATCGAGAAGGTCGGGCACGACCTGAAGTCCGCGCTCCTGGTGCTGCGGCGGGGTGGGGCCCCTCTGGGAGGTCCCCTCCGGGACACCATGGTGGCCTCCTACGTTCTGGACCCGGGCCGGCGTTCCCACGGGCTCGACGAGCTGGCCATGGAGGTCCTGGCCCACAAGACCACGACCTACAAGGAGGTGGCCGGTTCGGGCCGAAGCGAGATCCCCTTCGCGGAGGTGTCGCTGGACGCCGCCCGTGACTACGCCTGCGAGGACGCGGACTGTTCGCTGCGGCTATGGGACCGCTTCGGGCCGGAGCTCGACGACAAGGGCCTGCGAGGTCTCTTCGACGACCTGGAGACGCCGCTCGTCCCGGTGCTGGCGGACATGGAGGAAGCCGGGATCGCCGTCGACGTGCCCTTCTTCCGGTCCATGAGTCGGAAGATGGAGGGGGAGCTGGCGCTCCTCGAGGAGGACATCTACAAGGCAGCAGGGACCGAGTTCAACCTCAACTCCACGCCGCAGCTCCGGGAGATCCTCTTCGAGAAACTCGAGCTTCCGGTCATCAAACGCACCAAGACGGGTCCCTCCACGGACGCCTCCGTCCTGGAGGAGCTCGCCGCCGACGGCCACGAGGTGCCCCGGCGCATGCTCGAGTACCGGGAGCTCGCCAAGCTCAAGAGCACCTACGTGGACGCGCTGCCCCGCCTGGTCCATCCGGCGACGGGGCGGATCCACACGTCGTTCAACCAGACCGTGGCCGCCACCGGGCGTCTCTCCTCGAGCGACCCGAATCTCCAGAACATTCCGATCCGGACGCCCCTGGGTCGGGAGATCCGCAAGGGGTTCGTGGCCCGTGAGGGATGGGTCTTCCTGGGGGCCGACTACTCCCAGATCGAGCTCCGGGTGCTGGCGCATTTCTCGGGAGACGAGGCCTTCGTCACCGCCTTCCGGACCGACGTCGACGTCCACCGGCAGACGGCGTCGGTCATCTTCGACGTCCCGGTCGAGGACGTGAGCGCCGATCAGCGGGCCCAGGCGAAGACGATCAACTTCGCCACCCTGTACGGTCAGGGAGCCTTCGGGCTCAGCCGTCAGCTGGGGATCTCACGGGAGGAAGCGGGGGCCTTCATCGACGAGTACTTCGAACGCTTCTCCGGCGTGCGCCGCTTCCTGGACGAGCAGGTCGCCCGGGCCAGGGAGGACGGGTTCGTGGAGACTCTCATGGGTCGAAGGCGCTACGTTCCCGAGCTCAAGTCCCGGAACTGGAACATCCGGCAGTTCGGCGAGCGGGTGGCCCAGAACACTCCGATCCAGGGAACCGCCGCGGACCTGATCAAGCAGGCCATGCTCGACGTCGCCGTCGCGTTGGCCGAGGGTGACTTCGAGAGCCGGATGCTCCTGCAGGTGCACGACGAGCTCCTGTTCGAGGTTCCCGAGGGCGAGCTCGACCGGGTGAAGGAGCGGGTCGTGGACGTCATGGAGGGTGCCGTCCGGCTAGAGGTGCCCCTCAAGGTGGACGCCGGCGTGGGGCGGAGCTGGTACGAGGCCAAGTAGGGCGGCCCAGGCGGCCATGGGGCCGCCCCCTCACCGACCGCATCCTCCGTTGCGACCCGAGCTGCCGATCGGGTCGGCACGAGTCTCTCGAGCACGGAGGTACGGTCATGAGCCGGTCGGTCAACAAGATCATCCTGGTGGGGAACGTGGGTCGCGATCCCGAGGTGCGGGAAACCAAGAGCGGGACGAAGGTCGCCCACTTCTCCCTGGCCACGAACCGACGGACCCAGGTGGACGGGAAGGACGAGGAGCGTACGGACTGGCACCGGATCACGGTGTGGAACCGGCTGGCCCAGTTCGCGGAGGACTACGTCACCACCGGGGACCGGATCTACCTGGAGGGGCGGCTCGAGTACGACAGCTACGAGCGGGACGGCGTCACGATCCCGTCGGCCGAGATCCACGCCCGGGAGATCGTGCTCCTCCAGTCCTCCCGTGAGCGCGTCGCGGACGCCGCCTGACCCGCGCGGACCGAGAGCCCCGGCCCGTGGGCGTGAGCGCGCCCCGGCCGGGGCCGCCGGAGCACGTGCGCCCGTGTGACGGAGCCGGTGACAGGGTGCGCGGGCGAGGCTCAGAGCCAGGGGTGGAACCGGGGTGCCACCGACACGAAGAAGGTCCACTCCCCGTCGGGGAGGCCCCGGGCCACGTCCAGGCGGAGGGTCTCCCACAGGAGGTCCATCCCGACGCCCAGCGAGCCTCGGAGGCCGGGGTCGGGGTCGCCGACCCAACCCTCCGGGAGGGAACGCCCGTCGAGACGGGACCAGCCCACCGCGCCCGTGGCGCGAAGCGTCACCCAGGGAGCCAGGAGGGCCCGGGACACCCAGCCGCGGGCCAGCCAGTAGCGATCGGCGACGGCGCCCCGGTAGGCGAACCCGGCAAGGGTGCCTCGACCGCCCAGGAGCATGAGCTCCTGCCGCGGAGCCTGGTCGTCCACCCACCCGCCCTGGACCGTCACCTCGGCATCGATGACCCGGGACGGCCCCTTTCGACTCCATCCGACCAGCGCGTCGGTGCGGACGTAGACGTCGTCCAGATACCCGCCCCGAAGGCGGAGATCCCAGAAGACGCCGGCCTCCTCGTCGGGTCGGGACAGGCCCAGGTCCAGGACGGTCTGGAGACCCTCGTCGATGGGAAGGACGGGGCGGAACGCCGTGTCCCCGTCCCCCACGCTCAGGGCGGCGCTCCGGGCCCGCTGGACCGTGAGCGCCGCCGAGACGCGTCGGTTTCCGCCGGCCGAGTGGGACCACTCCCCCCGCCCTCCCGATGTCCAGAACAGGTCCCGGTAGTCCTCTCCGCCCAGGGTGGCGATGCTGTTCACCAGCCCGCTGGCCCCCGAGACCGGACCCAGATCCCGGGTCCGGTTCCAGAACCCCGAGAGGGTGGCGGTGTGACCTCCCATGCCTCGCTCGGCCTCTCCCACCAGCCAGGGTCGTTCGGCTCCGAAAGCGTAGCCGCCCCGGAGACGGACGGGCTGATCCCGTACCCGGACGGTCAGTCCAGCGCCCACCGTCCATCCCTCCGCCCGGTTGTAGCGGATCACGTCCGAGACCGACGACGCGTGGGCCCGAAAGGGCGCCAGCCCGCTCAGGGCGGAGCCGACGGCCATCGACCTGGCCTGGTCCCGGATCTCGTCCATCTCCTCCGACGAGGCCAGTCCCCGAGCCTCCAGATCCGAAAAGAGGGAGTCCTCGAAGACGTAGGCCTCACGTTGTGCCTGCGGGACCGAGGTGACCCGGGGACCACGGAAGAGCAGGTCGGCGGTCTCGGGGTTGAACGCGTAGTCCGAGATCTCCCATCGGCCCCGGATGATGCTCCCGGCCATGAAGTCGAGCTGAGGAAGCTCCCTGCGCAGCTCGAGCTCCTGGCGATAGGGGAGCCAGTGACGTCCGAGCCACAGCCCGTTGTCCAGCGAAATGCGGATGTAGTCGAGGTATGGGTCGACGTACGAGGCCGCCGTGAACGTGAAGGCCATCCGGACGATGGCCGAGGTGTCCAGGTCCACGTACAGCGTCCCCACGAAGCCGGGGCGGTCCACGTTCCGCGGGCGGACCTGGATCTGCTGGACGCGCTTCGGCTCGGGGAGGCCGGGGTAGTTGAGGGTCGACCGGGCGCCGAGTCGGTAGTCGTAGAGCCGCTCGGCCCCCGGCGCCACGGGGTGGATCACCGCCGCCACCTCGTCTCCGTCTCCGAGGCGGATGAGGTCGCCGAAATCGTCCTGGACCACGGTGAGATGGTCCAGGTGGTAGCGGATGTTCGTGGGCAGGCTCTCCTCGTCCCGCATCCCGACGATCCGCTGGCGGGTCTCGTCGGGCGCCCTCCAGTACACCTCCAGCGCGACCTGATCGGTCTTGATGAGGGTGTGCTCCTCCTCGTCGGCCCGGTCCAGGAAGAAGTAGACGAATCCCTGGGCGATCGCCTCGTAGCCGTGGAGGGTGCTGTCCACCGCGGACGCCTGGCGCACGGCGCGAGCCGCGGCGACGAGTGCCAGGGCTTCGTCCCCGTTCCAGGCGCTGTCGGGAACGGGATCCTGAGCCACCGCAGGGTATGCGCCACCCAGGAGAGTGGCGACGAGGAGCAAGGTGGTGGTGGACCGGCGGGCGCGCGTCATGATGGGTGTGCTACAGTCCCTCAGGAAGCCGGTTCCTGGACAGGAACACGGCCCTCCCGCCGCGAAGGGCAGGAGGGCCGTGTCGTCCCGGACGGGCTCAAGCTCGGCGGGGGCTCGGGCCTCAGGTCGGCGCCCAGAATCCTTCGAGGGAATCGCCGTGGGGACTCTCCCGGAGCTTCTCGAAGGCCCGGTTCCGGATCTGGCGGATGCGCTCCCGCGTCACCCCCAGGAGGGAGCCGATCTCCTCCAGGGTACGCTCCTCGCCGTCGTCGAGGCCGTAGTACAGGTAGAGGATCTTCCGCTCGCGTTCGGTCAGGTACGACTCGAACATCTGCTCCAGGAAGTCCCGGCGGGCCACCGCCTCGATGTCCTCCTCGATGTCGGTCCCTTCGGCTCCGGCGAAGCGCTCCCCGAAGCTGGCCGAATCCCGGTCGCCCCGGTCGATGGGGGCATCCAGGGAGAGCTCGCTGGCGGCGACCCGGCGCAGGGCGCGGATCGTATCCACCGGCTCGTCCATCTCCTTGGCGATCTCCTGGTCCGTGGGGGTCCGTCCCAACTGCTGGGTCAGGGCCGTCTCGGTCCGGGACAGCTTGGCCAGGTTGGAATTCTGGTTCAGGGGGATCCGGACGGAGCGGGTCTGCTCGGCCAGGGCCTGAAGGACGGTCTGGCGGATCCACCAGACGGCATAGGAGATGAACTTCACACCCTTGTCGGGATCGAACTTCTTCACGGCCTTCAGGAGCCCCTCATTGCCGATGCAGACGAGCTCCGCCAGCCCCAGGCCGCGGCCCTGGTACTTCTTCACGTAGGAGATCACGAACCGGAGGTTGGCCGTGACCAGACGCTCCGCCGCCTCCTTGTCCCCGGTCCGGGCTCGGCGCGCCAACGCTCGCTCCTCCCCGGGGTCCTGGATCAGGGGGTACTTCTCGACGTCCTGCAGATACTGATCGAACGAATCCAGGCCACGGGATGTTGAGAACATGCGTGCCGAAACCTCTGCGTTGGAACGGGAGTCTTCGCCGCGATCAGGGCGTCTTCTGTGACGGTTCGGTCGCCGAGACCGAAACAACGGCGGTCCCGGGAAGGGGCCGCCGGACGTGAAAAGGCCTTCAGAAGTTAAAGATGACGAAATCCGGCGTCAAAGGTTTTCTACCCCGGTTTCGCTCCATGTCTATTCATTCCTGGGACTTATGGGGATCTCCCGCTCGAGTTCGGTCCGGGAGGGTCCATCCCGCCGGACGAGCAGTTCACCGGGCTGCCCGCCCACCGTCACGAAGAGCCGGGCGTGGAGGGGGTCCGGCGGTGGTACCCCTTCTGCCCGGGCCACAGGAACGATCGCTCTTCCGGGGCCCGCGTACCAGGCCCTGCCGGACCCGGTCAGGAGCCAGCCGTGCGCCAGGCCGCGCGTCAGGAAGAGGGCGCGGGTGCCACGGGGAAGCGAAGGGATCCGCTGCTCGTCGGACAGGCCCTCCACGACCGAAGTCGGCAGCGCATCGGGAGCCACCCAGTCCCCGGCGCCGAGCAGGGCTCGAAGCCACGAACGACCCGCTTCCACCACGGCCCGGTGGGCCCGGACGGCCAGGGGGATCCGGGGGCCGGCCACCACGACCAGGGCAGCGGTGCCGACGGCGGCGTGGACGGGCCGGTCCAGGGCCAACACCAGGAGGGCTGCGAAGGCCACGTCCTGACCCAGCGCCGCCAGGACCTGCGAGACCCGGGGCAGGCGGCGAAGGACCACCATCCCGTGCCACCCCGAGGTGACCACGTACGCCCCGAGTCCGAGCGCCACCATGGCGGCTCCCAGGAGCAGACGGGCCGGGGCGGTGAGGCCGGCGGTGCCCATCGCTGCGAGGAGGATCAGGGCCATCAGGCGGACCCAGCGCTGGAAGGCATGCCAGACGGAGAACGCGGTGGGGTGCTGCTCCAGGATCCCTTCGGCCAGGTACATGGCGAGCCCGGCTCCCACGACGAGCGGCGCCGTGAGGAGGGGGAGGGACCCCGGAGGAGGAGCCCACCCCAGTGCCGGGGCCAACGCCAGCACGAGGATGGCGAGACCCAGGTCCGCGCCCGCCGCGCAGGCGAGCACCGACAAGAACGAGAGCAGAGCGGGGTCGACGGCGTCCATCAGCGTTGTCGGCTCGGGGCGAAACGGTCCGGTCCCACCTGCAGGAGGCGGGATCGATTCAGCTGCGGGTCGTCGAACCCCTGCCGGAGACCCAGGAGGTCCGCCAGGGAGATCCGGAGGATGGGGCCCCCGGTGGCGCTTCCGGCTCCCAAGGGCCAGGCGAGGTCGATGCGCGCGACCCCCCGGGACCCGGCCGGGAACCCGATGCGCAGGCCCGCTCCCACGCTCCCCCGCCACCCCGAGTCGAGGCCGAAGGGCACGTCTCCCGGGAGCATACGTCCGACGTCCGCGAACACCGTGAATCCCATGTCGAAGAGGTCGGGGGCGGGCCAGCCCAGGTAGATCCGGTCCTCGAGGTTGACGATCAGCCGTCGGGCTCCGGGATACGCCTCCTCATGAAAGCCCCGGAGGCCCCTCCGGCCCCCGAGCGTGAGCTGAAAAGGGCGGTCCACGTTCCATCCCCCCGCCCCCGCCACCCGGGCGAAGAAGGTGTGGTTGGCGAACCGCTCGGGCTGCCAGTACACCAGGACGTTGGCGTCGCCGAGGAGGTCCCTCCACCCCCGGCGCTCGGTGGACGGGTCGAAGAAGACCTGGCGACCGTCGACCCCGAACTCGGAGACGATGGTGAACGCTCCGGGCGCACCGGCGCCGTAGAGGCGAAATCGGACGTTGAAGTCTTCCGGAGCGTCGTCCTGGCCCAGGCTCCGCCCGAGCGTCAGCGACACGTCGGACCCGACCTCCAGGTCCGCCACCCCGCGCAACGCGTCCAGCCCCGTCCGCTGGATGAAGCGGATGTTGCGCTGCCCGAAGAGCACGTTGATCCGCGTTCCCGAGGTGAAGAAGGTCTGTCGGGACACCTCGTCCACGACCTCGGAGTCGGGCGGAGAGGGATTGCCGAAGTCGTCGCCGTCGATGACCTCGAGGGACTCCGGAAAGTCCCGGGGGTCCACGTCGGCGTGGGCGATCCCGATCCCCACCGAAGACAGGTTGCCCGGCTCGCCGAAGCGACGAGCCCCGGTGAGCTCCCACCGTCTCGCCTCGGTGGGCATGAGGACGTGCCCGGGGGCCCGGGGCGTTCCCGAGGAGTAGTCGAAGTAGTCCTCCACCACCGACACGGCGGCCCGGCCGGCCCAGCGCCCGTTCTCGCCGTTGAAGGGGTAGGCGAGCCCCGTGTTCCAGAAGTGCCCCACCCGCGTGCTGCCGCCTCCGAACCCGAAATTGGCGTCGCTCCCGAAGAGCTGTGGCGTGAAGAACGCCCCGCCGACCTGCTCGTTGGCGTTGTTCCGTGCCCAGAACCCGGTGACCTGGAAGCCGCGCCCCAGGAAGTTCTGCTCGGCCAGGGCCACGGACCTCAGGCTGATCCCGTTCGCGAACTCCGCCGCCATCTCCACCCGGGTCGACCACTCGTCCCGGGTGTCCACCACCACGTGCCAGGTGTCGTCGGGCTGCCGGATCCCGAACACTTCGGCGTTCGAGATGAAGGGCAGTCGACGGAGGACGCGCTCCGAGTCGGCGATCAGGAAGGCGTCGTAGCAGTCGCCCTCCCCGAAGAGCAGCTCCCGGCGGATGAAGCTCTGCCGCGTGCGGATGTGGAGGGAGTTGGCGAGTTCGAAGGCCCACCGTGCCCGGTCCACCGGAAGATCGTCCAGATCGAAGATCGAGTGGTTGTCGATGAAGATGTGGGAGATGAGCCCCGCGGGGCACGCCTCCTGCGCCCGGAGTCCCGATGGGACGCCGAGGAGAACGACGAGTGCGAGGACGTAGCGGGAGTGAGGGGGCATCCGGGAGGCATTTCGGCGGCTGAGGGGGCTCGGTAATCTACAGGCGAGCCACCCGCGAGCGAACGGATCCTCAGGCCCCCAGAGGCGAGGCGATGGAAGACATCCGACAGGCAGCACTGGACTACCACGAGGACGGAAGGCCCGGCAAGATCGAGGTGATCCCCACGAAGCCCGTGGCGACGTCCCGGGATCTCTCCCTCGCCTACAGCCCCGGGGTCGCGGAGCCCTGCCGGAGGATCGAGGCGGATCCCGACGACGTCTTCCGGTACACCGGACGGGGCAACCTGGTGGCGGTGGTCTCGAACGGAACCGCGGTCCTGGGACTCGGGAACATCGGCCCACTGGCCTCGAAGCCGGTGATGGAGGGGAAGGGCGTCCTCTTCAAGAAGTTCGCGGGAATCGACGTGTTCGACATCGAGATCGACGCGCCCACCGCCGAGGACGTGATCCGCTTCTGCAAGATGCTCGAGCCCACCGTGGGTGGCATCAATCTCGAGGACATCGGCGCTCCGGACTGCTTCGTCATCGAGGAGACGCTCAAGCGGGAGATGGACATTCCCGTCTTCCACGACGACCAGCACGGAACGGCGATCATCGGGGGGGCCGCCCTCTTGAACGCCCTCGAGCTGATCGGGAAGAAGCTCGAAGAGGTCACCGTGGTGTTCAGCGGGGCCGGTGCATCCGCCATCGCCACGGCCGAGCACATCGTGAACCTCGGGGCCTCCCGCTCCAACATCATCATGTGCGATTCCAAGGGGGTGATACACACCGGGCGGGACGGGGTGAACGAGTACAAGGCGCGCTTCGCCAACGACCGGACCGAGGCGCGGACGCTGGAGGAGGCGCTGGACGGGGCCGACGTCTTCATCGGACTCTCGGTGGCGGGGATGCTGGACGGCGAAACGGTCCGGACCATGGCCGACAACCCGGTCATCTTCGCGCTGGCGAATCCCGACCCCGAGATCCTGCCCGAGGAGGTCGCCGCGGTCCGGGACGACGCCATCATGGCCACCGGGCGGTCCGATTATCCGAACCAGGTGAACAACGTCCTGGGCTTTCCCTTCATCTTCCGAGGCGCCCTGGACGTCCGAGCGCGGGCGGTCAACGACGAGATGAAGCTCGCCGCCACCCGCGCCTTGGCGGAGCTGGCCCGGAGCGACGTGCCCGACACCGTCCAGAAGGCCTACCGGGGGGAGGACATCCGCTTCGGACGCCACTACCTGATCCCGAAGCCCTTCGACCACCGCGTCCTCTTCCACGTGGCCCCGGCCGTGGCCCGGGCCGCCATGGAGACGGGTGTGGCCCGCATCGAGATCGACCTGGAGGAGTACGAGGAGCGGCTCCGGGCCTCGCTGGGCCCCGGCCGGGAGGTGATGCGCTGGATGACCGCCCGGGCCCGCCAGGAGCGGAAGCGGGTCGTCTTCCCCGAGGGCCACAACAACTCCGTGATCCGGGCCGCGGCCCAGATGGTGGAGGAGGGGGTGTGCCAGCCCGTTCTCCTGGGTCGGCCACCCCGGGTCCAGGAGAAGGCCGAGGCCATGGGCGTGGACCTGTCGGGCGTGGAGATCGTGTACGCGGCGCAGCTGGAGGAGAGGCGGCACCAATTCGCCCAGCACCTCTTCGAAGCCCGGGCCCGCAAGGGGCTCACCCTGGCGGAGGCCCGCTGGAACCTCTACAAGCCGATCTACTACGCCGCGTCGATGGTGCGGCACGGCGATGCGGACGCGGTGGTGGCGGGGGTGGAGGCCAACTATGCCGAGATCCTGAGGCCCTGTCTCGAGGTCATCGGGGTCGCCGAGGGGGTGAACCGTGTTGCGGGCCTGTACATGCTGGCATTCCCGAACAGGGAGCTCCTCTTCTTCGCCGACACCACGGTGAACATCGCGCCCGACGCCGAGGCGTTGGCCGACATCGCGCTCCTCTCGGCCCGGTTCGTCCGGGAGCTGAACCAGGAGCCCCGAATCGCGATGGTCTCCTTCTCGAACTTCGGTGGATCGCGACATCCCGAGGCGGCCAAGGTCGCCGACGCCGTGCGTCTGGTGCAGGAGCGGGACCCGGACCTGCAGATCGATGGGGAGATGCAGGCCGACACCGCGGTGGACCCGGAGAAGCTCCGGGACGTCTACCCGTTCTCGGGACTGACGGAGTCGGCCAACGTGCTGGTCTTCTCGAACCTCTCCGCGGCCAACGCCGCCTACAAGCTCCTGGATCGACTCGGCCGTGCGGAGGTCATCGGACCGGTGCTCATGGGTATGGACAAGCCCGTCCACATCCTCCAGCGCGGGAGCTCCCAACAGGACATCCTCAATCTCGCGACCGTGGCAGCCGTGGACGCTCAGGCCGGAAGTCCGCACATTTAGGCCCTTTCCGACGACCTCGGCGGCGGCGCCGCCATCCCGCAAGGAACCACGGTATGACCGACCAGACCCCCTCTTCGGCCTCCCGGGCTTCGAAGCACGGCCTCGAGCTTCACGGGCTCCAACCCCGGGGAACGGTACACTGGAATCTCTCCCCTGCCGAGCTCTACGAGGCGGCGCTGCGGCGCGAGGAGGGGCGGATCGCTCACGGCGGCGGCTTCGCTTCGGTCACGGCTCCCCACACCGGGCGGTCGCCGAACGACAAGTTCACCGTGCGGGACGACGTCTCGTCGGAGTCGGTGGACTGGGGATCGGTGAACGTGCCGTTGGACCCCGAGAAGTTCGCGGCCCTGAAGGCCCACGTGTTGGCGCACCTCGACGAGCAGGACGAGCTCTTCGTCCGGGACGCCCGGGCCGGGGCCGATCCCCTCCACGGGATCAGCGTGCGGGTGGTGAACACGCACGCGTGGCACAACCTGTTCGCCCACAACATGTTCCTGCGGCCCGGCCAGTCGGACCTGGCGGACATGAAGCCGGATTTCACCGTTCTTCACGCGCCGGAGCTGGCAGCGGATCCCGAGGTCCACGGCACGCGCTCCCGGACCGGGATCGTGGTGAGCCTGGCGGAGCGGACGGTCCTCATCCTGGGGACGCGGTACGCCGGCGAGATCAAGAAGTCCATCTTCTCGGTCCTCAACTACCTCCTGCCCGAGTCCGGCGTGCTCCCCATGCACTGTTCGGCCAACGTCGGGCCGGCCGGGGACGTGGCGCTGTTCTTCGGGCTGTCCGGGACCGGAAAGACCACCCTGTCCGCCGATCCGGACCGGGGCCTCATCGGGGACGACGAGCACGGCTGGAGCGGCGACGGGATCTTCAACTTCGAAGGCGGTTGCTACGCGAAGACGATCAAGCTCTCCGCCGAGGGCGAGCCGGAGATCTACGCCGCGACCCAGGAGTTCGGGACGATCCTGGAGAACGTGGTCCTGGACGAGGCGACCCGCCGCATCGACTTCGACGACAACACCATCACCGAGAACACCCGGGCGTCATACCCCATCGAGGCCATCCCCAACGCGGTGATCCCCGGGATCGGGGGGCACCCCGGGAACGTGGTCTTCCTGACCGCCGACGCCTACGGGGTCCTGCCGCCCATCTCCAGGCTGACCCCCGCCCAGGCCATGTACCACTTCCTGGCGGGCTACACGGCCAAGGTCGCCGGCACGGAGCGTGGGGTGACCGAGCCCAAGGCCACCTTCAGTGCTTGTTTCGGTGCGCCCTTCCTGCCCCGGCACCCGGGCGTGTACGCCGAGATGCTGGGGGAGAAGCTCCGGGAGCACGGCGCCCGGGTCTGGCTGGTGAACACCGGGTGGACCGGTGGGCCCTACGGCGTCGGGAGCCGCATGAAGCTCGGCTACACCCGGGCCATGGTCCGGGCCGCCCTGGCCGGCGAGCTGGACGACGTGGACACGGTGGAGGATCCGGTCTTCGGGTTGGCGATCCCCACTGCGGTCCCCGGTGTGCCCAGCGAGGTGCTGCGGCCCCGGGCCACCTGGGCCGACGCCGAGGCCTACGACGCCCAGGCCCGGAAGCTGGCGGACATGTTCCGGGAGAGCTTCAAGCGCTACGAGGACGGGGTGTCGGAGGAGATCCGGGCCGCGGGTCCGAAGGGCTGAGGCCGCAGTCGGCGACCCGTCGGGGCTCGGTGGACCGCCGGGCCACGCGGGAGGACGTCCACAGGGCCGGCAGGCACGGGGCGGGGACCGCGCAGACGTTCCCTCCGGTGGAGTGCGCCGCGCGTCCCCCCTTTCACCGAGCCGGCGAACGCCCGTAGCTTGCCCGCCGTACCTGCCGCACCGTGCTCTTCCGCTCCCTCCCCGAAGCGGCCGCTGCGGCCCACCTTCTCCGTCGAAGCCGTCCCCAGCCAATGCACCGTGCCACTCCGTTCGCCGCCGTCGTCGCGCTGACTTTCCTCGTGCCGTCGCCCGCGACCACCCAGGCCCCTGCCACGATCCCCGCGGAGGCTCCCGCCCGCTACCACCCCCTGCCCCCGGTGCGGGAGCAGGCGGCGGAGATGCAGGAATGGGTGGAAGCGCGGCTCACCCGGGTCCTGCCGGCGCTCATGGAGGAGTACGACGCGGACATGTGGATCCTCTCCATGCGGGAGTACGGGGAGGACCCGGTCTTCTGGTCCATGATCTCGCCGACCACCTTCGCCGCCCGGCGCCGGTCGATCTACGTGTTCACCATGCAGGACGACGGTACGGTGGAGCGTCTGGCCCTCGGGGGCTCTTCCCAGGGAGGCCTCTTCGAGATCTACCGCTCCCCGCATCCGACCCCGACGGGTGAGGAGGCGGAGCTCTGGGGCGACGAGCAGTGGCGGCTCCTCCACGAGATCGTCCGGGACCGGGACCCGGGCAACATCGTCCTGAACATCGACGATACCTGGGCCTTCTCCGACGGGCTGGGCGCCGGCGAGCGAGAGGCCCTGGAGGCGGCGCTGGGGGAGTACGCCTCCCGGGTGAAGCGGGAGCCCTTCCTGGCCGTGGACTACATCGCCGTGCGGGTGCCGGAGATGATGCCCCGCTACCGGAAGATCGAGGAGACGGTCCACGCCATGATCGCCGAGGCCTTCTCCAACAGCGTAATCACACCCGGGGTCACCACCACCGAGGACGTGGTGTGGTGGCTCCGGCAGAAGGTGAACGACCTGGGGTACGGGACCTGGTTCCAGCCCTCGGTGAGCGTGCAGCGGGCCGGCGACGTGCCCGACGGCCCGGCCGTCATCCAGCGGGGCGACCTCCTCTGGACCGACTTCGGCGTGATCGGCCAGCGCCTGAAGACCGACACCCAGCACCTCGGGTACGTGCTTCGAGAGGGGGAGACCGAGGTTCCCGAGGGCCTCCGCGCCTGTCTGGCGGCGGCCAACCGCATGCAGGATATCCAGCTCGAGGAGATGCATCCGGGTCGGACCGGAAACGAAGCGCTCCACGCCGCCCTGGCACGCATGGAGGAGGAGGGGATCACGGGCTCCCTCTATTCCCATCCGATCGGCGACCACGGCCACGGCGCCGGTCCGCTGATCGGGCTGTGGGACCGCCAGGAGGGCGTGCCCGGCCGGGGCGACGCCAGGCTCCGCCCGTCTACCTGGTTCTCCATCGAGCTCCAGGCCGCCGTTCCGATCCCGGAGTGGGGCGGGAAGACGGCGTCCTGCCGCCAGGAGGAAGAGGCCTACCTGGACGAAAACGGCGACCGGCACTGGGTGTTCCGCCGCCAGGAGCGGCACCACCTGGTCTGGTGACGGACGAGGAGCGGGGGATGCACCTCCGCCCCGTCCCGCCCCGTTGGCGGATACCCGACGGCCGGGTCATGTTGGGACGCCTTCTTCCGGAGTCCACCGCAGCGTGACCGACCAACCGCCCGAAGCGCCCGACGCACCCCCGGGGACCGACGCCTCCCCGGACGCCTCGCCCGGCGCCGGCAAGCCGGGCCGATCCGGGCGCCCCTTCGACCGCTCCATCGTGGAGGGGCCCATCCGCGGCGCGGTCTGGAAGTTGGCCTGGCCCACCATGCTCCAGAACGTCATCGGGGGCATGCAGGGGCTGGTCGACCACGCCATGGTCGGGCACTACGTAGGGTTCACGGGCAACGCCGCCATCGGCGTGTCCTGGCAGATCTTCCTGGTGGTGATCGTCTTCATCTCCTCGTTGTTCACCGGGATGGCGGTCCTGGTGGCCCGGTTCGCGGGCCGGAACGAGCCCGAAAAGGTCAACCGCACGGTCTACCAGGCCTTCCTCACGGCGATCTTCCTGTCGGTGGGGATCATGGCGCCGGTGGGCTACGTCCTGGCCCCGGGGCTGCTGGAGCTGATCAACGCCCAGCCGGCCGTACAGGCCGAGGCGTTGCCCTACCTCCGGACCATGTTCCTCTACAGCGTCGGCATGATGCTGTTCTTCATGGCCGGGGGCGCTTTCCGTTCCGCCGGCGATGCGAAGACCCCCCTCCGGCTCGGGATCCTGCTCACGATCCTGAACATCGTCCTGAACGTGATCTTCATCGCGGGGCTGGGGCCCATCCCGGCCTTCGGGACGCTGGGCGCCGCCATGGGCACGGTGATCTCCGGGGCGGTGGTGGCGGTGGTGGTTCTGGTGATCCTCTTCTCCGGGAAGGGCGTCATCGCGTGGAAGAAGGGCATGGCCCTGCGACCCGACTGGGACATCATCCGCTCCCTCTTCCGCTTCGGGCTGCCCACGGGGATCCAGGGGGTGGCGATGAACGTGGCCGGCGTCATCCTCCTGCGCTTCATCGGCTCCCTCCCCCGGAGCGCCGAGGCCCAGGCCGCCTACGCCATCACCTACACGCAGCTCTTCTCGCTGATCACCTGGACCTCGGTGGGGATCATGGGCGCGGCGGCGGCGGTGGCCGGCCAGAATCTGGGGGCGGGACGCCCGGATCGGACCGTCAAGTGCGTGCGGGTCGCGGCCGGGTACGGCCTGATGGTGGCCGTCTTCGTCGGCGCCCTCTTCCTGCTGGTCCCCGGTCAGATGATCGGGTTCTTCGGGGTGGAGGACCCGGACGTGATGGCGTTGGGGCGCCAGCTCCTGGGATACCTGGCGGTGTCCGGCCTCTTCGTGACGGTGGCGCTGGCGTACACGGGCGGCTTGCAGGGCACCGGCGACACCAAGAGCCCGCTCTACATCTCCATCATCTCCCAGATCGTGGTGCCCCTGGGGCTGTGCTGGTTCCTGGACGTGACCCGGGGTCTCGAGGCCGCCGACATCTGGCTGGCCATCGTGCTGGGCCACGTCACGCGGGCCATCCTGTCGGTCCTCCGCTTCCGGCAGGGACACTGGGAGGACATCGAGGTCGACATCGGGGGCCGGCGGCGAGGCTGAAGGGCCGTCGCGGTCGGGAGGGACGGCTCGAGGGCAACGGCCCGCTCCGGGGCCCGCCGCCCGGCGCGATGTCCCGGTGCCCCCACCTGCGGCGCGCCCGGCCCTCGACGTGCCCGCACGCCGAAGGGAGGCGGGACCCGATCCGGATCCCGACCCCCTCTTCCACGTCGCCGCGTGGGCGGCGGCGTTACTTCAGGACGAAGGTGACCTTCAGCTGGACGCGGTACGTGACGATCTTGCCGCCTTCGACCAGGGCCTGCTGACCCTTCACCCACGCGGCGGTGATGTTGTTTACGGTCTCCCCCGCTTTGGCGATCCCCTTCTTCACTGCGTCTTCGAAGCTGATGTCGGAATCGGAGGTGAGCTCGATGTGCTTGGCTACGGACATTTTCAGGGCTCCGGTCTGAGATGAATGGATTGGAATCCTCGACCCGCGGATACCCTGCGTCAACACGGGGCCGCGCCGTCGATCCACGCGAGCCACCCATCAGGGGGCCGGAGGTCTGCCTCGGAACCGTCGGTGAGGGCGAGCGTATACCCGACCTGTTCCCGGGGCCTGGATCCCGGTTCATGAGCATGCAAGACTCGCGCCGAGGGGGGTACGTGGCGACGCGATACTGGCTGATGAAGAGCGAGGCGGACGTCTATTCCATCGACGACCTGGCGTCCGACGGCACCACCCCGTGGGACGGTGTCCGGAACTATCAGGCCCGCAACAACATGCGGGAGATGAAGAAGGGTGACCGCGTCCTCTACTACCACTCGCGTCAGAGCCCTCCCGCCGTGGCGGGCCTCGCCCGGGTGGCCCGGGAGGCCTACCCCGACCCGACCCAGTTCGACCGGAAGAGCAAGTACTTCGACGAGAAGTCGGACGCGGACGATCCCCGGTGGTGGCTGGTGGACGTGGCCTTCGACCGGAAGTTCGACGAGCCCGTCACCCTTCCGGACATCAAGGAAACGTCGGCGTTGAAGGACATGGTACTGGTCAACAACTCCCGCCTGTCCGTGCAGCCGGTGAAGAAGGCGGAGTTCGAACGGGTGCTGAAGATGGCCGGGGAGAAGCCCTGAGGGGACAGGTCCCGTCGCCGGCGACCACTGCCATCCGCCGGACCGTACCATCCTGATCCGCCCGTCCCCTCGACGGGTCGCGGTGCGCTCCCGTTGCCGGCCCGGGCGCCCGGACCGGCGCTCACACTCCTTGCCGAGCGCTCCCTGCCGAGTACCCTCGCGCCCGCGACTCCCGGTCGCCATCATGCCCCGTCATCCGTCGGACCCCTTCCCGAGGCCCTGTCCCATGCCCGTCCCGTCCCGGCATCCCGTCGCCCCTCGCCGCACCTCCGTCCTCCGTACCGCACCGGTCCTCGGCGCCCTCCTGACCGTGGGTTTCGCCGCTCCGGCCCAGGCGCAGAATCTCGCGGAGGACGACCCGGTCCTGCAGGCCATCTGGACCGAGGCGACGGACGGCTCGCAGATCCGAGGGCTCGCCCAGGCGCTCCTGGATTCCATCGGTCCCCGGCTCACCGCCTCGCCCGGGATGGAGCGGGCGCAGCAATGGGCGGTCCGCATGCTGGAGTCCTGGGGCGTGGACGCCGAGATGGAGCAGTACGGCACCTGGCTAGGGTGGGATCGGGGTCCCAGCCACGTGGATCTGGTGGAGCCCCGGATCCGGTCCCTGGAGGGCCGGATCCTCGCGTGGAGCCCGGGCACGGGAGGCGAGCCGATGGAGGGCCCCGCCGTGGCCATGCCCCTGATGAGGGGCCCCGCGGACTTCCAGGCCTTTCTGCCGTCGGTGGCCGGATCCTACGTGCTCGTAGGCCTGGCCCAGGCGACGTGCCGTCCCGAGTCCCAGTGGGAGGAGTTCGCGACGCCGGAATCCCTGGAGCGCATGCGGGTCCAGAGGGAGCAGGCGCAGCAGGCGTTGAACGCCTCGATGGGCGCCCTCGGGATGAGCCAGAAGGAGCTGTCGCTGGCTCTCGAGTCCGCCGGCGCGCTGGGCGTGGTGACGTCGAACTGGACCGGCGTCCCCGGCACCACCCGGGTCTTCAACGCCTATACCCGCGAAGTGCCGACCGTCGAGCTCTCCTGTGAGGACTTCGGCCTCGTCCACCGGCTGGCGGAGAACGGGCAGGGGCCCGTCCTACGGGTGACCGCCGAGGCCGAGTACCTGGGGGAGATCCCCACCTACAACGTGATCGGGCGGATCGAGGGCACCGAGCTCCCGGACGAGTACGTGATGCTCTCGGCCCACTACGATTCCTGGGAGGGCGGCTCCGGGGCCACGGACAACGGCACGGGCTCGGTCCTGATGATGGAGGCGATGCGGATCCTGACCGAGGTGTATCCCTCACCCCGGCGCACCATCCTCATCGGCCTGTGGAGCGGGGAGGAGCAGGGGTTGAACGGCTCCCGGGCCTTCGTGGAGGACCATCCCGAGATCACCGGTGGTCTCCAGGCCCTGTTCAACCAGGACAACGGGACCGGGCGCGTGGTCAACATGTCGGCGTCGGGCTTCACGGACGCCGGAGGGTCCCTGGCCCGCTGGCTCGCCCGGGTCCCCTCCGAGGTCACCCAGCACATCGACCTCCAACTCCCCGGGAACCCTTCGACCGGCGGGACGGACCACGCCGCCTTCGTCTGCGTGCCGGCGCCCGGCTTCAACCTGGGCGCCCTGAGCTGGGACTACGGCTCCCATACCTGGCACACCCACCGGGACACCTTCGACAAGCTCTCCTTCGACGACCTGCGGAACAACGCGGTGCTGGTGGCGTCGTTGGCGTACCTGGCCTCCGAGGACCCGGAGCGGGTGAGCCGCGAGACCCGAAGCGTCATGCGGGGCTTCCGGGGCGAGACCCGGGAGTGGCCCACCTGCCAGCCGGCGGTGCGGAACTCGGCGGACTCGCCGCGGATGCAGTAGGGGAGGCGGGCCGTCGCCGGCTCTCACTCGTCGTGCAGCTCCGGAAGAGGATCGTCGAAGATCACCTTCCCGGGCCGCGGCCGGACCCCGCCGCCGCGACCGACGTACAGGGGGCGGTGGAGGCCGATGTCGGGGGGCCGCTCCGCCGCTGTGGCCTCGGCGTCGGCCGCGCGGCCCGGCCGGCTTCCGGCGGCCGACGGCTCCGGTGCCGTATCGCCGTCCACCTGGACGTCCTCGACCTCGCATCCCGCCGCGAGGAACGCCTCTGGCCGCACCGCCCGCTCACGCTCCTCGGGCTTGAGCCGGAACCACCGGGACACCAGGAGGATCTCCGCCGCCTCGTGGGCGGTCAGGCCCGCCGCGCCCCGGGCCGGGCCCTCGAAGACCTCCCGCACCCGGTCCGCCAGGCGGGCCCGTGTCGCCGCGGTCCGGGGGGCCGGCACCACGTCCGCCACCCGCCCGCCCCGGATCAGGTAGAGCCGGCGGGCCCCGTTGTGGCCGTCCACGGGGTAGACGAAACGGAGCCCCTCCACCTCGCCCCGGTAGGCGGCCAGGTCCTCCTGGAACCGGCGCAGCCGCTCCATCCGGTCCCGCTGGACGGCGGCGAACTCGTAGTCCAGCCGGCGGGCCGCCTTCATCATGGCCTCGTGCAGCAGGGCCAGAGGCCGCCAAGAGACGCCCTCGACGAAGGCCCGGGCCTCACCGACCCGTTCCATATACCCAACCACGTCGATCCCGCCGGCGCAGGGGGCCGAGCAGGTCCCGAGCTCGGCCCGGATGCACCCCGGGACCCGCTCGAACGCCCCCTCGCTCCCGAAGAGGTCGAGCTGGTCGGCGAAGTGCATGGGCGTCGCGGCCGCGCAGTCCCGCAGGCCCAGGACGTGGCCCAGGTCGCGGATCGTCCGGGCCACCTGTCCTACCCGGGGGAAGGGCCCGTAATAGGTGGCGCCGTCGTGGCCCACCCGCGTCACGGGAAGGACGCGGGGGGCGGCCTCCCGGGTGATCTTCACGAAGGCGAAGGCCCGCTTCCGCTTGTGCTGCACGTTGTAGCGCGGCCGATGCTCCTGGATGAGCCGCATCTCCCGCACCAGCGCCCCGAACTCGTCGGGGATGTAGTCCCAGTGGACCTCGGTGGCCTCCCGGATGATCTCCGCCGGCTTCTCCCCGGGCTCGGCCCGGAAATAGGACAGGACGCGGCTCCGGACCCGGACCGACTTCCCCACGTAGAGCAGCTCCCCGCCGGGGCCCAGCATGCGGTACACCCCGGGCCGGTTCTCGGCGTGGGCCCGGACGCGGGCCCGGAGCTCGGGGTTGAGGGGAGGGGGCATGGCCTGGGGCGCCCGGCAGGTGTTTCGCCTTATCTTCGGGTCCGCGAAGATGGGCCCGGAGCCGGATACGGGCAAGGACGGCGTTCCGGGGGTGGTCGTCAGGTGTTCGACGAGGTCGATCAGTGTCTGCGAACCCGGCCCGGACCCGGGTCGACGCCGGGATCGACCTGGGACGCGGCGGGAGCCTCCGGCGCAAGCAGAGGGAGGACGGTGTCCCGCGCGAGCTCCCGCCGCTCGAAGGTGAAGACCCGCAGCACTTTGGCGGTCTGGGACAGGGCACCTCCGACCCGGGGGAGGTCCAGCATCCCCGAGACGCCCTGGGCCCCCAGTCGCTGGACCTGTCCCGACCGGCGCCGGACCAGCAGATCCAGATCGAACAGCCCCGTCCGGGCCGGGAAGTCCACCACCACCTCACCCGGCTCCAGATCCAGCTCCCCCGCGAGCCGGTCCTCCACCGCCCGCTTCTTCGGGCCGTCGCCGGCCACCCAGGAGGCCAGGGGTACCCCGTCCAGGTCCGCCGCCGTCAGTTCCAGGGCCCGCTTGGGAAGACGGCGCTGACGCAGCGCCGGGATCCAGCGTCCGGCAAGGCGTTCACCCGCTTCCGAGCCGGGCCCGTCCTCGGCACGCCGACCGATCTCGTAGAGGAGCTCCTCGTCGGTGGGGCCCACCAGCTCCTCACGGTCCAGGATCCCCTCCCCCAGCGCCTCCTCCACGATCCGCTTGTACAGGGCGGTGGCGGCCCGGACGCCGTGGTGCCAGTACACGTTCCGGAACATCTGGTAGCGGGCGAAGAGCAAGGACTCCAAGGCGGCCACGGCCTTCTCGTGCACGCCCACCTCCCACGCCCCGGTCTCCGGGTCCTGGAGGAGCGTCAGCCCCTGGAGGAGCCGGTCCACGTCCACCTCGCCGTAGGGCACGCCGCAGAAGCGGGCGTCCCGGCGGAGGTAGTCCATCTTGTCCAGATCCAGGCTCCCGCTGACCAGGCCACGGAGGGGAGCCGTCCCCGTGCCACGGATCATGGCGTGGATGCGCTGGGGGGCTCCGGGGCCCAGGGGCAGGAGGGCCGACCGCAGCTCCGGGGCCTGGAAGAAGCGGGCGCTCACCTCTTCGTGGTCCGCGGGGATCTGGTCCGGCTCGAGCTCTTCCAGGGCGTGGGAATAGGCGTAGTGGCCGATGTCGTGGAGCAGTGCCGCGTAGGGGACGAGCTCGGCGTCCACCCAGGCCTCGTCCGGCGCTGACGCCTGCTCCTGGAGGAGCCGCACCGCGGTCCGGGTCAGGTGGTATACGCCCAGGGCGTGGTCGAAGCGCGTGTGGGTGGCGCCCGGATACACCAGGTGGGCGAACCCGAGCTGTCGGATGTAGCGGAGCCGCTGGAAGGCGGCCGTGTCCACGATCCGGACCGCCGTGGAGGTGAGGCGGATGGTGTTCCAGAGGGGGTCCCGCACGATGCGGCTCTTGTCGTTCGTCATGGGGGACTCTACCCTGGCTCGCGGGTCCCGAGCAATGACGGAACGGGTCTCGTCGTGGGGGCCGCCCGCTGGTGGGTGGCATGGGGGGAGCGCAGTGGTCCGTCCCGGCGTGAGGTAGCCGGAAACGGTCCATCGTGCGGGGCCGGCCGGGGCGTGGTCCCGCTCTGCCATTCTGACGCCCGGCGGCGGGGGCCAAGATACACGCACACCCGCTCCACGGGCCGTCCGAAGGGCCGCGGAACGCAGTGGCGAGAGGCTCCTCGGCCGGAGGCCCGCAGGGGGGGAACACCAACGGCCGGAGGGGGTCAAAGCCTTGACGGAAGACGCAGGTCCTGGGATCTTCCAGGGCTTTGTAACCTCGGCGCCGTGTTCACTACCGGCGCCGACTCATTGAAGGCCGGCCACAGAGGCCGGTCGATGGAGATAGATGATGGCCGGAACCACTGCTCCGA
>DATHRY010000035.1:0-10797 GCA_035464715.1 Longimicrobiales bacterium
CCTCCCGCATGTGGGGGTGGTACCAGAACATGCCAGCGTCGGGGACGTGCACCTGATACGTGAAGGACTCCCCGGGGCCGATGGGGTCCTGGGTGACGCCCGGCACCCCGTCGAAGGCGTTGTCCAGCCGGATTCCGTGCCAGTGGACCGTCGTGGGCATCTGGATGTGGTTGGTCACCCGGATGGTGAGCGTTGCGTCCCGTGGGGCCTGGATGAGGGGGCCGGGGTACTGGCCGTTGTAGCCGAACATGGCGAGGGTGTGGCCGGACAGGCTCCGGCGCACCATGGACACTGAGATGTCCAGAGTGTCCCCGTCGGCCATGGACACGACCCGGGACGGCACGGCCTCAGGGAGGGTGGCCGGGTCGATCCCCGCGCCGGGGAGCATGGGCTCCACCACGGGGACCACCCCCTCCAGCCCCGGGAGCATCGGCATCTCCATCTGCATGGGGGGCATCCGCCAGCCGCCGGACATGGGCATGCCGTGGGCGCCGTGGTCCATCTGGGCGTCCAGGGGACCGCCGACGGCGAAGAGGAGGCCCGGGAGGGCGCACGCCACGGTCCACACCCTCATGTCACCCCGCGTAGCCGTACGCCGCACACTTCTCGTCCTGGAGCGGGCCGTGTCCGATCATCGTGTGCATCTTCCCGCTCCGGGACATGCCCCGGAAGGCCACCGGTCCGGACCAGCGAGCCGCCTCGGGGGTCCACGCCTCCTCGAGCGTGACCACGACGATGAACTTGTTCCAGGCCACGGGTCCCGCCGCGTTCCCGGCGTCGTCCAGGGGGCCCAGGGCCACGACCTCGTCGACCTCGGCCGTGGTGGCCCAGGCCACGTACCGTCCGGACCTGGGGGGCTTGAGGTTGGTGAAGCCGATTCTCACGTCATAGAGGTAACTTCCATCCGGCGATACGGATACGCCGAACGGTGCCGGCCGGAACGTCACGTCGGCCACACCCCGGGCGTACCCGGTGCCCGGGATGTTCCGGGTGGTGACCAGCTCGATGGCGTAATACTCGGGCGGCCCGCAGGCGACACCCTCGACGCCCAGCCCCGGCGCGACCGCCCCGTACGGGGCTCCGACACGCAGTCCGGCCGCCGGATCCTCTCCGGCGACCCCGAGGGGGTGCGCAGGGGCCACCAGGATCCACATGGACAGGAGAGCGGTGACGGCAGGCATCGGACGCGGCGCGTCAGCTGATCGGCCGACGGGCCGGAGCGTCCCAGTCCTGTGCCGACGAGATGTTCGGATAGCCCCACTGCTCGCCGTTCCACCCGCTGAAGCCGTCCATGCGGAAGGTCCACAGCCCCGTGCTCATGTCGCTGATGACGATGAGCCCGTCCTCGTTGCGGACGTCCACGCCGAAGGCCCCGTTGAACATGGGGTACCGGTCCGTGTTCGGCGGCCCGATGTAGGTGTCGAAGTACCCCACGGTCACGGGATTCAGGGGGTCCTGCAGGTTGAAGATCTGCAGGCCGTCCAGGTAGCCGGACACGAAGACGTACGGCCACCGGACCTCGTGGTTGTGCACCAGGTTCTTCCAGTTCGCCGTGAAGGCCGAGATGGGCGAGCGGATGTTCGTGGCCTCGCCCTCCAGCGCGGGCTGCAGGTCGAAGATCCGCAGCGGCGCGTACTGGTACTCGGTCTCGGCGATGACGTAGCGGCCGTCGGGGCTGGGGGTGAAGGTGTGGCCGTAGCTGACGCCCGACACGTTGGTCAGCGTGATGCGGAGCTCGATGTTCTGCAGGTCGCTCACGTCGTAGATGTAGTACCCGCCGGTGCCCCCCCCGTAGAACCGGTCCTCGTCGGTGTCCGGGTGGTAGCCCACGTAGAAGTCGTGGTACCCGCGGCTGCCCTCGCCGGGAATCGGGACCATGCCGATCCGGGCCTCCTCGAGGTTGCCGTCCACGATCATGCCGAGATCGTAGACGAGCGCGCCGGGGGCGTTCGCCGTCGTGAAGAGGTACACCCGCCCGTTGGAGTGCTTGTAGATGAAGATGTTGTGGAAGCCTCCGGGCATCTCGGGCTCCCGGATGCGGGCGACCTCCTCCACGGTGGCCGGGTCCGGAAGGTCGGTCACGTCCAGGATGACCGCGCCCAGGTCCGTGTCCGGACCACCCTGCCCGAACTGGAGCGACTGGACCAGATAGTAGCGGTCGTTCCACTTGAAGTGCTTCACGTCCATCCCGCCGGTCCGCTGGTGCAGGTCCTGGTCCTCGATGCGCCACTCGTACAGGAGCTCGGGCCGCTCGGGATCGGCGATGCTGATGATGTCGGTGCCCTTGGGGCCGTCGGTGCCGTAGACCATGCGGGCCACGTAGGCGTACGGCCGGTCCATCTCCTGCTCCACGTCCATGTCCGCCACGGAGAGCCGGGGCCCCAGAGGCAGGTGCCCCAGGACCTCGATGTTGTCGCTGCCCCGGTCCATGGGCGACCAGGGGACCTCCTGGGCGGCAGCGATGGCCGGCAGTGTCATCCCCAGGAGGCCCAGGAGGGCGGGGCCGGAGCGTCGAAGAAGGCACGTCGTCGTCATTCGTCACATCCTCATCCGTTGGGTGTCCCGCCAAGGTGTGACGGGCGCGAGGGGTCCACAAGTCACGCCCGGGGACGCGCCGCCTCAGCCCTCCGACCGGGCCAACCGGCCTCGATCCACCTTCCCCAGGTGGGTCCGAGGCAGGGTGTCGACGAAGGAGACCTCCCGGGGATACTTGTACGGAAGCAGGCGGCTGCGGGCCCAGTCCTTCAGCGCCTCGGCCAGGGCCTCCGGGTCCTCCGGGCGGTCCCGGGCCACCACCCAGGCGTGGGGCTTCACCAGGCCGTCGGGGGTGCGGGCGCCCACCACCGCCACCTCCCGGACCGCCGGGTGGGCCAGGAGGCAGCTCTCCAGCTCCTTGGGCGAGAGCCACTTGCCGCTGACCTTGAGCATGTCGTCGCTCCGGCCGCAGTAGGTGACCCACCCCTCCGCGTCCATGGACACCATGTCCCCCGAGACGTACCACCCGTCCCGGAAGGCCCGGGCGGTCTCGTCGGGGCGGTCGTGGTAGCCCAGGCCCAGGGAGCCTCCCCGGACCCACAGGGTTCCCACCTCGCCCGGGGGAAGGTCCGCCCCGTCGTCGTCCCGGACGCGCACGTCGAAGCCGGGCACGGGCTTGCCCAGCGTGCCCGGCCGCACGTCGCCGGGGCGGTTCGACACGAAGATGTGCCACTGCTCCGCCGTCCCCAGACCGTCCAGAAGCTCCACCCCGAAGGTCTCGTCCCAGCGCCGATGCAGTTCGGGGGGAAGCGCCTCCCCGGCGGAGGTGGCCAGCCGCAGCGAGGTCAGGTCCTGCCGGGCGGCCCCGGGATGGCGGACCATGTGGTTGACCATGGTGGGGACGTTCACCAGGACGGTGGGCCGGTGCCGGGCGATGTTCTCGAAGAGGGCGTCGACCGTGCACCGCTCCGGGAACAGGGCCACGGAGGCCCCCACCGAGAACGGGAAGAACAGGTTCGTGCCGGTGGCGTAGCCGAAGTAGAGCTTCGGGACCGAAAGCGTGATGTCGTCGGGCCCCATCCGGAGGACCCCCTTCCCGTACAGCTCGGTGGTGTTGGCGAAGGACCGATGGGGCTGCACCACCGCCTTGGGCCGGCCCGTCGTCCCGCCGCTGAAGAGCCAGACGGCGGGGTCCTCCGGATCGGTGGGGTGGGTGGCGGCCTGCGGGTCGTCGCGGTCCGCCGGGCTCACCTCCTCGGCGTGGAGAAAGCGGGGGGGGTCGGCGGCCGGGTCCCGGGCCGCCTCCACGAACGCGGGCGGCGTGGCCTCGCCTCCCTCGACGATCAGCACCTTCGCGCCGGTATACCCGTAGAAGTAGGCCACGTCCTCGGTCGGGAGGCCGGGATTCACCATCACCACCACGGCGCCGGCCCGGAGGATGCCGAACAGAGCCGCCACGTAGCGCTCGCCGTCGGGCAGGGCGATGAGCACCCGATCCCCGGGCTCCACGCCCATCTCCCGGAGCCGACCGGCGAAGCCCCGGGCGAGGCCGTCCACCTCTGCATAGGTGACGGTACGGTCCCCGATGCGAAGGGCGATCCGATCCCCTCGCCCCTCCCGGATCCGGTCGCCCAGGAAGTGCTCGGCGAGGTTGAAGGGCAGGGGAGCGTGGAACGGGGGGGGAGCCATGGTGCGGAACGATAGGTGGGGGCTACAATGCCGGCAATCGGCCCCCGAACCCCCACCGACATGCCCGACGATCGAACCCCGGTCCAGCAGTGGGCCGACATGACGTGGGAGGAGGTCCGGGAGCTGGAGGCCGACCGCACGGTCGCGATCCTGCCGGTGGGGGCGGTGGAGGCCCACGGACCGCACCTGCCCCTGGGGACGGACGGGATCATCGCGGAGGCCATGGCCCGGGCCGGTGCCCGGGAGCTCGAAGCGGCGGGCTGGGCCGCGGTGGTCCTCCCGACCATCTGGTACAGCGCCGCGCCCTTCGCCCGTGGGTTCCCCGGCACCCTGGGCGTCGACGGCGACCTGGTGACCCGACAGATCCTCGAAGTGGCCGATTCCCTCCGGGCGGGTGGCTTCGCGGCGCTGGCCGTGGCCAACGCCCACCTGGACCCGGCCCACCGGGGTTCGCTGCGCGCGGCGGTCGAGTCGGCGGCCGGGCAGGGCGGCATGCCGGTGGTGGCCCCGGACCTGGCCCGGGGACGGGTGGCCCGCCGCCTCACGGAGGAGTTCCGGACCGGCGCCTGCCACGCCGGCCGTTTCGAGGGCAGCATCGTGCTCGCCGAGGCCCCGGAGCGGGTCCGGACGGAGATCGCTCGGGGGCTGGCCCCCAATCCGGCCTCCCTCTCGGACGCCATCGGCGAGGGGCGGACCAGCTTCGAAGAGGCGGGCGGGGCCCGGGCCTACTTCGGGTGGCCGGCGGACGCGACGGCCGAGGAGGGTCGGGCGTCGGTGGCGGAGCTGGGTCGGATCCTGGCCGAAGCGGTCCTGTCGGAGGTCGCGGCATGAGCCTCCATGGAAGGGTGGCGGTCGTGACCGGTGCGGGCCGGGGGATCGGCGAGGCCGTGGTCCGGGCCCTGGCCGCGGAGGGCGTCGCGGTGGGGCTCCTGGCTCGCACCGCGGGTGAGATCGAGGAGGTCGCTGGCGAGGTCCGGGCCGGCGGCGGCCGGGCCACCGCCGTGGTCTGCGACGTCACCGAGCCCGCCGCGGTGGTGGACGCCCGGGACGCGGTCGCCTCGGCCCTGGGGCCTGCGGACATCCTGGTCAACAACGCCGGCGCGTCCTCCTCTGCGCCTCTCGCCCGGACGGCCCTCGACGAATGGCGCCGCCTCATGGACGTCAACGCCACCGGCACCTTCCTGTGCACCAAGGTCTTCCTGCCGGGCATGCTGGAGCGGGGGTGGGGCCGCATCGTCAACGTGGCGTCGGTGGCAGGGCTCACGGCGGGGAAGTACGTGGCGGCTTATGCCGCGTCCAAGCACGCCCAGGTGGGCCTCACCCGGGCGGTGGCGGCGGAGGTGGCGGACCGGGGCGTGACGGTGAACGCCGTGTGCCCGGGCTACGTCGACACGCCCATGACCCGGGCCTCGGTGGCCCGGATCCGCGAACGCACCGGGCGGACCGACGAGGAGGCGCTCGCCGCCCTGAAGGCCCAGAATCCCCAGGGCCGCCTCATCGACCCCGGTGAGGTGGCCCACGCCGTCCTGGCGCTGTGCGCCGAGGACGCCCGGGGCATCAACGGCCAGACCCTGGTGATCGACGGGGGCCACCTCCTCGCCTGAGGCGGGGTCCCCCAACGCTCAGTTTCCAACGACGCACCATGACCTTCGACGCGATCAACCCCGACGCCCTGGGCCCGCCCCGGGGCTGGACGAACGGCATGCTGGCACCCGCCGGCGGCCGGCTCCTGCTGGTGGCCGGCCAGGACGCCGCCCTCCCTGGAGGCGAGGTGGCCACCGACGACTTCGTGGAGCAATTCGGCCTCGTCCTGGACAAGGTCCTGGCGGTGGTCCGGGACGCCGGGGGCGGCCCCGAGGACGTAGGCCGCATGACCGTCTTCGTCACGGACCTGGACGCCTACCGGGAGGCGCGGCGACCCCTGGGCGACGTCTGGAGGGCCCGCATGGGGAGCCACTACCCGGCCATGGCGCTGGTGGAGGTCAGCCGGCTGGTGGACCCCCGGGCCGTGGTGGAGCTCGAGGCGACGGCGGTGATCCCGTGAGCGGCCCGACCTCCTTCCGCATGGAGCGGGACGACGACCGGGGCATCGCAACCCTCACCCTGGACCGGCCGGATCGGCTGAACGCGCTGACCTTCCAGGTCTACGACGAGCTGCGGGACACCTTCTACGCCCTTTCGGACGACGCGTCGGTCCGGGTCGTGATCCTCACCGGCCGCGGACGGGGGTTCTGCTCCGGAGGGGACGTCGAGGACATCATCGGTGCGCTGTTCGAGCGGGACTTCAGGGGGCTGCTCGACTTCACCCGCATGACGTGCGACCTGGTCCGGGCCATCCGGACCTGCCGGAAGCCCGTCATCGCCGCCCTGAACGGGACGGTGGCGGGGGCCGGCGCCGTCATCGCCACCGCCTGCGACATCCGGATCGCCGCGGAGACGGCGAAGATCGCCTACCTCTTCACCCGGGTGGGCCTGTCCGGCGCCGACATGGGTGCGGCCTGGATGCTGCCCCGCATCGTGGGGCTGGCCAAGGCCAGCGAGCTGCTCATGACCGGCGAGTTCATCTCCGCCGCCGAAGCCCACCGCATCGGGCTCTACAACCGCGTGGTGGACGAGGGTGAGAGCCTCGAGGCCGCCACCGCGCTGGCCCGGAAGCTCACCCGGGGGCCCTCCTTCGCCCTGGAGATCACCAAGGACTCGTTGAACCGGGAGGCGGCCATGGACCTCCACGCCGCCCTGGAGGCCGAGGCCCAGATCCAGGCGGCCCTCATGCTCCATCCCGACTTCAGGGAGTCCTACGAGGCCTTCGTCCAGAAGCGGGACCCGGAGTTCTTGTGACCGCGCTGTCCCCCCGCCTGTCCACGGCCGCCGTCCGGGCCTTCCTGGATCCCCACCACGACGAGTGGAACCGCCACTGCGCCGAGGTCGTGACGTCGCGTGTGGCGCCTCGCCCCCATGCCGGATCCGACGAGGCCGCCCGCCGGGAGGCCCGGGCGCTCCTGGAGATCCTGGGGGAGGGCGGGCTCCTTGCGCCCATCGGCAGCGGGGACCTCCGGGGTTGCTGCGTCGCCCGGGAGGCGGTCGGTTGGGCGTCGCCACTGGCCGATGCGGTGTGGGCGCTCCAGGGGCTGGGGATCACCCCCTTGCTCCGGGCCGGCAGCGAAGCGCAGCGGGACCGTTGGGTGCCCGATGCCCTCGCCGGCCGATGCATGACGGCCTTCGCCATGACCGAGCCCGAGGCCGGGTCCGACGTGGCCTCCATGAGCACCCGGGCGGTGCGGGACGGAGACGAGTGGGTTCTAGACGGGCGGAAGTGGCTGATCTCCAACGCCGGAATCGCCGACCTCTACGTGGTCTTCGCGTCGACGAACCCCCAGGCCGGAAGCCGCGGCATCACGGCCTTCCTCGTCCCGGCGGACACACCCGGCTGCCGCTTCGCCGGGCCCCAGGTCATGAGCGCCCCCCACCCCCTGGGGGAGATGGTGTTCGAGGACTGTCGGGTGCCGGACGCGGCCCGGCTGGGCGACGAGGGCACCGGATTCAAGATCGGGATGGCCACCCTGGATCAGCTCCGGCCCACGGTGGGGGCGGCCGCCGCGGGCATGGCGGCCCGGGCGCTGGACGAGGCCCTGGCCCACGCCCTGGACCGCCGGCAGTTCGGGAAGGCGTTGGCCGACTTCCAGACCATCCAGGGAAAGCTGGGCCAGGCCGCCGTGGAGCTGGACGCCGCCCGACTCCTGGTCTACCGGGCCGCGTTCGAGAAGGACGCCGGTGCCGAGCGCATCACTCTGGAGGCCGCCATGGCCAAGGCCTTCGCCACCGAGGCGGCGCAGCGGATCATCGACGAGGCCATCCAGGTCGTGGGTGGCATCGGCGTTCTGGCCGACCACCCGGTCGAGCTCCTCTACCGGAGCATCCGGGCGCTACGGATCTACGAGGGCACCACCGAGATCCAGCACCTGATCATCGCCGGGAGGATGGTGGCCGAGGCCCGGGCGGCCGGATCCCCGGAGGCGTCGGAGTGAAGATCGGCATCGCCGGAGGCGGGCCCGCCGGCCTCTACTTCGCCATCCTCATGAAGCGCGCCGACCCGGACCACCACATCCGCGTCGTGGAACGGAACCGGCCCGACGACACCTTCGGATTCGGCGTGGTCTTCTCCGACGCCACCTTGGAGCAGGTCCGGGACGCCGACCCCGACACCTTCCGGGCCGTGAGCGACGAGTTCGTCCGTTGGGACGACATCGACGTCCACGTGGGCGGCCACGTCATCCGGACGGGGGGCCACGGGTTCAGCGGGATGAGTCGCCAGACCCTCCTGACGGTGCTCCAGGGGATCGCCCGAGACCTGGGGGTCGATCTCCGGTTCGAGACCGAGGTGGAGGGCGCCGGGGACTTCGCGGACTGCGACCTGGTGGTGGCGGCGGACGGGTTGAACTCCACCCTCCGGGAGTCCCTCCGGGACCGCTTCCGACCTTCGGTGGACGAGCGGCCGAACCGGTTCGTGTGGCTCGGCACCTCCCGGTCGTTCCCGGCCTTCACCTTCTACTTCCGCCGCAACGAGCAGGGGCTCTTCCGGGTGCACGCCTACCAATACCGGGGGGAGACCGGGCAGGTGGGGAAGGACCGCGCGGCGGGGCGCGGCGAGGTGCGCTCCACCTTCATCGTGGAGTGCACCGAGGAGACCTGGCTGCGGGCCGGCCTGGACCGGGCCACCGAGGAGGAGACGCGCCGCTACTGCCAGGACCTCTTCGCCGCGGAGTTGGAGGGCCATACCCTCGTTCCCAACCGCTCCATCTGGCGCCGCTTCCCCACGGTCCGATGCGAGCGGTGGTTCGCCGGGAACGTCGTGCTGCTGGGCGACGCGGTCCACACGGCCCATTTCTCGGTGGGGTCCGGGACCCGCATGGCCATGCTGGACGCCATCGCCCTCCGGGACGCCCTCCTGGAGGCCCGAGCCGCCGACCCGGCCGCATCGGACCGCGGCGGGGCGGGGGGTGGGGCGCTCCGGACCGCGCTCCAGGTCTATCAGGACCGGCGCAAGCCCGAGGTCGCCTCCCTGCAGCGGGCCGCACAGGCCTCCCTGGAGTGGTTCGAGGCCACCGAGCGGTACATGGAGCTGGACCCGGTTCAGTTCACCTTCACCCTGCTGACCCGGAGCCTCCGGATCACCCACGAGGACCTCCGGGTCCGGGACCCCGCCTTCCTGGCCCGGGTGGACGCCGGGGTGGCCGAGCAGGCGGAGGCTCAGAGCGGACGTCCGGTGCCCCGGGATCCCCTTCCGCCCCCCATGTTCACGCCCTTCCGGCTCCGGGACCTGGTGATTCCGAACCGCGTCGTGGTCTCGCCCATGTGCCAGTACGTGGCCGACGACGGCACCGTGGGAGACTGGCACCTGCAGCACCTGGGCTCCCGGGCCGTGGGTGGAGCCGGGATGGTCTACGCCGAGATGACCGACGTGTCCCGGGAGGCCCGCATCTCCCCCGGGTGTGCGGGGCTGTACAAGGACGAGCACGTGGGGGCCTGGGCTCGCATCGTGGACTTCATCCATGGCCACTCGCCGGCCAAGGTGGCGATCCAACTGGGCCACGCCGGCCGGAAGGGGTCCACGCAGTCGTTGTGGGCCGGGGACAACGAGCCCCTCCCCGCCGGGAACTGGCCGCTGGTCTCGGCGTCCCCGATCCCGTGGTTCCCGGACCGGTCCCAGACCCCCCGGGAGATGACCCGGGAGGACATGGACGGGGTGGTCGCCGACTACGTCCGGGCCACCGGGTACGCCGAGGCCGCCGGCTTCGACCTCCTCGAGGTCCACATGGCGCACGGCTACCTCCTGGCCTCCTTCCTGTCGCCCCTGACCAACGAGCGCGACGACGCCTACGGGGGCAGTCTGGAGAACCGGCTGCGCTTCCCCCTTGAGGTCTTCGACGCCTGCCGGGCCGCCTGGCCCGACGAGCGGCCCATGAGCGTCCGCATCAGCGCGGTGGACTGGGCGCCCGGGGGCCTGGGACCCGAGGACGCGGTGGACATCGCCGACGCCCTCCACCGCCACGGGTGCGACGTCGTGGACGTGTCGGCGGGCCAGACGGTGCCGGACCAGCGCCCCGTCTACGGCCGCCTCTTCCAGACCCCTTTCGCGGACCGCATCCGCCACGAGACGGGGATCGCCACCATGGCCGTGGGGAACATCTCGTCCTACATGGACGTGAACACCATCGTCGCCGCGGGGCGGGCGGATCTGTGCCTCCTGGCCCGGGCCCACCTCTTCGATCCCTATTGGACGCGCCACGCCGCCTACATGCTCGGCTACGACCTCCCGTGGCCGAATCCGTACGCGTCGGTGTCCCGCTACACGCCCCGGTTCGCCTTCCGCTTCGACGGAGAATAGGCGTCCGGGCTCTTCTTCCTGGGGTTGTTTGCGTTAGCTTCCCTCCGTGAGTCGAACCTCGCGCCCTCGATTCCGGGGGCCGCCGCTCACTTCTCGATTCTGCGCCCGCTTATCGAGCCGCCACTTCTTGCGACGGCCGGCCTGCGGAGCGCCTCCCAACGGATACCACATTGGCGTTCGCCACATTGAAGCTGCATCCGACCCTCCTGAAGGGGGTCGACGCGCTGGGGTTCACCCAGCCCACACCC
>DATHRY010000036.1:0-7986 GCA_035464715.1 Longimicrobiales bacterium
CACCAGAAGGCGGTCGTGCCGGGTGGCGCTTCGGGCCAGCCCGGCCACCTCCCGGGCCACCGCTACGGTCGCGGCGTCGGGGATGGGGTGGGCGCCGGTCCGTAGCCGGAGCTGGGGGGGAAGCCACGCCGGCCGGGCATCGCCGGTGCCCCGGGGCACCACCACCAGGCCGTCGTCCACCGCGTCGCCCAGGACATGCAGCGCTCCACGAGTCATCCCCAGCGCCGCCTTGCCCACGGCGATCAGCAGCGTCCGTCCTCCCGACGCCCCCGGCGCGGACGCGGCGGTGGGCGGCGGGGACGCCGCGATCTCGCGACTCCACTCTTCGAGCATGGGGTCGTCCACCAGGGCGTCGGCCACCAGGCGGGCCGGATCCACCGCCGCGAGGCCGGCGGCCAGGATGCGGAGGGCGTCGTCTCGTAGCTCCGGATTCCCGACAGAACGGGTCATGATCCTCCCTGGTGATGCGGCGAAGGGGCAGCGTAGCTTTCAAGTGTCCCTCCCGCACCCGTTCTTCCACTCAGGCAGGGGATGCGCAGAGCAATGACCGAGTACACGTCGTCCGTCATGGAGGAGGTCCGGACCAAGAACCCCGCGGAGCCCGAGTTCCACCAGGCGGTCCAGGAGGTGGTGGAGTCGTTGGAGCTGGTCCTAGATCGCCGGCCCGAGTACCGCTCCCGGAAGATCGTGGAGAGACTCTGCGAGCCGGAGCGGGTGATCATGTTCCGGGTCCCGTGGGTCGACGACCAGGGCGAGGTCCAGGTGAACCGGGGCTTCCGCATCGAGATGAACTCGGCCATCGGACCCTACAAGGGCGGTCTCCGCTTCCACCCGTCGGTGACGCTGGGGATCCTGAAGTTCCTCGCGTTCGAGCAGGTGTTCAAGAACGCTCTCACGACCCTGCCCATGGGCGGCGGCAAGGGCGGGTCCGACTTCGACCCCAAGGGGAAGAGCGAGGGCGAGGTCATGCGCTTCTGCCAGAGCTTCATGAGCGAGCTGTATCGGCACATCGGGCACGACACCGACGTCCCCGCCGGGGACATCGGCGTGGGCGGCCGGGAGGTCGGCTTCCTCTTCGGGCAGTACAAGCGCCTGGCCAACGAGTTCACCGGCGTGCTGACCGGCAAGGGGCTGAACTGGGGCGGGTCGCTGATCCGGCCCGAGGCCACCGGCTACGGCTCCGTCTACTTCGCCCAGGAGATGCTCTCGACCCGGGGCGAGACCCTGGAGGGGAAGACGTGCCTGGTGTCCGGCAGCGGCAACGTGGCCCAGTACACCACCGAGAAGCTCCTGGAGCTGGGCGCGAAGCCGGTCACCTTGTCCGACTCCAGCGGGTGCATCTACGACGAGGCCGGCATCGACACGGAGAAGCTCGCCTTCGTCCAGGAGCTCAAGAACGAGCGGCGGGGGCGGATCGAGGAGTACGTCGATGCCTACCCGGACGCCGTCTACACCCCGATGGCTCCGGCGCCCCAGGAAGAACCCGACCCCCTCTGGCAGTATCCCGCTGACTGCGCCTTCCCCAGCGCCACCCAGAACGAGATCGACGCCGACGATGCCCGGAATCTCCTGGCGGGAGGGGTCTACCTGGTCTCGGAGGGCGCCAACATGCCCACCACGCCGGAGGGAGTGGAGCTCTTCCTCGACTCGGGGATCCTCTACGGTCCGGGGAAGGCGGCCAACGCGGGCGGCGTGGCCGTGTCCGGCCTCGAGATGGCACAGAACAGCATGCGGTTCAGCTGGTCCAGGGAGGAGGTGGACCAGCGGCTGCAGCGGATCATGCGCGACATCCACACCCGCTGCGTCGAGGTGGCCGACGAGTTCGGCACGCCGGGCAACTACGTGAACGGCGCCAACATCGGCGGCTTCCTCAAGGTGGCGGACGCCATGATCGACCAGGGCGTGGTGTGAACGGCGTGGAGGGCCCGGCCCGGGTGGTATGAAGACTTTCCTGGACTTCTCGGAGCGGTACGGGGGCCGGGCCGGCGGGGTCCGGGACCTCATGCGGGAACAGGTCCGGCACGTCCTCTTCGTCTCCTCCCTGTACGAGTCGTTCATCCTGGCCGAGGACGGCCAGCTCCACGAGCAGGTCCTGGGTCGGTTCCTGGAGGCCACGCCCAGGGATCCCCCCAACCTGACCCGGGTGTCGTCGGGCCGGGAGGTCCTCCGCCTCCTCCACGATCCGCCCTCCCCGATCGACCTGATCATCTCTTCGCCCGACGTGGGCGACATGGACGCGTCGGAGCTGACCTCGACCCTGCGGGAGGCGGGGATCCACATCCCCCTCGTGGTGCTGGGCTACGACCACCGGGAGCTCATCCGCTTCGTCGACACCCGTCCCCAGGACGGGATCCTGGCGGTGTTCCTGTGGCAGGGAGACGCCCGGATCCTCCTGGCCATCGTGAAGGCGGTGGAGGACCGGCTCAACGTGGAGCGGGACACCCGGATCGGGGTGCCCGCCTTCCTCCTGGTCGAGGACAACATCCGGTTCTACTCGTCGTTCCTCCCCGTCATCTACAGCGAGATCACCAACCTGATCGAGGCGGTCCAGGCCGAGGCGGGAAACCGCCTCCAGCGGATGATGCGGAACCGGGCCCGGCCGAAGGTGCTCCTGGCCACGACGTACGAGCGCGCCCTGCGGGACTTCGAGAGCTACCGGGAGTCCATCATGGGGGTCTTCTCGGACATGGAGTTCAAGCGGGCCGGCAAGCTGTCCCGGGGTGCAGGGCTCAACCTCGCCCGGGCCATCCGGCGGCTGCAGCCCGACGTGCCCATCGTCCTGCAGTCCACCAATCCCGAAAACGCGGCCGAGGCCAAGCGGCTGAAGGCCGGGTTCATCCTGAAGGGCTCCCCGGACCTCCTCGGCCAGCTCCGCTCGGCCCTCTCCGGCGACCTCTTCTTCGGAGACTTCGTGTTCCGTCTGCCGTCCGGGGCCGAGGTCGCCCGGGCGGAGGACCTCAAGACCCTGGTCCGGGTCCTCGAGACGGTGGACGAGGAGAGCATCGCCTTCCACGCGGCCCGCAACGACTTCTCCCGCTGGCTCCGGGCCCGGGCCGAGTTCGGACTGGCCACCCACCTCCGTCCCCGACGCCTGGAGGATTTCGAATCGGTCGAGGCGCTGCGGCAGGAGCTCGTGGCCTCCATCGATCGCTACCGCAGGGAGCGGAACCGGGGCACCGTGACCCCGTTCCGGCCGGAGCTCTTCGACGCCGAGGAGGGCATCGTCCAGATCGGGGACGGATCCCTGGGCGGGAAAGGCCGGGGCCTGGCGTTCGCGAGCCGCCTCCTGGACGAGGTCCGGCTGGCGGACCGGTTCCCCGACGTGGAGATCGCCGTACCTCCGGCGGTCGTGGTGGGCACCGCCGTCTTCCAGGAGTTCCTGGACGACAACGGGCTCCGGGCCTTCGCACTGGAGTCGGATCGTGAGGAGGAGATCGTTCGGCGGTTCCTGGAGGCGCCGCTCCCGGAGGACGCCCGCGCCTCGCTGGCCGCAATGGCGAGCGTGCTGCGAGGCCCCATCGCGGTGCGGTCCTCGAGCCTGTTGGAGGACTCACCCCACCACCCCTTCGCCGGGGTCTACGGGACCTGGATCCTCCCGAACGACGCGCCCGACCCGGAGAAGCGCCTGGCACAGCTTCTCGACGCGATCCGGCGGGTCTACGCGTCAACCTTCAGCCGCAGGGCCCGGTCGTTCCTCGAGGCGTCGCCCTACCGGCTCGAGGAAGAGGCCATGGCCGTGGTCATCCAGCGCCTCGTGGGGCATACCCACGGCAGCCGGTTCTACCCCGACTTCGCCGGTGTCGCCCGGTCCCACAACCACTACCCCACCCCACCCGCCACCCCCGACGACGGGATCGCGGCCGTGGCCCTGGGGCTCGGAAAGACCGTCGCCGAGGGCGAGCCCTGCCTGCGATTCTCTCCACCCCATCCGGGACACATCCTCGAGCACGGCTCCACCCGGGACATGCTCGAGCGATCCCAGCGGCAGTTCTGGGCCCTGGACCTGACCGCGAAGCCCCCGCCCCGGGGATGGGCCCGGGACGGCCCTCTGGTTCGCCTGCCCCTCCGGGTCGCGGAGGAGGACGGCACGTTGTCGGCCCTGGCCTCGACCTACTCGGCGGAGAACGACGCCGTCTACGACGGGATCGGCCGACCCGGTGCCCGCCTGGTCACCTTCGCCCCCGTCCTCAAGCACGGCGTCTTCCCGCTGGCCGAGATCCTCCGGGAGCTCATGATCCTGGGGCAGGCCGGAACGCGACTCCCGGTGGAGATCGAGTTCGCCGCGACCCTGCCCCGGGGGGCCGAGCCCGCACGGCTCGGCTTCCTGCAGCTGCGACCCCTCGCCGTCAGCCGGGAGGACTCGGACGTCCGGGTGGATGCCTTCGCGGATTCGGCCGTCTTCTGTCGCAGCCCGTCCGTGCTCGGGCACGGCCGGGTCGCCCTCCGGGACTGGATCGTCGTGGACCGGAGCCGCTTCGACCGCGCCCGCAGCGCCGAGTGCGCGGCCGCGGTCTCCCGGTTCAATCGCGCCCTCGCCGCCGAGGGCCGGCCCTTCGGCCTCATCGGGGTCGGGCGCTGGGGCTCCACGCACCCCTGGCTGGGGATTCCCGTTCGCTGGGAGGACATCTCCGGCGCACGGGTGATCGTCGAAGCGGGGTTCAGGGATTTCCGGGTCGCACCCTCACAGGGCACCCATTTCTTCCAGAATCTTGTGTCGCTGAACGTCGGCTACTTCACCGTCAACGCCGACGCCGGCGAGGGCATGGTGGACTGGGAGTGGCTGAACACCCGGCCCCGCGACGACGCGCAGGGCTGCGTCTATCACCTCCGATTCGACGAGCCGGCCCTGGCGGTGATGGACGGCCGGGACCGGCACGGTGTCGTCGTGAAGCCCGGGGTCACCTCCCGCGGGTCCTGAGGAGCGCGGGGCGTGCAGCGGACCGCCTCCGTCCGTGGCCCCCTTCCCGGAGGTCCGGCCTCGACGCGCTAGAAGACCCGGAGGATGATGGTGATGCTGGCGATGACCGAGGCGGTGACCGTAATCCAGGTGATCCACGTGTTCCGCCGCTGGCTGGGCACCCGCACCTCATCCCCGGCCTGCAGGCTGAGCTGGTCCAGGGTACGGAACTCCTGGACCGCCTCCCGCACCGACTCCTTGTCCCAGATCACGACCCCGCCCCGCCGGATCTCCACCTCTTCGAGGTCGGCGTCCCCGGTCAGGCCCGGGACCCTGAGCGCGTCGCCGAGGGGCGCCTCCGCCGGGACGTAGTGGACCCCCTGGGACGTCACGGCGCCCACGAACTCCACCCCCACGAGGACATCGGCCTGCCGCACGTCGGGATCCCGGATGTAGGTCCCCAGCTCACGGGTCAGATACGGCCGAAGCTCCGAGCGGAGGACGCCCGCCAGCTCGATGGCCCCGATCTCGGGGAAGACCACCGCCGGCCCGGCCACCACGAGGAGCGTATCCGCCACCAGGCCTTCCCCGGGCACCGTGAGGACGATCCGGTCGCCGGCGCGGAAGTCCCCGTCCGCCAGCCGGCGCGCCACCAGAACCGCCTCCTCGTCCGCCCGCTCCCTCAGGACCGACGAGTAGGCCGAGGACGACGCCAGGGCCCGCAGCTCCTCCAGCTGTTCCTCGAGCTCGGCACGGCCGGCCAGGAGCCGCGAGTTCAGCAACGGCCCCTCGGGATCCTGAGCGGCACCGGCGAACGGCGTGACGGCGAGGGCGGCGACGAGCAGGAGCGTTCTCGACATGCGGTTCATACTCTCGAGGCAGAGGAAAGGCGTGGATTTCCAATGTAGTGGCGAACGCCCGCGCGACGGGAGTTCGCTTCATACTGTGGCACCGGTGCCGCGTTTGTTCCCCGGTCCCCGGCGGCATACCGTGGGGGCCGGTGGCGCCCGAACGGCGCGGGATCCAGCCTACAGGCCGTGCCCGGGGGTCGCGGAGACCCCCTCAGCCGGCGCCCCCGTTCTCGCACGAATCGTGCAACAATCTCATTCAAGCTTGACCCGTGGCCTGATCGAGGTGCAAACTCGTGCGACTCTGCCCATGAATGGTGGCCTCCCGGACCGGACCCCGGTGAACGAGAACCCCAACAGTGACCTTCAGCGGACGCCCCTGGCCATCGTCGTCGATGATCAGGAATGGACGGCCCGCTCTCTGGAGAGCATCCTCAGTCCCGCCGGGTTCGCCGTTCTCAAGGCGTACACCGGGCGGCAGGCCCTGGATCTCGTCCAGCGGGTGAAACCCGATCTCCTGTTCGTCGATATCGATCTTCCGGACGTCGACGGTCGTGAGCTGTGCCGGACCCTGTTGGCCCAGGGGTCCATCCGGGCCAGCACACCACTGCTGGCGCTGTGCACCACGCGGCCTCCCAGGGAGCAACGGCTGGAGATCCTACGGGCGGGAGCGTGGGACATCGTCAGCCTGCCCCTCGATCCGGAGGAGCTCGTGCTCCGGCTGCAGAGCCTCGTCCGGGCGAAGCAGGAGGTGGACGACGCCGTGGAGCGCTCGCTGCTGGATGCCGACACCGGCTTCTACAACGTGAAGGGGCTCATGCGGCGCCTCACCGAGCTCTCCGCCGAGTCCCGTCGGTACACGCGCCCGCTCGCCTGTGTGGTCGTGGGCCCCCGGGACGACAGCCGCACCCAGTCCATCCTGCGGGAGATCCTGGCCATGGACGTCGCGGCCGAGCCGGAGGATGGGACCGAGGAGGTCGCGGCACCCCTGTCCGCCATGGTCGAATCCCTGTCCCGGGTGACCCGGCTTTCGGACGCCAAGGGGCTCCTGGGGGATCAGCACTTCGTGATCCTCGCTCCGGACACCGATCTCGAGGGCGCGCAGCGCCTGGCCGAACGGGTGCTGGAGGGATACCAGGCGTCGGGCCAGGGCGACGCCCCGATCTGCATCGGGCTCTACGCCGCCGAGAGCGCGGAGGACGATCCGCCCCGCCCCGGCGACCTCCTGACCCGCGCCACCACCGCCTTCCGGCGCGCCCAGCACCAGAGCGGCGTCGAGAACCGGATCGAGCGCTACACCGACTAGCGGACTGCACCTGAAGTCGTGATGCCATTCGGCGCCGGATGCATCCGCCCCGAGCGTCGTTGGAACTCCTCGCGGTAGCTCTCGCTACGCCTCGTCGTTCCGCCTCGTCGGGACGGCGCCTCCGACCCCTCGGTGTGCACCAGACTCCAGCTACAGCCCACTACTCCGTGACCGGCAAGCTCTGCGGCGGTCGACGCGAAAGAGGCCCCGGCCGTGACGCCCGGGGCCTCTTTCCATGTCGGTCGATTCACCGGCCGGGGCGCAGCCGCCCCCGGGGACTAGTCGTCGGCCTCGCCGATCTCCGGCAGGTCTCCCGTGGTCAGGGCGGGTACGTATTCGCCCATCCGGTCGTCCTCGCCCCCGGCTTCGTAGCCGGGCAGGTAGTAGCTGTAGTAGCCGTACCCCTTGAGGGCTGCCGAGGAGACGTCGTTCAGGATGCCCCCCAGGACGCGGACGGGAAGGTGCGAGAGCGCCTGGAGCTTCCGCTCCACCATCGACTTCTCGGACTCACCGGCCCGAAGGACCAGGGCCATGCTGCCCGTGAGGGTGGCCAGGTGGAAGGCATCGGCGCCCGCGCCCAGGGGCGGGGCGTCGACGAGGATCACGTCGTAGCGGTCCTTGAGGCGCATGAAGAGGTGCCGGATCCGCTCACCGGCCAGCAGCTCCGGAGCCCGGCTCAAGCGGGTACCCGACCCCATGAAGAAGAGGTTTTCGTACTCGGTCCGGTGGATGATCTTCCCGTCCGACCCACCGGCCAGGTAGTCGACGAGCCCGACGCCACGGTCCTCTCCCATGAGCCGATGCAGGTCGCCGCGACGGGTGTCCGCATCGATCACCAGGGTACGTCGGCCGATCTTGGCGAAGGCCAGCGCCAGGTTCGCGGTGATGAGAGTCTTCCCCTCTCCGGGACCCGGGCTCGAGAAGACCACCATGAG
>DATHRY010000037.1:0-1626 GCA_035464715.1 Longimicrobiales bacterium
CGGATGGTGTCCATGTCCGCGAACCAGGCGAGCCCGAGCCGGGCGATGGACGCTTCGTCGATCTGGCGGAGTGGGCTGTGGCGCTGCTCCCGGTAGGTGCGCCCGTTGGTGAGCCAGTCCTCCCGATCCTGGTCTGCGGAGGCGAGGCGGGCGTCGTCCACGTCGAGACCGACGGTCGCTCCGGTATCGGGGGCGTCTGTGGTGCCACAGGCCAGGGCACCGAGTACGAGGCAGGCGCAGGCGAGACCCAGGGCACGCAACATGTGACCTCCCGGCTGTCGGCGGATGGCCGGGGCGTCCGGGCGGGTAGTCCTTCCCGGGGCACCACGTCACCGGGCCGCGCCCACCGGCGCGACCCCCGGCGGTTCCCGCGACGACCCGAGGATGGTCGCGGTTGGGCCAAGCTATGGGGCCGGCGTTATCCACGGGCCCCGGAGCCCGATGCGATCCTCGAGGTGGAGAGACGTCGCCGTCCCCGCTCTGCGTTTCCGCACCGTCCCGACCAGCGGAGATCCCCCGACAGACTGGCCGACGCGCCGGGACCATCGTGGATGCGGCCCCAGCTGCGATCCCCATCGCCCTAATCCACCGCGGCCGCACCAGGAGCCCCCATGTGCCGATGGCTCGCCTATTCGGGCAACTCCATCCCCCTCGCACGCCTCATCTTCGAGACCCGCTACTCCCTGATCGATCAGAGCCTCTCGGCGCAGCAGTCCGATCGTACGACGAACGGGGACGGCTTCGGGGTGGGGTGGTACGACGCCCTGACGGAGCCGGGGATCTACAAGGACATCCAACCAGCCTGGAACGACGACAACCTGTTCGACATCGCCCGGCACGTGAGCTCGCCGCTCTTCATGGCCCACGTACGGGCCACCACGGGCACGCCGGTTCAACAGACCAATTGCCACCCCTTTCGTCACGACCGTTGGCTCTTCGTCCACAACGGGGGCATCGAGGGGCTGGAGTCCATCCGGTGGGACCTGGTGGCCGAGCTCGGTCGGACCTGGTACGGCCATCTCAAGGGCACCACCGACTCGGAGATCATGTTCTATCTGTGTCTCCTGTACGGGCTCGATTCCGACCCCCAGGGGGCCGTGGCCCGGATGGTCGGGCTGGTGGAGCGGCTGGGGCGGGACGCCGGTGTCGAGTGGCCGTTGCAGATGACGCTGGGGCTCTCGGACGGCGTCCGGCTTTACGCGGTCCGGTACTCGTCGGAGGGCCGGTCCAGGACCCTCTACCACTCCGAGAGCATGGCCCACCTGCGGCGGCTCCTCCCGCCCGAACACCGCGACGCGCTGGACGAGTTCTCGGACGAGGCGCGCGCGGTGGTCTCGGAGCCGCTGGGCCACGAGGTCCCCCACATGTGGGAGGAGATCCCCGAATCCTCCTTCGTGGTGGTGGAAGGCGGTGAGCTGGAGATGCGGCCGTTCGCCCCGATCTCCGTGTGACGGCCGCGGGAGGTGGAGAGCCGGGGCAGGCTCCCACCTGCCCGCGGGCCTACTCCTCCCGCATCGCGATCATCGGATCCACCCGGGTCGCCCGGCGCGCCGGCAGCCAGGCCGCCATCGCAGCCCCGGCGGCCGCGACGGCGGCCACGATGGCGAGCACCACCGGGTCGGTGGG
>DATHRY010000038.1:0-5500 GCA_035464715.1 Longimicrobiales bacterium
ACATGGATGCCCGTCCCGTGGCGGACTTCGGCTTCCTGACGTCAAGGGAAGCCCGTAATCTCGTTCTCTTCAAGCTCGACCTCATGATTCAGATCGACCTCGCCCTCGAGGAGGCCCAGCAGGCCAGCCTCCGCGTGGCGGGGCGCCTCGGGATGGGCGCGGAGGCAGACCCGGTCGCCCTCGGCGGAGGGTGAGTCCGATGTCCGACGACCCGAAGCCCCTGGACCGGCCCAAGATCCTCATCGCCCTCTGCGACCCGGACACCCCGGAGGCCCGGTGGTGTCTGGACCGGTACTACGAGGAGCTGGGCGAGCTCTTCGAGGAGGGGTTCGACGTGGCCCTGAGCACCGTGTCGGACACGGCGCCCTACCGGGCTCCACGGGGAGCCTTCCTGGTGGCCCGGCACGAGGGGCGGGCGGCGGGCTGCGGCGCCCTCACCCTCACCGGACCGCAGGTCGGCTACATCAAGCGGATGTGGATCGACCGATCGATCCGGGGGCTGGGTCTGGGGCGCCGGATGCTGGAAGCCCTCGAGAGCACCGCGCGGTCCATGGGGTGCCTTGTGGCGGAGCTCGAGACGAACCGGGCGCTGTCCGCGGCGATCCGCCTCTATCGGACCGCAGGGTACGAAGAGGTGCCGCCCTTCAACGACGAGCACTACGCCCACCACTGGTTCCGGAAGACGCTGGCGGAAGACGGAGCGGACGTGGGCGGAGACGACGCGGGGCGTCCAGCCCCTCCAGCACCCGAGGAGGTCACATGACGTCTCGACGGTCGCAGCGGGAAGCGGGCCGTTCCGCGGCACCCGGGCCGACGGACCGGAGGATCGCCGAGGTTCTCCGTCACCTGGTGCCTTCCGAGGGCTTCGAGCCCTGGCACGGAGGGCCCACCGCGCTGGGCGCCCTCCGGGGGGTCACCGCCGAAGTGGCCCGTTGGCGCCCCTGGCCCGATCGACACACGATCTGGGAACTCGCCCTCCACGTCGCGTACTGGGACTGGGCGGTGGAGCGACGGCTGGGCGACCTCCCCCGGGGTGGCTTCCCCCGAAGCCCCTCGGACTGGCCCCGGCCCGACGCCTCGGGCAGCGAGGAAGGATGGGAGCAGGACCGTCGCCTGGTCCGGGATCGGCGCACGTCACTGGTCGAGGCCGTCTCCGGCTTCGACCCGGCGCGCCTGGACGAGGTGTCGGGAAAGGGACGGACCACCTTCGCCGACCTCATCACCGGCGTGCTCCTCCACGACACGTACCACGCTGGCCAGATTCAGCTCATGAAGCGGATGGCCCGGAGCCACTTCGGGGCTTGAGCCGGGACATCGCCGCCTCGATCTCCTCTACCTTCACCGGCTTGGTCAGGTGGGCGTCGAAGCCGGCGTCCATCGCGCGCTGGCGGTCCGAGCGCTGGCCGAACCCGGTGAGGGCGATCAGACGGACCTGACTCCATCGCTCGTCGGCCCGGATGCGCTCCGCCAGCTGATATCCGGACATGTCGGGCAGGCCGATGTCGCTGACGACGAACTCGAGGGAGCCGTCCTCCAGAGCGTCGAGGGCCTCCCCGGCGGTGGGGACGGTGGAGGCGGCGTGGCCGTGGGCCTCCAGGAGGAGGGTCAGCATCTCGGCCGCGTCGGCGTGGTCCTCGACCAGGAGGAGCCGGTATCCTGGCCTGTCGTCACCGTCCTCGGCGGACGGTGCGGGCGCCTCGGGCACGTCCACGCGGGGCAGGGTGAGGATGAACTCGGACCCCCGGCCCAGGCCCTCGCTTCGGGCGACCAGACTCCCCTGGTGCAGCGCGGCAAGGCCGCGGGCCAGCGCGAGGCCCAGCCCCAGGCCGCCTCCCGAAACCCCGATTTCGGGGCGCTCCTGGTGGAAGGCCGCGAAGATGCGGTCGAGACGCTCCGGAGCGATGCCCACGCCGGTGTCCCGGACCCGTACCACCGCCTGGCCCTCCTCGGCGACGACCCCGATCGTCACCCGACCGCCGGGCTCGGTGAACTTGATGGCGTTCAAGAGGAGGTTGTCGATGATCTGGGCCAGGCGCACCCGGTCCCCGGAGACCTGTACGCCTGCACGCGCACCGTCCTGCTCGACCAGCACCCCGGAACCGGCGATGCGGCCCCCGTGGTCCTCGATCACTTCGACCACCAGCTCAGCCAGGTCCAGGACAGCCGTCTCGAGGGTGATCTTCCCGCTGGCCACCCGGGACACCTCGAGGAGCCCGTCGATGAGCCGGCCCATCTGTACGGTCTGACGGTCCAGCGTCTCCACGGCCTGCTCGATCCGCTGCGGCTCCGCCCGCGAACGCACCAGCTCGGTAGCGTGCCGGATGGCCGCCAGCGGATTCCGGAGTTCGTGGCCGAGCACGGCCAGGAACTCGTCCTTCCGCCGGCCGGCCTCCCGCAGCTCCGCTTCGGCCCGGACCCTGTCAGTGACGTCCCGGAAGATGTGGGCGGCCCCGACCACGTGCCCGGCCGGATCGTGGAGCGGGCTGAACCGCAGGTCGTAGGTCCGGGTCGCGGCCGGGGTCGGGCCGAACTCCATCTCGACGCGGAAGGCCTCGCCGTCCAGAGCCCGCTGCCACAGGTCCCGGGCCTTCCGGAGCTCGTCGGGCCAGGGTGCCATCAGATCGACCATGTTGTCGCCGATCCGGAGGTCGCTCCCCCACAGCGTCTTGAACTCCCGGGCGTACGCGTCGTTGAAGTAGACGTAGCTGAAATCGTGGACCATGGCGGCGATGAGATCGTCGGTCTCTTCGGCGATCCCCTCGAGCAGCACGTTGACCCGTCGGAGCTCCGCCTCCATCTCCCTCCGCTCGCTTGCGACCTGCGCCACCGTGGCGACCAGTCGCGACTCGGGAGGGCCGGCCGGGACCGCCGTCACCTCCATCAGCGTCCCGTTCGGTGGGGAGGGCAGGAGAAGCTGCCGGGCCCGGCCGGTCCGGGACACCTCGTGGAGGAGCTCGTGCCAATCCGCGGGCACCTCCGGGGCGAGCTCACTCAGCCGCCGTCCGACAGCGCTCTCCAGCCCCACGTGCCGGTCGAAGGCGGGGCTGGAACGGACGGCGAGGAGGTCGAAGGGCCGCCCGTCGTCGTCGAGGAGCACCTCGTACAGACAGAACCGGGGCTCCTGCCGCCACTCCGGATCCAGGGAGTCCGACAGCGGGGCGGACCGTGGGTCCGTGTCGGCGGGCGGCGGGGAAGGTGAGGCGTCGGTCATGGTCGGGAGCGGCGGAGCGGGACCGCGGGACGCGGATTCTGGCAGCCAAGCTAACGATCCGTCGCAGCCGAGGTGAAGCGCTCGCGCAACGGTCCGCCGGCGGGCAGCTTCTCCGCGTCCGTCGGACGACGCTCCTTCGGGACCCGCTTCCATGCCAGCCGCCTTCCCCCCGCTTCCGGACGGGAGCGGGCCGGGCTCGAGCGCGTCGTAGACCCGTCCCCCGCCACGTTCCGGCCGACCGGCCACCCCATTCCCGCTGGCGAGGTCTCCCGCGCCGCCCCACCATTCGGCCGGACCGGGAAGCGAACCGGCGTTCGGTTCCCTGTGTGGACGACCTGTTCCGGAGAGGCGGAGCCATGACGAGGACGACGATGAGGGGTGTGGAGGGTGTGGACGGGGTGTCGCCGCCGACCCGAGCCCGGGCCACATCGACCGGGGGATGGGCGCGGTGGCTGGCGACGTCGCTGGCGGTGGTCGCGGCGGTTCCGGTCGCCTCCGGCCGGCCCGCCGCCGCCCAGGAAGCGCGTCCGTCGTTCTACGAGCCCGGCATCTCGCCCGACGGATCCCGGATCGCCTTCGTCCACGGCGGCGACATCTGGACCGTCCCCGCCACCGGCGGCGAGGCGCGTCTGCTGGTCGCCCACGAGGAGGAGGAGTCGCGGCCTCTCTACTCCCCGGACGGCCGCTGGCTGGCCTTCGAGTCGGACCGGGACGGGACCAGCCACATCTACGTCTACGACCTGGACAACGGCGACACGCGCCAGCTGACCTTCATGTCCACCTCCACGCTCCTCGACGGCTGGTCCGCCGACTCGGAATGGGTCTGGTTCAGCTCGGTCTCCGACGACGTGGCCGGGATGTCCGACGTGTTCCGGGTCCGGGTGTCGGGCGGGACCCCCATGCCGGTCCTGGCGGACCGCTACGCCGCCGAGTTCTGGGCCGCCCCCCACGCCGACGGCCGGGTCGCGGTCTCGGTCCGGGGCCGGACCGCCTGGAGCCAGTGGTGGCGGAACGGGCACTCCCACATGGACGAAGCGGAGATCTGGGTGGCCGATCCCCGGGAGGACCGCCCCACCTATCGTCCCGTGACCACCGGCGGCAAGAACCAGTGGCCCATGTGGGCACCCGACGGTGGCCTGGTGTTCATGTCCGACCGCTCGGGCGCCGAAAACCTGTGGCGTGTCCCGGAGGCCGGCGGCGAGGCCACCCGCCTGACCGACTTCGGCGAGGGCCGGGTGCTGTGGCCCAGCATCTCGGACGACGGGGTCGTGGCGTTCGAGCGGGACTTCCGCATCTGGACCCACGACCTGTCCTCGGGTCGCACCGCACCCCTGGAGATCCGGGCGGTGGGGGCGGTGCAGGGTCCCCGCGTCGAGCCCGAGGAGGTGACGTCGTTCAGCGGGTTCGCCGTCTCCCCCGACGGCGAGAAGCTCGTGGTTGTGGCCCGGGGAGAGCTCTTCGCCGGCGCCGCCGCCGAGGGTGACGCGGGCGCCCTCACGACCCGCATCACCCGTACGCCGGCGCCCGAGGGGTCGGTGCGCTGGGCCCACGACTCCCGGCACATCGCCTACACCTCGGCCCGCAACGGCTCTTCGGATGTGTACCTCTACGACTTCGGCACCCGGGAGGAGCGGGCCCTGACCTCCGGAGACGGGCTGGACGCCGCGCCGGTGTGGGCCCCCGACGAGCTGCGGATCGCCTACGTCCGGGACGGCGGCGAGCTCCGGGTCCTGGACGTGGAGAGCGGCGACGACCGCCAGGTCGCCACCGGCCTCATCGGCTTCGGGAGTTCCCGGGTCTTCGGCGCGCCGGCCTGGTCGCCGGACGGCCGCTGGCTGGCCTACATGGCCACCCCGGACGGCGAGTTCTGGAACGTGCACGTGGTTCCCGCCGACGGGAGCGCCGAGCCCCGGCCCGTGTCCTTCCTGCCGAACACGTTCGGCGGCACCCTGGCCTGGCACCCCGACGGCCGCTCCCTCTTCTACACCACCTCCCAGCGCACCGAGGACACCCGGGTGATCCGGGTCGATCTGGTGCCCCGGACGCCGGTCTTCAGGGAGGATGCCCTGGACGCGCTCTTCCGGATCGACCAGCCACCCAGCGGCACGGGGGAGGACGCCGGCGGAGCGTCGGCGGACGACGAGGCCGAGGAAGACGACGCGCCGGTGGAGATCGACTTCGACGAGATCCGCCGCCGCTACGAGATCGTGCCCATCCCGTTCAGCGTCAACGAGATGGCCGTCAGCCCCGACGGCGAGAAGATGGTGGTCTCGGGCTCCGCGGCGGGAC
>DATHRY010000039.1:0-4959 GCA_035464715.1 Longimicrobiales bacterium
CGAAGCCGGTGAGCACTCCGATGACGACGAGCGCGAGGCCGCCGAGGACGAGGCGCAGGGAGCGGATCATGGTCACCTCCGGTCGAAGAGCCGGGACGGACCGGAGGCGCCGGAGACCTGTTCCGGACGCAGCCGGTCGGAGGGCGTCAAAGATGTCCCGCGGGCGTTATGCGGGCGGCGAAGCCCGGCCTGGAGCAGGGAGGCGCGGTGGTGGGCGGGAGCCAGGCCGGCCGGAAGCGTGGCGAGCCCTCGGACGGATTCGCATCCGCCCCACATCGCCATTGCGCCGCCCACGCCGTCGGTGTACTCCTATGGGAAACCCACATGTTGGCAGGCCATAGGAGAGCCGCCTCGGCGATCCCTCGCGCCGGTCACGGAACACCAGAACCCATGACCGAGAAGATGGACGTGACGCCCGGGACCCTGTCCCTGATGGTGCTCAAGACCCTGCACGTGCTCGGGCCCCTCCACGGCTACGGGATCGCGCAGCGGATCAAGGAGACGAGCCAGGGCCGGATCGAGCTCAACTACGGCACCCTGTACCCGGCCCTCGTGAAGCTGGAGCAGGAGGGCTGCGTGACCGCCGAGTGGGGACGGACGGAGAACAACCGTCGGGCCAAGTTCTACACCCTCACCCCTGCCGGACAGACGCAACTCGCGGCCGAGGCCCGGGAGTGGCGGCGGACGGCAGACGTGCTCGCGGCCTTCATGGGGCTGCAGGAGGGGCAGGCATGACTTCCGCGGACTCGATCGTACGGCCGGAGGGTGGCGCATGACGCCCGCGGACTCGATCGGACGGCCGGAGGGTCGGGCATGAAGCTCCTCTACACGGTGCGTCGCCAGCTCCTGGCCGCCTGGGCCCGCATCGTGGGCGTCGTCAACCGGGACCGGCACGCCGACGACCTCCGGGAGGAGATGGCCTTCCACCTGGAGATGGAGACCGAAGCCAACATCCGACGGGGGATGGACCCGAGGGAGGCCCGTCGCCGGGCCCTGCTCGCCGCCGGGGGCACCCTCCAGGCGGCCGAGGCGGTCCGGGCGCGGCGCGGGCTGCCCTGGCTGGACACCCTGGCGGCCGACCTCCGCTTCGGCCTCCGCTCCCTCCGGAAGAACCCGGGCTTCACCCTGACCGTGGTGGCCACTCTCGCCCTGGGGATCGGGGCGAACACGGCGATCTTCAGCGTGGTGGACGGCGTGCTGCTCCGCCCTCTGGCCTTCGCCGAGCCCGACCGGCTGGTCACGGTCACCAAGGCCGACGGCCCGGGGTCCCGGGGCGAGTTCCTGGAGATGGAGCGGGAGCTGGACGTCTTCCAGGGCATGGGCCTCTACCACGAGGCCGAGCCCCTGAGCCTCACGGGGGACGGCGAGCCGGTCCGGCTCGAGACCGTGGAGGTGAGTGCGGGGTTCTTCGAGCTCCTCGGCGTGCCCCCGATGCTGGGCCGGGACTTCGTGGCGGTGGAGGTACGGCGGGGAGAGGACGACGTGGTGATCCTGGGACACGGGCTCTGGCGGGACCGGTTCGGGGAGGACCCGGACGTCGTCGGGACCACCATCCAGCTGGACGGATGGAGCCGCACCGTGGTGGGGGTCCTGCCGCCGCGCTTCCGCTCCCCGGCGGGCGACCCGCAGGTGTGGGTCCCGGTCGTCCTCGAGGGGGACTACGACTACTACGTGGCCGACATGTGGTCCTACGGGGGGTACGCGGTCGTCGCGCGCCTCGCGCCGGGGGTCGGGGTGGACCGCGCTCAGGCCGCCGTGGCGGGCATGGCGCCCCACATGCAGGAGCGCTTCCCCTGGGGGGGTGAGGGGCTGGACGTCTACTGGACCGACGCGGTGGTCACCCCACTGCAGACACGCCTCGTCGGCGAGGCCCGCCCGATGCTCCTGGTCCTCCTCGGCGCGGTCGGCCTGGTGCTCCTGGTGGCCTGCGTGAACGTGGCCAACCTCCTCCTGGCCCGGGGTGTGGCCCGGCGGCGGGAGATGGCGGTGCGCACCTCCATGGGGGCGGGCCGTGGGCGCATCGTCCGACAGCTCCTCACCGAGAGCCTGCTCCTGGCGGGCGTGGGCGGCATCGCAGGCGTCGTCCTGGCGTTCGTGGCCGTTCCGGCCATGGGCGCGGTGCTCCCGCCGGACCTTCCGCGCCTCGACGAGGTCGGGATCGACCTGCGGGTGTTGGGCTTCTCCCTGGTGGCGACGCTGGGGACGGGGATCCTCTTCGGCCTCGGCCCGGCGTGGCTGGCCTCGGGCACGGACGTGCGGGGGATGCTCAAGGAGGGCGATCCCGGGGACGGGGAGGGGCGGCGGTCCGGGTGGTCGGCGCTCCTGGTCTCCGGCCAGGTGGCCCTGGCCGCGGTGCTGGTCATCTCGGCGGGCCTGCTGCTTCGGAGCCTGTGGAGCCAGCTCCAGGTCGACCCGGGCTTCCGGACCGAGAACGTGGTGTCCGCGACCGTCGCCCCCCCGGCGTTCCGCTACGGGGACGACGAGCAGATGCGGGGCTTCTACGGCGACCTCCTCGAGACGTTGGAGGGCCGGGCGGACGTCGTGTCGGCGGCGGTGGCGTCGGGGCTGCCCTTCGGCGGGGACGCCCAGCCGTACCAGACCATCTTCCGTATCGAAGGAAGGGGGGAGGGCCCGGCGGACTACTTCTTCACGGAAGCCATCGGAACGGTCAGCCCCGGCTTCTTCGGGACCCTGGACATCGAGCTCGTGGACGGACGTCTCTTCACGGGAGCCGACGGGCCCGACGATCCCCTCGTGGCCGTGATCAGCCGCCGGGCGGCTGCGGAGAACTGGCCGGGCGAGCCGGCGATCGGCCAGCGCTTCCGCTTCATCCGCGAGTCCACCTGGCGGACCGTGGTCGGCGTGGTGGAGGACGTGAACTGGGGCAATCTCACGGAGGCCCGGGGAGGCAGCATCTACGTGCCTCTCAGCCAGGGCCGGACGGGGGTGATGCAGGTGGCGGTGCGGGCGGCCGGCGACCCGGACCCCGTCGCCGGCGACCTGCGCTCCATCGTCGCCGACCTGGACGCCGACACGCCCGTGTCCGACGTCTGGACCATGCAGACGCGGATCTCCGGGTCGGTGGCGGGGCCCCGGGCCACGGTGATGCTGGTGGGGCTCTTCGCGGTCCTGGCGCTCACCCTGGGGGCCGTGGGCATCTACGGGGTGGTGGCCTACACGGTGGGGCGGCGGACCCACGAGTTCGGGGTCCGGAGCGCGCTGGGGGCCCGGGGTCGGGACCTGGTGGGGATGGTCCTGGGAAGGGGGATGGCGCTGGCGGGCGCGGGGATCGTGGTGGGGCTGGCCGTGGCGATGGCCGCCACGCGGATCCTCTCGAGCCTGCTCTACGGGGTCGGCCCCACCGATCCCCTCACCTTCGGGGTGGTGCCGGTCCTGCTGGCGGGGGTCGCGCTGATGGCGAGCTGGATCCCGGCTCGGCGAGCGACCCGGATCCAGCCCCGGGACGCGCTCCGGAGCGACTGAGGACGAGTCGCCTGCGAGAAGATCCGGTTCCGGTACCGGAGGCCTCCCGGTCCCTCAGAACGTCCGGCAGTGCCCCCGGATCTCCCGGCGGAGCCGCCGGGCGTCGTTGATCACGTCGTAGAAGCCGGCCACGTAGGCCAGCGCCTCGTTCCGGGTCCGGGCGGTGAGCCCCTCCTGGTCGCGTACGACGGCCTCGATCGCGTCACGGCGCGCGTTGAACTCCGTCACCACCTCCGGCCACAGGGCCTCGGACCGGCATCCCCCCCGGAAGCGGCGGTCCCGCACGCTGTTCAGTCCGAGGGACTGGAGGTTCCCTCGGAAGAGCCGGTCGGCATAGCGCGGATTGACCAGCCCGGTGATGTCGAAGTCGTAGGGGAGGACGAACACGGGCCCGGCCGGGCCTCCCACCGGCTTCGTGTTGTGGCAGCAGGTCGTCGCCTCTTCGTCCGACATGAAGGCGGACCAGTCGGTGTTGCCGATCAGGTACTGGAAGAACTCCAGCCGGACGAGGTTGTCGGCGTCCACGTAATCGGGTGGGACCGCGGGCACCGAGAGGGGGATCCACTCCGTCCGATCGGCGACCTCCGAGACGTCCTCGATCAGGAAGGCGTACCGCGTGACCGGCTCCCGGCTACCTGACGTGTCGTTCCAGGTGACGCGGGCGAGCCGGATGCGGAAGCTGTAGTCGGTGATCTGGTTGTAGATCCGGTAGGCGAGGCTCTCGAGGAGCAGGCGCTGCTCTCCGTCGTCGTCGTCCCGGCAGTGGGTCACCACCTTGAGGCGGCGCTGTCCCTCGAAGAGCGTCCCGGCGACATCCTTCCGGCGGAACTTGAGGCTCAGGGGCGGGAAGGGACAGATCCGCTTGTCGAGCCGGGTCTGCCCCCGGGTCCGGAGCTCCACATCCTGCAGCCCGGTCACCTCGGTGCCGCCCCCCTCGCCGGTCAGCTCGAGCCGACCTGGATAGGCCACCCGGTCACCGCCCCGGTGCCGGAAGATGTCGCCGAGGGGTGCCTCGATCGTGATTTCCAGCACCCGGTCCGACGAGAAGAGAGGCGACGGAGCCCGGGTGGAGGGCGGCGACGCCGCGGGCGTGGTGGACGGCGACGCTGCCTGAGTGAAGGGCGCAGCCGCCCGGGCGGGCAGCGGCGACGATGCTTCCGCGGCCGTGGCAGAGGGCATCCCCATGGCGAGCGTCGCCAGGACGGCGAAGATGGAGATCGGCGGAGCCGACATCGTCATGCCTCCGGGGCGCTGGGGGCCTGGCCGACCCCTGCGGACACCCTATCGGCATCCTGGAGCCGGCGCCAGCGCCTTCCCGGGGGGCGTCCGCGCCGGGCTCGCCGCCGTCCATCGGCGTGCCGAGCGGCGGGTCTCGAAGGGCCGTGTCACGGGCCCGGGAGATCCGGCTCGCCGAGCATGGCCCCGCGTCCGCGGGGCCTCTATGATGTCAGGCCACCTTCCAGAACGCCGAGGCCG
>DATHRY010000040.1:0-10132 GCA_035464715.1 Longimicrobiales bacterium
GGCTCGCCCAGCCCGGGCAATCGCGCTCCTTCACTCTTCAGCTTCAACGGCATGCCCATGGCGCCGACGGTGCGGGTCCGGGGCGACGGCAACGTCCGCTTCCGCATCCGCAACATGCTGGGGCTCAACGAGCATAGCACACCCATCGGTCCGGGACCCGATCCGGTCGAGATGCCGGTCGACACGGTGCAGAAGATCTGTGATCTGGTCGGTCCGGACGCGGTGCCGGGCCCCGGGATCATTCCCTGCAACGCTTTCTTCCATCCGGAGGAGACGCAGGAGGTGCTCGCCGAGGAGGTGCATCCCGGCTGGGCGCTCAAGGGCCACGTGAACGGCACGGCACGGACCCACACCACGAACCTGCACACCCACGGGCTCCACGTGCGGCCCGAGCGCAATCCGGACGGCTCGCACTCCGACAACGTGATGCTCCGGATCATCCCGAAGGCGGACTGGGAGGCGCGCCGGAGCTCCGGCGATCCCGAGCTGGCCCTGGGCCCGAACGAGTACGTGGGTCAGCTGGACTACGACATCCAGCTCCCGATTCCGGGCCCGGACGGTCCGCTGCCCCATCCTCCCGGGACGCACTGGTACCATCCCCACTCCCACGGGGCGACCCACAACCAGGTGGCCAGCGGGATGGCCGGCTTCCTCATCGTCGAGGGCGACGTCGACGAGGCCGTGAACCGGCGGATGACCGGCGAGGCGTGGCCGGACCCCGAGGACAAGACCGGGCCCTGGGACTACCGCGAGCGGCTGATCCTCCTGCAGCGGGTCTTCCTCGGGTCGTTCGACCTCGATGCGGGCACGCGCCGCCCGAACCTCCGCTTCCCGCCCGCGAACGCGGTCAATGGCGTGATGCCCGCCGCCGTGATCGAGATGCGTCCCGGCGCGGTGGAGCGGTGGCGGGTCCTCAACGGCAGCGTCGACGGCTCTGGGACCAAGCGCTTCATGGTGCTCGAGGGCCAGTACGTGGCGGGGGCGCGGGCGCAGATGTACCGGGTCGACGTGGTGCCCCCCCCCGAGGGTGCGGAGCCCGACCCGGACGCGGAGCTCGAGCGGGCGACGGTGCCCGTGAGCTACCGGGAGCTGGAGGGGATGAAGGCCGATCTCGCCCAGCTCTAGTTCGACGGCATCACCCTCGTCGACGAAGAAGGCGGACGGGTCCGGCACGTGGTCCGGGATCTGTCCAGGCAGAACGCCGGCACCGAGAACCCGATGTACCGGGAGCAGCGGGATGGGGAGTCGTTCTTCGAGGCGCAGAACGCGGCTGTGGAGGACTGCTACCGGGACGGCGATGCGATCCGGAACGCCTACGTCCGGCCGAACGAGCTCTTCCTCACCAACGCGAACCGGGCGGACGTCTTCTTCCGTGCGCCCCGGGACGCGGCGGGGAAGATCTTCACCGTCTTCGCCATGGAGCCGGACATCCACACCGACCACTGGCAGTCCGCCATGCAGACGGGGATCGGCGACCCGCTCCCCGGTTTCCCAGGGCCCGTCGTCCGGCGGACGCCGGCCCGGGTGGTCCTGGCCTACGTGCACGTCCGGGGCGAGCCGGTGGAGGGGGAGGACTTCGACCTCACCACGATCGGGGACGACCTCCCGCCGGTGCCGCCCCTCTTCCAGCCCGTGCGAGCGGAGGAGCTCCGGGTGCCTCTGTCCGAGTCGGCCCGGACCGGCGTCCGCCCGAGCTCGATGCGTACCCGGACCATCGCCTATACCGGCGCCGGTAGCACCGACTGGCCCCTCATCTATCCCCCCGAGGACTTCTGTGACGACAACCCGCACCTGAAGGACCGGGTCTGGGGCACCCAGGACGGCGTCGAGCTGCTCTGCCCGCCCCGTACGCGCTCCATGGCGATCAATACAGAGTTCGACCTGTCGGGCGGGCGCGAGCCCGAGGCACCCCGCAAGTTCGGGTCGGAGGATCCGAAGATGTCCCGGGTCCTGGTGGACACCGCGGAGGAGTGGGTCCTCTACAACACCTCGATGACGCTGTGGAGTCACACCGACCTCGAGCGCTTCCCGCAGCCGGGCCAGCACGTGCTGCACTTCGTGGGCTATCCCATGACCCGGGCCGAGGGCCAGCGGCGCTTCCACGAGGACCCCGAGTTCAAGATCACCAACAAGGGCAACGACCACCCCTTCCACATCCACATCAACCCCATGTGGGTGATGCGGATCGAGGTTCCGGACGAGAACGGGGTGCTCCACAACGTCCTCCCCGAGCCCCGCTGGATGGACACGGTGTGGATCCCCCGCGACGGGGGCCGGGTCGTCTTCCGGATGCGGTTCGACGACTACACGGGGGTCTGGGTGCACCACTGCCACATCCTCCTGCACGAGGACAACGGGATGATGCAGGCGATGGAGTGCACGGACGATCCGTCGGCCGTGAACTACCGGGCCCGGGAGCGGGTGGCCAGCCACGGCATGGACAGTGCCGAGGTGGACCGGATCTATCCCCGCCCCACCCGCGAGCAGATGTACCGGCAGAACTTCAGCTACGTCGACCCGTGCCGGACAGGAGGACACACCTTCCCGGGGTTCGAGCTTCAGGTCCCGGAGCTCGAAGACTGAGCCGGCGCCCTCGATCTCCGGCGAGGCCCGGGGCGCATGACTGAGCGGGGGTGGGTCCGGGCCGTCGTCGCGGTCCTGGCGACGTGCGTGGCCCCCATGGCCGTCGCGGCCCAGACACCGGACACCCTGCCCGTCCTGCTTCCGGGGCTCCGGATCACCGTCGAGCGGACGGCGACCGAGGAGGGCGGGGCGGCCCGCCTCGTGGTGCCCCTGGACACCCTCGCCCCGCGCATCGCGGCGTCCGCCGAAGACGTCCTCCGGGAGACGCCGCTGATCCGCATCCGCCGGAACGCCCGGGGCCAGGCCCAGCCCTTCCTCCGGGGGGGCGACGACCGTCAGGTCGCCGTGCTCGTCGACGGCGTCCCGATCACCCTCGGCTACGACCACCGGGCCGACCTGTCGGTGCTCCCGGTGACCGGCGCCCGCACCCTGGCGTTCACGCGGGGGCCCGCTCCCCTCTCGTTCGGCCCGAACGTCACCCTGGGCGCGGTGGAGCTCGACGTGGGGGGTGCGACCCAGGGCGCCCCGCCGCCGCCGGGGCTACGTCTCGCCGCCGTGGGCACCGCGCCGGCGGGGGTCCAGCTGGAGGCCCGGGCCGGAGGCCGCGTCGGGCTCTCGTCGCGGCTGCTCGACGTCCACGGCGGCGCCTGGTTCGTCGATCGTCCGGGGCTCGCAGTCCCGGGGGGCGCGGAGCCCTCCCCGTGGCTGGAGGGACCCGACGGGCTCCGCATGGCGAGCGACCTGCGGCGTCACGGGGGATTCCTGTCGGCGCGCCTCGGGGGGCCCTCGTCCGGCTGGGTCGGCGTCACCGGCGTGGCGACCGACGGGGACCGGGGCGTCGAGCCGGAGACCCACGTGGAGACCCCCCGCTTCTGGCGCTATCCGGAGGAGTCGGCACAGATGCTCGTGGGCTCCGCCGGGACGCCGGGCTTCCGCACGTCCCTCGGGGAGCTGACCGCCACCGTCCACGGCGGCCTCCGCACCTCCGACCTCCTGATCGAGGACTACGCTTCCGCCGCCTACGCCGAGGTGGCCGGCACGGAGCGCTGGGACGACCGGACCTCCACCGTCCGCGGTGTCCTCCAGCTGCGGCCTTCGCCGTCCGCCGTCGTGCGCCTCTCCGGCACCGCCTCCTCGACCCGGCACCTGGAGGCGATCGACGCGGGCCCGGAGCAGCGCTACCGGCAGCGATTGTGGAGCGGGGCGGTGGAAGGGTCCTGGAGCGTCGGCGCCGTGGAGGTGGACCTCGGCGTGGCGCTGGACGCGGCCGACACCCCGGCGGCGGGCGACAAGCCGCCGCTGGCACGGCAGGAGGCCTGGGGGGCCCGGGCGGGGCTCGCATGGTCGGCGAGGCCGGGGCTCCGCCTCCACACGGCGGCGGCACGACGGGTCCGCTTCCCCTCCCTCCGGGAGCTCTACGCCGGCCCCCTGTCCCGGTTCGAGCCCAACCCGGAGCTGGAGCCGGAGCGGCTCGCCGCGATCGAGGGCGGGGCCACCTGGACCGGCGGGCGGGGGACACTCCAGGTCGTGGGGTTCCACCGGGACCTGGCGGACGGGATCGTCCGGGTGGCGCTCCCGGGCACCCGGCCCCCCCGCTTCCAGCGCCAGAACCTGGACCTCGTGCGTTCGACGGGGCTGGAGCTCCTCCTCGACGGGACGCTGGGCCCCGTGGACGTCCGGGGAGACATGACCCTCCAGCGGGTCCGGGGCAGCGAAGACGGGGCAACCCGGGACGTCGACTACGCCCCCGCTCGGGCGGGGGCGGTGGCGGTGGGGACGACCCTTCCCTGGAAGGTCCGAGGCGAGGCCGCGGCCCGCTGGGAATCGGAGCAGACCTGCCGGAGCCCGGGGACGCCGGAGAGCGGGACGTTCTCGAGCGATCCAGCCCTGGATCTGGAGCTCCGGCGGGGCTTCCGGCTCGCGGGGTCCGGCCTGCCGGGCTTCCTCGAGGCGACGGTGCGGCTGGACAACGTCACCGACGCCCTTGTCTTCGACCAGTGCGGCCTCCCGCGTCCTGGCCGGACCCTCTCCGTGGGGATCCGGATCCGGTAGCGTCCCGCGGGGCCGCGGGCGTCGGGGATCCGCCCCCCCTCCCGGGAGGAGGCCCATGTGGAAGCTTCGGCGGCATTGACGGATCTCGGTCCACCCGGGCACGTTGCCGCCGATCTCACACCGAGGTCCGAAGGTGAGGGTCTTCTCCCGAACAGGTGCGCCTCGATGCGAGAACGCCGTCCTCTCTCCCACCCCTCCGACTGATGGGCGACAGCTCGTCGCGCCGGGTCCCGTGGGCCCGTGTCCTCGTCGAGGGCCTCGTGATCGTCGTCTCCATCCTCCTGGCCTTCGGGATCGACGCCGGGTGGGGCCGCTACCAGGATCGGGAGGACGAGCGGGAGGCGATCGCGCAGCTCAGGGTGGACTTCGAGGCCAACGCCGCGCGCCTCGACACCATCCGCGGCATGCACGAGGCGGCCCTCGACGCGGCCTACGAGTTCCTGGCCCGGGCCGGGATGGGTGGCGAGCCACGGAGTGAAGCGTCCACGGCGGAGGTCGTCTACACCTCTCTGAGGGCCTGGAGCTACGACCCCGTGCTCGGTGGGATCAACTCCCTCGTCCAGTCCGGGAGGTTGGGGCTCCTCCGGAACGACTCGCTCCGGGTGGCCGTGGCCGGCTGGCCGGACATCGTGGAGGACCTGAGTGGTGACGAGCTCATGGAGCACCGGAACACCTTCGAGGAGTGGGCGCCCCACCTCGTGTCCGAGGGTGCGATGTACGACGTGCTCCGAGCTGCCGGGAAGATCCAGCGCCTGGACGTGGAGCCCGCCTCCGACCGGTCCGAGCTGTTGTCCGACCCGGTCCTGGTGCAGTGGATGAGCTGGCGGGTGAACGGCCTGGAGAACGTCCTCCCCGAGATCACGACCGTCGAGGAATCGATCCGCCGCATCCTGGAGCTGCTCGAAAGCGGTTGAGGCCGACCGGGGGGCGACATGGACGGTCGATCAGCTCCGGGACGGAGCGTCCCAGACCGCACCTCGGCGGGACGGGACGTCGGTCTCCAGCGACTCGACCTTCTTCCGCCCCCGCGCCCGCCGCGCGGGAACCAGGTCCCGCATCGACTCGAGCTTGCCGAAACAGAGCACGCGGTCGCCCTCCTCGAGGACGCGGGAGACCCTGGGATTCGGGATGACGGTGGTCCCCCGATGGAGGGTGAGGACGACGATGTCCTTGGCCCGGAGCCCGGAGTCCTCGATGGAGCGTCCCACCATGTCGGAGCTCTCGCCGATGTGCAGCTCCGCGACCCCGTAGCCGCTGGACACGGTGAGGCGCTGACGCACGTCCAGCTCCGGGAAGCCGACCTGGCGCTCGATGAAGTCGATGATGGCCCCGGCGATATCCAGCTTCGTCGCCCCCTCGATCCCCTCCAGCCCCGGGGACGAGTTGACCTCCATGACCTGGGGGCCGTCCGCCCCCTCCAGCATGTCGACCCCGGCGATCTTGAGCCCCATGATCTGGGCCGCCCGGATCGCCGTCTCCCGGTAGGCGTCGTCGAGCTCGATGGCCTCCGCCAGCCCGCCCCGATGGACGTTGCTCCTGAAGTCGCCGCCCTGTGCGACGCGCCGCATCGCCCCCACCACCTCGCCGCCCACGACGAAGGCGCGCACGTCGGTGCCGGCGCTCTCCCCGACGAACTTCTGGATCAGCACGTTCTGCTTGGTGCTCTGGAGCGTCTCCACGATGGCCTCGGCGATCTTCACCGAGTCCGCCAGGATCACCCCCACCCCCTGGGTCCCCTCCAGGAGCTTGATGATGACCGGCGCTCCGCCGACCCGCTGGATGGCCGGAAGCACGTCCTGCCTGCGACGGGCGAAGGCCGTGTGGGGGAGTCCCACATGGTGCCGGCTCAAGACCTGGAACGCCCGCAGCTTGTCCCGCGAGGTGGCGATGGCGTTGGCCGGACTCGGCGTGTAGACGTCGAGCTGCTCGAAGTGCCGGACCACGGCCGTCCCGAAGTAGGTGATGGACGCCCCGATCCTGGGGATGACGGCATCGTACCGGGACAGGGGCTTCGACCCGTAGAAGAGCCTCGGCGTACCACTCTCCACGTCGATCGAGAACTTCAGCGTGTCCAGGACCTTCACGCGATGGCCCCGGCTCTCCGCGGCCTCCCGGAGCCGTCGGGTGCTGTAGTTGCCGCGCTCTCGGGACAGGATGGCGATCTTCATCGGGTGCTTCCTCGCAAAGGGCCCACGCGTCCCGCTCGGGAACGCGACCGGGGGAGCGGCCCCCGTGCGGGATGGGTACCAGTTCCGGGGCGCGGCGGTCCTTCGAGGCGGAGGAGCCCTCGCCGATGGGACCGGCGCCGGAAGGCGAGCTCGACGCCCTCCGCATTTGCCCCGGCGGCCCCAAAGCCCCGAGAATGGGGCACGCCGTCGCAGGACGGTCCACCCCTGAGAGAACCCGAGTGCCGCCATGGACCGCCTGAACGCCGCCCTGTCCGACCGCTACCACATCGAGCGGGAGGTGGGGGAAGGGGGAATGGCGACGGTGTACCTGGCCCGGGACCTGAGGCACGACCGCATGGTGGCGCTCAAGGTCCTCAAGCCCGAGCTGGCCGCGGTCATGGGCAGCGAGCGGTTCCTGACCGAGATCCAGACCACCGCCCGGCTCCAGCATCCCCACATCCTGCCCCTGTTCGATTCGGGGAGCGCCGACGGACAGCTCTTCTACGTCATGCCCTACGTCGAGGGCGAGTCCCTCCGGGAGCGGCTGGACCGGGAGAAGCAGCTGCCCGTGGAGGAGGCGGTGGCCATCGCCTCCAAGGTGGCCGGCGCGCTCCAGGCGGCCCACGACCAGGGCATCGTCCACCGGGACATCAAACCGGCCAACATCCTGCTCGCGAACGGGGAGCCCCGGGTCGCCGACTTCGGCATCGCCCTGGCCGTGCAGCAGGCCGGCGGCGGCCGCCTCACCGAGACGGGCCTCTCCCTGGGGACGCCGTACTACATGTCGCCGGAGCAGGCGACCGGCGACCGGGACCCGGACCAGCGCAGCGACATCTACGCCCTGGCCTGCGTCCTGTACGAGATGCTCACCGGCGAGCCGCCTTTCACCGGAGGCACGGCCCAGGCGGTCCTCGGCCGCATCCTCACGGGCGAGCCCCAGTCGCCCACCACGATCCGGCGGTCGATTCCCGTGCACGTCGAGGACGCCATCCTCTTCGGCCTGGAGAAGCTGCCGGCGGACCGGCCGGACTCGGCGGACCGCTTCCGGGAGGCGCTGGCCGGACAGGGCGCATCCCGCCAGGGCGCATCCCGCAACAGGGGGAGGTCCACCGCCCAGTCCGGACCGTCCCGCCGGACCATGGCCCTCCTCCTGGCCGTCCCCGTCGTCGCCCTGGTGGCCGGGTGGCTCGTGGGCCGGCAGCAGTCCTCCCCGGACCCGGGGGCCCGGGACATCGGACTGCCGTGGAACGAGCCCCTGTCCGGGATCCACGTGTCCCGGACGTTCTCCGTGTCCGCGGATGGTCGGTTCGCCGTGTACCTGGCCCGGCCCGACTCGGTGACCCGGGTCTACCACCTGGACGTGGAGACCGGGGAGGTCCGCCCCGTCGCCGGGACCGACGGCGCCCAGTCGCGCCCGGTCGTCTCCCCCGACCAGCGCAGGGTCGCGTTCATCTCCGGCGGGCAGCTCCGCTCGGCTGCCATCGCCGGGGGCGACGTGGCGACGCTGGTGCCCGCCGAGGGGGTCATGGGCATTCGGTGGATGCCCGACGGCACCCTCCTGTACGCGGAGAACGACGGTCGACGGCTCCGGCGGCTGGACCCGGTCCGGGGGCCCGTCCGTGATCAGCTCACCGACTATTGCCTCTTCCCTTCGCTCCTGGAGGGGGAGCGGATCCTGTGCGGCGGCGGGGCCGACAAGTACGCCTACGTCATCACGCCGGAACGGGGCTACCGGGAGTCGGCGCTCCTACAGCACCGGGACCCGGAGGGCGAGGGGATGGTCCGGCTCCGCGGCTCGGACTTCCGGGTGGTGGACGACGACTACCTGGTGTACACGTCGCTGGACGGGACCCTCATGGCGACCCGCTTCCTGGACCGGGAGGCGTTGGAGGTGGCGCCCCCCGTGCCCACGGTGTCGGGCGTGCGGCGGCAACCCTACACCGGCGCCGGCGACTACGACCTCACCGCGGACGGCGCCCTGCTGTACGCTCCCGGCCCCAACATGGAGGTCGGCCCCATCGTGAAGGCGCTGCCCGACGGGACCATGGAGACGTTCCGGGGAGCGCCGGCCGCCCACCTCCGGTTCTCCGTCTCTCCGGACGGCCGCCGCATGGCGTCCGCCGTCGACGGCCTCCAGGAGCAGGAGCTCCGGATCTACGACCTCCGCTCCGGCGAGTACGAGACCGTCGCGACGGCGACGTACGTGGGTCATCCGCTGTGGTCGCCCGACGGCCGACGCCTCGTCTTCACCGAGGTCGACGGTCCTCCCTGGGAGGAGCGGATCCTGGTCTACGAGCCCAACCGGACCGGGGCACCACGCATCGTCCGCCGAGGCGCCAACGAAGGGAGCAACCCGAGCGTCTTCATCGGCCCCGACTCGGTGCTCGTCGGTGTCGGGGCCGTCTCGGGGATGGAGTCGTACATCCTGGAGCTGACGGGGGACTCAGCCAGGACCCACCGGCTGGGTGTCCAGGCGATCTTCATCAGCCTCTCCCCCGACCGTCGCTGGCTCGTCTACGAGCAGCACGGCCAGTCCGGGGCCGTGCTGGAGAACTGGCCCGACCGGGACCGCCGCTGGAGCATCATGGCCGGCGCCATGGAACTCCAGTGGACCGCCGACACCACCCTGATCGCCTATTCGGTGACCACGTCGGACGCGGGCCCGGTCCTGCGGGCGAGGCCGATCCCCGGTGACGACCCGCCGCTCTCGGTCCCGGAGGTCGTCATCGACGATGCAAGCCGCGCCGATACGCCGGGATGGTCGCTGGACCCCACACCCGATGGCGGCGTCGCGTACCTCAGGGCGCCGGCTCGGGCGGACGTAGGCTATCTGCGCCTGGTCCCCGGCTGGGTGGACGAGATGAAGCGGCGAGTCGACGGTTCCGTGCAGTAGCGAGGGCGTAGGGAAGGGTCGGTTTCGACGCGACCCGGGAACGACGCGGCGAAGAGGCCTCCGGTCCCATACGCCCATTCACGCGCCGCACCGTCGCGGCGTTCATCCGTCATGGATCGACCGCGCCGAGGCCCCCCCGAAGGCCAGACGCCCGACCGCCAAGCCCAGGACCGGCAGTCCCCCGACCTTCCGGAGGCGCCCGACCGGCACGCCCCCGACCGGCACGCCCCTGACCGGCACGCCCCCGATCGCCAGGCCCCCGATCGCCAGGCCCCCGATCGCCAGGCCCCCGACCCCCGGCCTGTGTCGCACCTCCGCCTGCCCCCGGTGGGGGTTCGCGCGGTCGCGGACGAGAGACTGGAGGTGCGGTTCGCGCGAGGCTTCACTCCCGCGGATCTCGCCGTCGTCCGGGCGCTCCCGGGGCGGGAATGGGTTC
>DATHRY010000041.1:0-4077 GCA_035464715.1 Longimicrobiales bacterium
GGGAAACGGCTCCTGTCGACAGTGCTCGATTGAGTTTACTCAGACCTAAACATTGAGATCGAATCCGGAACCGTTTGACAATCGATACAAAATTGGCTTTTGCAATTTTAATGAGTTATAATACAAATGATTGTGATTAGCAAGAGTACATGATTCTGTTGGTCGACGACGAGCCCAATGGCCAGGTCGGTGGCGGTGAAGATCCTCGGGCACCTCGGGGTCGACGTTCTCACTCACCCTCGGCCGGCATCGTCGACCCCGACGGGAGCGCCGCGGATGTCCCGCCGAGGTGGGGCCTGCGGTGTTCCCCTGCTTGAGGCCGCACCCCGCAAGTGTACACTTCTTCCTCACCCGCCCGCGGAGGCGGGCGCAGGATCGTTCCCTGCGGCCCCCCGACTCCCCCCATCCGGAGGTTCCGATGTTCGTCGCCCTGGTCATGGTTCGCTGCAGACCCGACGCGGTGGCCCGGGCCGCCCAGACCCTCGCCGCCGTGGACGGTGTCTCCGAAGTCTACTCCGTGACCGGAGAGTGGGACCTGGTCGCTCAGCTCCGCGTGCCGCTGTGGGAGGACATCAACCGGATCGTGACGGAGCACATCCACCAGGTCGACGGCCTCCAGCGGACCGAGACCCACGTCGCCTTCCAGGTCCTCTCCAAGAAGGACCTGGACGCCGCCTACGAGGGGTTCGAGTAGCTTCGCCCGCAGGGTCGGCCGGGAGGACGCGGAGCGTCAGCCCACCGGCACCTCGGGCTGCGGCGACTCGGCCCGATCGACGGCCCGCCGCCCCTGCTCCCGGGCCAACCACACGGACAGCCCGGCCCAGACCACGGCGGTGGGAATCACCAGGGCGGCCAGGAGCGTGACGCCCCCGCCGAGCTTCCCCAGGAATCCCTCGGTCCAGGCCCCCACCACGTCCCCGGTACGGTAGACGAAGGTGTCGATCACCGCCTTCCCCTTGTAGCGGTCTCGGCGGGGGAGGACGGTGAAGAGGGTCTCCCGCGCCGGCCGGGTGATGCCCCGCTGCACGGCCCGGTACGAGGCCTCCAGGACGATCAGCGCGGCGAAGCTCCCACTGATCACGAGGCCGGCGAAGCCCAGGGCGACGGTCAGGGGAAGGAGGGCCATCGCCACCGCCACCCCCAGGCGCCGCATGATGTGGCCGGTGACGAGGAGCTGGAGCATCAGGGTGGCGAACTGGGTCCAGAAGTCGATCTGGGCGAAGAAGCCCGTCTGCTCGTCCACCACCTCGGTCATGGCCGCCACCATCTGCAGCCGCGTGAAGTAGATGAAGGTCGCCATGATGCTCATGATCATGACGAAGCCCGCGATCCCCAGCAGGTAGGGGGAGCGCAGCACGTCGGTGAACCCCTCCAGCGCCGAGCCCCCGATGACCTTCTCGTCGCTGGGGGCGGGCTTGGCCTTCGGCGCCCCCGGGGCGACGGCCCGGCCGCTCTCCGGCTGGAGCCGGGCCACCACCGCCGCCGCCACCACGCCCAGTCCCAGGAAGCCCACGGCGATCAGCAGGAGGTTCGACGTGCCGATCTGGTCCACGTAGGTCCAGGCGAGCCACGGCCCGAACATGGCACCCAGTGTCCCCCCCACCGCCACGACCCCGAAGAGCCGCTTCGACTGCTCCAGGGAGAACCGGTCCACCATCAGGGCCCAGAAGACCATGGTGCTGAACAGGTTGAACACGCTGAAGAAGACGTAGAAGACCCGGCCCGAGACTTCGCCGGTCCGCTCCGGGGCGAAGGTGATCAGCCACCAGAACACCAGCAGGGCCGCCGCGAAGAACAGGTAGGTGGCGGCGATGAAGGTGACCGTCCGGAACCGGGAGACGAGCCACCCGAAGACCGGATTCACCGCCAGCGTGACCACCGCGGTCCCCACGAAGAGCCAGCGCACCGTGTCCAGGCCGCTCCGCATCCCGAGGGCCTCCCGGGCAGGCCGGACCACCATGAGCGCCGTCAGGACGCAGAAGAAGAAGAGGACCGAGGCGAGGAGCGCCGGAACCTCTTCCCGGCGGACGTTGGCGAAGCGGCTGACGACGGAGGTCACGGGCGGGGAGGGCCGGAGGAGGAAGAGCCGTCTCGAGTGCGGTCACCTGCAACGGACACGCGGGTCCGGTGCGGCTGTTGAGATAGCGCTCCGGGGCGTCGCGGGACAGCGGTGGCGGGCACCGGGCGACGACGAGGGGCGCGGACGGCTCGGGGCGTCGACCACGGATCCAGCGGAGAGGCGTCAACCCCGGCCGGTCATCCCTCCCGATCCCTGCCGAGCAGCTCGAGCGTCGCCTGGTCCTTTCCTTCACAGAAGGCCATCAGCGCCTCCTCGAAGATCCGGTCACCGTGGCCCACCTCACCGAACAGCGTCATCGAGGAACGGAACTTCAGGTCGTCAGGATATCCGAATATCTGCCTCGACGAACGATCCCGATGCCGCAGAACGGCCCGGGTGCATTCCAGGAGGCGCGCCCCCAGGACCGAGTGCTCGAGGTAGGCCGCAGCCTCGTCGAGGGAGGCGATCCCGTAGCGATGTGCGGTCCGGCTCTGGCCGAGGCCCCGGAGCTGCGGGAAGATGAACCACATCCAGTGCGTTTCCTTGCGCCCGGACATGAGCTCCCGCAGCGCGGCACCGTAGTGATCCTCCTGAGCGCGCACGAAGCGGTCCAGGTCGTACGGGTCGTCGGGGTGCACCGTCAGCCCAGGAATCTCGAGGCGAAGAGCAAAGCCCGCCGGATCGAGGCGGGTTGCACGTCAGGCTCACCATCGCTCCCACCGTAGACGACGATCTCGACCCGGCGCACGCCCCTGGCGGTGCTCGCCCCCGACGCCTCGCCAAACGCGATGAGGGTACAGAGGAGGGAGATTTCGGGCCGCAGACCGCCCTGGCCGCTCACCATCAAGGGCAGCCGAACCCGCCCGAGTCGGAAGTTGGCCATCAGCCTCTGGAGCCCACGGATCCCAGCAAGCAGGGAAGAGGCATCGCCCTTCAGCCCGGCATCGGCCCGCTGGGTCGTCACCGACACCATCGCCATCTGCAGCTTCGCCCCCAACGGTCGGTCCAGGAAGACGGTGTGTCCGAGCCCATAGCTGATCGCATGCTGGCCGGGCCTCTTCTCGACCGGCTCACCGGTCCCGTCCAGCGCGTTCCTGACGAGCTGTTGTATCTGCTCGACATGGCCAGGGAAGTGGTGCTGCACGAACGCTCCCAGAGAGCTCTCGCGGTCGTTGATGCACTCGTCGTCGAAGAACTCGTTGGCGGGGAGTGCGATGAAAGGCAGCCCCGGGGATTCCGGGAGGTACTGTATCCCCCCGATCGATACGTCCACGTCGAGATGTCCGAGCTTGGTGCAGAAGCCGGTCGCGGTCCTTTGCACCCGACCGCGTGCCGCCTCGTTCAGCGAATTCCTCAACTGATCGGCGGTCTCCGCTCGAAGGCTGCCCTGGAACTGGGGTGGCAGGTGCACCGGCTCCACGGTGGGGTCTGCCAGGAAGGTGACGACGCGCTTCCCCGCTCCCCAGAACGCTCCGAGCTCCGCCATGCACCATCCCGACTCGATCGACCGTGGAGTCGCGATGAAAATGCAGACGTCGGCCTCGTCGATCGCCGTCTTGAGGCCGTTGGCCAACTGCTCGCCCGCGATGAGCTCAGACGTTCGCCACACGTGGAATCCCCAGGCTTCGACCAGGCCGGTCACGAGGGACAGGGGACCTGCGTCGTCGCTGCTGTGGCTCACGAATACCGTCAGCATGTCGATCCTCCGAGGGCCCGGCCGAACGGGTCCGGACGACGCCATCCGGCTCGAGGGGGCGACTCCGTTAGATACGGAGGGGTCCGGTGGCGGACAAGGAATTGTTGATGTCCGCGTAAGCTGTCGGTCCGAGTCCGGGCGCCGCCGGAGACTCCGCGATCCGCCCGGCCACTCTACCCTCGAAGTGGGGCCCCTCGGCCTACGGCAGCCAGGTCGTGTCTTCCGCGGCAGCCCTCCGGACCTTTTCCGAGGGCACCTCCGCCGGCTCCCCCAGCTGGACCGTCGCCACGATCCGCTCCCCCTCGGGGATGCCGAGGGCCTC
>DATHRY010000042.1:0-2123 GCA_035464715.1 Longimicrobiales bacterium
CCCGGCTACACCGCGTGTCGGGAAATCTTCCCGACGTCCCTCAGCGCCAGCCCACCGTCAACCGGTGGAGCCCCGACTCGTCGTCCACGGGCTGGAAGGCGTATTCCAGCATCAGGTCGTCGCCCCAGAAGCTCCCGCCGAAGGTCACGGGGCTCGCGTCCCCCTCGGGGACGTTCCGGAAGCCGATGCGGCCCACGAAGGTCCGCCCCCGCACCGGCCAGTACCCCACCTCCAGCCCGCCCCCGACGGTGAACTCCCCGTCGTCCCGACGGGCCACCTGGGCGGCGAACCCCGCGTCCAGGGGGCCGATCTGCATTCCGTACCCGCCCACGCCCAGGACCACCTCCATGGGCAGCTCCAGGGCCTCGTCGCCCAGCTCCGGGTCGCGCCCGAGGTTCCGGACCGACAGCGCCGCCCGGACGGGGCCCAGGGGGAGTGAGGCCCCCACGTCGGCCATCCCGGTGGTGACGCTGGCGCCGTCGAAGCGCTGGGTGGTCATACGGCCGGAGACGCCGAGATCGACCCCGAAGAGCTCCCGGGCGTAGGTGAGGGTCGCGGCCGCCTCGGCCACGCCGGTGCCGGACTCGCCGAAGAACGGGTCCATCCCGCCCGGACGGAGGCCCGGCCCCGGCGCGTTGTAGTCCAGGGTCTGGAGCGAGACGGCGACCGCCCCGCCCCACCACCCGGTGCCGGCGGACACGCCGTACCCCGTGCCGGTGCTGCCGAAGCGGGCCAGCCCCACGCGAAAGCCCGCGGCCTGGAGGGCCAGGGCCGGGTGCACGAAGACGGCATCCGGGTCGCCGCCGCCGATCTGCGGCGCCATGCCGAGGCCCAGCGCCCGGGCGCCCATGCCCAGCTCCAGAAGCGCGGGCTCACGGCCGGGGGTCTGGGCCTCGCCCGATCCCGGGACGAGCCCGAGGGCGCCGACGGCGAGCAGCAGCGCGGTGGACCGGGACCGGAGACGGCCGGGGGGGCGGGAGCGACGAAGGTGCATACGGAGCGGTCGGTGCGAGGGACGGCGAGGGACGCGTGCGATTCTCCGGCGCAGGGGGGCCGGGCGCAACCGCACCCGCATCACCCTTGGTCCCGGTGGTCCCGGTGCCGCCCCTCGAGCCAGGCGTCGATCAGGGTCCGGGCGATGGTCACCGGCGGCGGGATCGTCGGAAGCCCGTCCCTGGGGAACCAGCCCAGGTCCTCGAGCTCCTCCTCCTCCCGCACGAGCTCGCCGCCCCGGTAGCGGGCCAGGTAGCCGAGCATGAGGGAGTGGGGGAAGGGCCAGGACTGGCTGCCCAGGTAGCGCAGGTCGTCCACCGCCACCCCCGACTCCTCCCGGATCTCCCGGTGGACCGTGTCCTCGGCGGACTCGCCGGGCTCCACGAAGCCTGCCAGGGTGCTGTACATGCCCGGCGGGAGGCCGCGATGGCGTCCCAGGAGCGCCCGGTCGCCGTCGTGGACCAGGACGATCACCGCCGGCGCGACCCGGGGGAAGTGATCCAGGGCGCAGGACGGACACCGGAGCGCGCTGGAGGTCTCGAGCCGGGTCTCGGTGCCGCAGCGCCCGCAGAACCGGTGGTGCTGCCGCCACTCCAGGAGCTGCCGGGCCCGGCCCGCGATCCGGCTCTCCTCCAGCGACAGCGCCCCCAGGCTGGCCCGGAGCCCCAGGAACACGCCCGCGACCGGCGGCGCGTCGGCGTCGGGCCACTCCAACACCCCGACCGGATCCGTCGTCCCGAGGACCAGCGGCCCGCCGTGGGGGCTCCGGGCCCCGGTCGGCGCCTCGTCCAGGCGGACCAGCCGTCCGGACTCGTCCACCAGCACCCGGTCGCCCGACATCAGCACCACCTTCACGGGGCCCTCCGGGGATCGTCGGCCACCAGGGCGCCGCCGCACCCGGGGCAGGTCAGCCAGCTCCGGGTCCGGACATAGGACACGGCGTCCGGTCGGGGCACGGATCGCGCCTGGAGCCGGACCCCGCAGCGGGGGCACGAGACCGGGTCGCCGGCCCGCCAGGCGGCCGCCAGCCGGCGCCGTTCCTCGGCGGAGTAGGCCACGTCCTTCACCGGGCCGTCGTCCCCGGGCCCGGACCCCACCCCCCCCTTGAGAACGCATCCGGCCCTGGGGAC